>JADZBD010000016.1 GCA_020852255.1 Bacteroidia bacterium | reverse complement strand
TATCTCCGCGGGTCTAATCAGTGGTTCCAAGCAGAGGACGCAAAGGTTTCGCAGAGGGGACGGAGAATTATGTTTCTTTCTTTGCGTAATGTTATCTCCGCGGGTCTAATCAGTGGTTCCAAGCAGAGGACGCAAAGGTTTCGCAGAGGGGACGGAGAATTATGTTTCTTTCTTTGCGTAATGTTATCTCCGCGGGTCTAATCAGAGGTTCCAGGCAGAGGACGCAAAGGTTTTGCAGAGGGGACGGAGAATTATGTTTCTTTCTTTGCGTAATGTTATCTCCGCGGGTCTAATCAGTGGTTCCAGGCAGAGGACGCAAAGGTTTCGCAGAGGGGACGAAAGATTATGCTTTTTCTTTGCGTCCTTAGCGTAACCTCCGCGTTCTTTGCGTTAAAGTTTGAGAGATGCCAATCAGAGAAATGAACATCATGGGAATGCGCCTCACTATTGCAGGTTGTTGACAATCCTCGTAACTCCGGTTTTTAACACCACAGTATTGAAATTTATCAACAGGCCTAGCTTATGGCCTGAAAGACGCAAGTAGGTAAGCAGTTGCGCATGATGAAGTGGTGCCAGCACCTCGACGGATTTTATTTCAACGATCACTTTGTTGTTCACCAGAAGATCTAATCTATATCCTGAATCAAGACGGACGTCTTTATACACTACCGGCAGTGAGGGTTGTTGTTTTACTTCCAGTCCCGCTGTCCGAAGTTCAAATGCCAAGGTGTTCTCGTACACGGATTCCAGCAAGCCCGGTCCCAGATGGCGGTGAATCTCCATGGAGCAACCGATAACGGTATAAGAGATGTCATTTTCTGTCATGTAGCGAAATTCTCAAAGAAAGTTCACATGACAATCAAAGATGCGGCTCTAATTTAGAACCAGATGAAAGGATATCAGGGATGCGTATCCGCGCACTTTGCGAGTTCTCTGCGGGCTTTGCGTTAAACCTGCTGATCTTTCTCTAATTTAGAACCAGATGAAAGGATATCAGGGATGCGTATCCGCGCTGTTTGCGAGCTTTGCGTTAAACCTGCTGATCTTTCTGTAAAAACGGATACCTGTAATCCACCGGAGGAACAAATGTTTCTTTAATGGTACGCGGCGAAACCCAGCGCAGCAGATTGATCTTCGCTCCAGCTTTGTCGTTGGTCCCCGACCCTCTGGCGCCTCCAAAAGGTTGTTGCCCTACTACAGCACCGGTGGGCTTGTCATTGATGTAAAAGTTTCCGGCAGCGTTAGAAAGTTTTTTCGTTGCATGCTCAATAGCATAACGGTCCTGAGCTAAGATAGCGCCGGTGAGCGCATAATTTGACGTACCGTCAACCACCTTTAAGGTTTGATCAAATTGCTTCTCATCATACACATAAACAGTCAGTACCGGGCCGAATAACTCTTCACACATGGTTACATAGTTCGGATCGGTGGTTTGAATGATGGTAGGCTCAATAAAGTATCCTTTGGATTTATCACATTTGCCTCCGGCTATGATCTTTGCACGTTTTGCTTTCTTTGCTTGTTTGATGTAACTGTGCAGCTTGTCAAACGACTTTTCATCAATTACTGCATTGATAAAGTTTGTAAAGTCTTCGGTGGGGCCCATTTTCATCGACTTCAGGTCTTTCAGCACTTGTTCCTTCACTGCAGGCCAGAGATTGGAAGGAATATATGCGCGGGAAGCCGCCGAGCATTTTTGTCCCTGATATTCAAAAGCTCCGCGAGAAATGGCTGTAGCAACAGCTGCAGCATGTGCGGTGGGATGAGCCAGTATAAAATCTTTCCCGCCTGTTTCTCCAACAATCCGGGGATAAGATCTGTATTTATGGATATTGTTTCCGATGGTTTGCCAGATATTCTGAAATACTTCAGTGCTTCCGGTAAAATGTATTCCTGCAAAATCGGGGTGATTGAAGACCACTTCGGCGGCATCCGGACCGGAGGGATAGATCAGGTTAATCACACCGTCTGGTAGACCTGCTTCATTAAATATCTCCATGAGTACATTCGCAGAATATACCTGGGTGTTGCTGGGTTTCCAAACCACCACATTTCCCATCATCGCGCAGGAGGTGGGAAGATTGCCTGCAATGGCTGTAAAGTTGAACGGTGTAAGCGCATAGATGAATCCTTCCAGGGGGCGCCACTCTAAGCGATTCCACATTCCCGGATTGGATCCCGGCTGCTCCTTATAGATTTCCTGCATGTAATACACATTAAAGCGCAAAAAGTCGATGATCTCACATGCGGAATCAATTTCAGCCTGGTAGGCATTTTTACTTTGCGCAAGCATGGTTGCTGCATTCAGTTTTGCCCTGAACGGACCTGCAATGAGATCGGCAGCTTTTAAAAAGATGGCAGCCCTGTGCTCCCAGCCCAATGCTGCCCATTTCGGTTTGGCACGCAGAGCAGCGGCAATTGCTTGTTGTACATGCTTTTTATCACTTTTATGAAAATAGCCTAAGGTGTGTTTATGGTCATGCGGCGGAGACATTCTCTGTTTATTCTCTCCCCGTACTTCTTTCCCTCCGATATACATGGGCACATCGGTTTTTTTTGCTCGAAGGCGTTTAAGCATAGCCTGCAATTCCTTGCGTTCCGGAGTGCCGGGGGCATAGGATTTGACCGTTTCGTTAACAGGTGGCGGTACGGAAAATACTCCTTTTGGCATGGTGTCTTGTTTTGGACCCTAATTTACATTTTATACGGTTCTATCTGAATTTCTGCTTTTACCCGAGCCCTTCTTTAAGCTCCAGTAAAAATCCTTTGATGTGCTCCAGTGATTTTACTACTTCCACATTTGCAATCGTCTCGTCTTTGCTTCGTTTGAGTTTTTCTCTCGCCCCCTGGAGGGTATAGCCTCGCTCCTTTACAAGATGGAATATGACCCTGAAATTGTCAATATCGGATTTCGTGAACAGGCGATCCCCTTTCTTGTTTTTCTGCGGACGAATCACGTCGAATTCCTTTTCCCAAAAACGAATCAGAGAGGTGTTTACGGCGAACATCTTTGCCACCTCGCCGATGGTGTAGAATAGTTTTTCGGTTGCTTTTTCTTTATACGGCATTGGCGGATTTATCAGGAGCCAAGATTGAGATTAAATATACTTAAAAGAAGCGTTCATTCTCCCGGAACCTTTGACTTTTGCCCCTTCTCCTTTGGGTCTTTTTTAATCTGCGCCGGAATCACGAGTGTTGAATTTGCTTTACGGCTGGCCAGAAGCAGATTGGATTCGCCTCCTTTCCACTTGTAGCCAATGCCAAATGGCAGAGGGCTCAGTTTTCCGGCCACGGAGTCTGCAACAAATGCATCCTGGTAATCCTGCTGGTATTCTTCGGAAAACAGGGGGATCGTGCCTTTGTATTTTCCGTAGAGGTGAATATCCCAGCTTTTTGCATCAAAATAGTAGTAAGGGATGCCGGAATCGTCCTGCAGTATATATTCGCTTTGACGGAGAATAGTTTCGCGGATGGTGGAAAAGAAGGCATTGTGCATGAGATAGGAAGCGGATTTTAAATAAGTGTTCACTCTTCCCATCCCATCCAGAAAAAGTTTAAACTCTTTCCAGTTCTCCAGCAGTCCTCCGTTCGACAGGTCAGTAGAAAAATAGTACATGGTTTGTACCGGATGAAGACTGTCTTTCCGGAACCGGATCTCCACCCCCGGTATTCTGCCTTTTTCGCTCAGTTTTCCCGTGGCGTCAATACTCATTTTATTAATGCTGATGATCTCATTTTTTCTTGATTTAAGAAAAATCATCAGGAGTGGAATGGTGCCGTTCACCTGATCTTTATGAAGATCTGATTTCATGGCAATGGTTCGAAAGAAACTGAATTTTAAAATGGAAAAGAGCGATGTTTCTACCGATCGGAAATAATTCGCGAGGGTATCTATTGTGTCCCTTCCAATGAAGGGTACTGTTCCTACCGGTTCCAGCCCGACAAGTATATATTCTTTTGCGTCAGGAAAGAAAACGTTTGCGTTCAGAATATCAGGACCGGAGAACGGATAAAACAGTTTTTCACAACGGGTGTTCAACTCCTTAAGTTCGCGGTTGCGCCAGCTTATCTGTGGTATAACCCTGGTGCTGTCGTATTGTTTCCATCTGGATGATGACCGCTGTGCGTAGCTCTTCCATTCGGCGGCCGTGGTAAGTTTCTTATCGAGTGAGCCGGATAGCACCGGAAGTCCGCAGAGATAAGAGGCGACCTGATCATAAATAGGGTCGAAACGGATAGCCGGTAAAGGCATGCTGTCTGTTTGTACAGCGGGTACACTGTCCGGCGTTTCAATAGATGTTCCGGGTAACGGAGAAACTTGTTCTGCCGGTTCGCAGGAAACAAGTACAAGAAATATTACGCTTGTGAGGAGGGGTATTCGTGCCATTGCGGCACATAAAGGGAAAGTCATGGGTATTTAAGCAATCGTGTTCTTTTTCGGTTTAAATTTTGATCTGCGAAGGTAATCAATAAAGTAGATAAGGGCACCTGCTGCAATGGTTCCGAGACCAATCAGGGATTCTGTTGGTTTACGTTCGAGACCATAGTATAGAATCCAACCGGTGATAAGTAGAAAGAGCGCCGGGGGTAAGGGGAACGCCCAGACTTTAAACGGGCGATGGAGATGCGGTTCTCTGATGCGGAGGAGGATGAGTCCCAGCACGGTAAGAAAAGTGAACACGTTGAGTGTAAACCCTATATAATCCAGGACCGATGTAAAGGAGGCGGTAAAAACCAGCAGCAAGGCTATGCCCGACTGAAGCAGAACGGCGATCCATGGAATGCCCTGGGATGATTTGGTAGCAAGTACTTTCAGGCTGCGGGTATCCTCTCCCATCACCATTGCTACCCTCGGCCCGACCATTACCATAGAACTTACAGAGGAAACGAGCAGGATTGAAATAATCATCCCGACGATTCGGGCTCCATCGGCACCAAAAATGGATCCGGCCGCCACGTATCCTACTTCCATCTGTCCGCGCATGGCATCGGCCGGAGTGGTGTAAAGGAAAATAAAGTTGAGAAGCACATAAAGAATGGTAACAAAGAGGGTTCCTCTCAGCAAGGACTTGGGGAGGTTACGCTGAACGTCTTCTATTTCTCCTGCGATGTAGGCCGAGGCATTCCAGCCGGAGTAGGAGTAGGATACCCAGTAGAGCGCTCCGGCGAAACCTGCCGAAAGAATTTCGGAAGAACTTCCCTCCACGGGAAGGATGGATATGCCCGCACGTGCGTCGGATGAAAAGCCGGCAATAATGATGAAGAGGATAAGCAGGATCTTCGCTACGGTGAATATATTTTGCACCCCGCTGCCGGTTTTAACGCTGGTGGCATGTATGGCAGTGAGCAATAAAATGACGCCGGCTGCCACATAAGTGGGTTCAAGACCGGGAAAAACCTGGTGCGCGTACCCTCCCAGTGCCATTGCTGCAAGGGCCACCGGAGCTGCAAATCCGACCGTGATGGAAATGAATCCCGACATAAAACCCACCACCGGATGATAGATGTGCGACAGATAGTGGTACTCACTGCCCGAGCGCGGCAGGGCCGATCCAAGTTCTGCATAGCATAAGGCTCCGCATAGGGCAAGCAACCCTCCGGTAATCCACAAAAGCAAAATCGCAAATGGAGATTGAATGTCAAAGAGCTGAAACCCGAGGCTGGTGAATACCCCGGTACCAATCATATTCGCGATCACCAGGGAAGTAGCTGTAAAAAGGGAAATCTTTTTCATATGCGCACACCCAAAACTAAAACATCATCTACCTGGTCGAACGTTCCTTTCCAATTACTGAATGTTTCATGAAGGATGCGGTGTTGTTCCTGCATGGGCCTTGACCAGATTTCCTTAATAAGTTTTTTAAAATTTCGCATCATGAATTTTTTTCCTTCCTGTCCTCCGAACTGATCTGCATAACCATCCGTGAACATGTAGATGCAGTCGCCTTTCTGCAGATTGATCTCATGGCCTTTGAACGACTTGCTTCGGTCCACATGTCCGCCGATAGAAAATTTATTCGCCTTGTATTCGTAAAACTCACCGTTGCGGACGAGGTAGAGGGGCCGGAAGGCACCGGCATACTGCAATCTCATTTTGTCTGTGTGAATGGCGCAAAGGGCAATATCCATCCCGTCGGATGACTCATCCAGGCCGCTTTGGCTAAGGGCTTTTTTTACTCCGGAATCCAAAACACCCAGGGCCTGTTCAGGGGAGGTGATGTTGGTGTCACCGACTGTTTGATTCAGCAGCTGAACGCAGATCATGCTCATAAAGGCGCCGGGTACTCCGTGTCCGGTGCAATCGGCCGAAGCCAGGAGGGTGACAGGACCGAAATGGTGGAACCAGTAAAAGTCGCCACTGACAATATCACGGGGGTTATAATAAATGAAATGGTCAGGCATCTGCGACCCGAGCACCCGCTGATCGGGAAGAATGGCATTCTGAATGCGTAAAGCATATCGAATGGAATCGGTGATGTCTTTGTTCTTCCGTTCGATCACTTCATTGCTTTGCGCAAGCTTGTTAAACAGCTCCTGCTTCTTCCTGTAGTTCCTGTAATTGAAAAATACGAGCGCGAGCAAAGTGAATACGCCCAACGAGGCAATCCAGATGAAAAGTTTTTGCTGGGATATTTTATGATCTTGTGTTTGAATCAGTTCTTCTTTTAATGCAATTTGCTCCTGCTGCTTTTCGCTCTCATACTGGGCTTTCATTTCGGCCATTTTCTTAGCAGAATTCATGTTCACCAGGCTGTCTTTGAGAAGGATCAGCTTATGAAGGTATTCGGAAGCTTTTTTATGGTTGCCCAACCCCTCGCAGGAGCGGGCTGCCACATCATACCCGCTGATGAGAAAATCCAGCGCTCCCACCTCATCGGCATATTGGATACCTTTTTCGGCGTATTTAACGGCTTTTTCAAATTTCCCCTGATTCCGGTATACGTCGGCGATGTTGATATTTCCGCTGGCGATTCCTTTCTTTTCGCCGATCTTTTCTTTGATAACGAGCGACCGGATGAAAAAATCAATCGCCTGGTCGTATTCTTTTTTATCGTTGTGGATAAGTCCGATGTTATTCAGAGAGTAGGAGATCCCACGCATGTCGTTGTTCAATGTGCGTATATCCAGGGCTTTCTCGTGGTAGTACCGGGCGGAGTCCAGTTCCTTAAGATAGAAGAGCGAATTTCCAATGTTGTTGTAAAGGTTCCCAAGCGTGCGTTTATCCGCATAGTCCTTATATACTAGCGCTTTATGAAAGAACTGAAGGGAGGTCTTCCAGTCGCTCATCCGGTGATAGCAGTATCCCGCAGCAGAAAGGCAGGAAACGATTCCGGACTTATCATTGTATTTCTCTGCCACTTTCAGTGCATCGAGCATTACTTGTAAGGCGCCGGCATGATCAGCGCGGATATTCATTATCGTGCCCCTGGAAATAGCCGATTTGATAATTAAGGAAGGAATGTTGAGTTTTTTGGCAAGCCCGTAACTTTCCGCAGAATACATCTCTGCTTTGGTTGGATTCTGTGTGCTGAGCTCAGCGGTAAGAAGAGAAAGTATTACCACACGCTGCGAATCTTTGGCGTGTTTCAGTACTTTTTCCAGACTGTCTACAAACACGTTTTGTGACTGCAGAATAGCGGGAATCAGCAGGATGAAGAGGAGGGTCCGCCGGAGCATTCCTCTAAAGTAAGGAAAGAAATGAAATCCAGCTTATTGCTTGGTTTTCACGGGAATGGCATCGTAAACGGAAGAGCCATTAATGCTCTCTATGTTCACCGGAATACCATAGCTGGAGATGCTGCTTCCATTGAGTTCTTTCAAATTCACAGGAATGGCACCGTACACCGAGCTGCCTCCGATGCTTTTGATATTCACATCGGTTTCCACCAGGCGAACATTCAGGGTTCCGTCGGCATTTACCGAAAGTTGATTCAGTTCATGAACGGATGCGGCATCAGCCACTTTTGATTCTGAAAAATTTTGGATCACAAGGGTAACAAGCGCTACTGCGATCACGGTTAATATCATTTTTGTATACATAGGATCAGACTTTATTTCTTATTACCGACTTAATAATTGACAGACACTCCAACAATTGTGCCTCAGTGATACAAAGCGGAGGCGCAAACCTGATCGTGTCGCCATGAGTAGGTTTTGCCAACAACCCTTTTTCCATTAACTCAAGGCATATTTCCCATGCGCCCCGGTCGGGTTTTTCATTGATCACCATGGCGGCCCACAATCCTCTGGAGCGCACTTCTTTTACAAGAGACGGATTGGAGGATCGGATCTTTTTCAGTTCTTCCGATAAAATTTTGCCCAGCCTTTCAGCATTGCCGATCATGTTTTCTTCTTCCAGCACGTTAATGGACTCTATGGCTACCTTACAGGCGAGGGGATTTCCTCCATAGGTAGATCCATGTTGCCCGGGCTTAATGCACAGCATGATCTCGTCGTCAGCGAGGATTGCAGAAACCGGCATGGTTCCTCCGGAAAGGGCCTTTCCAAGAATGAGAATATCCGGTCGCACATGTTCATGATCGCAGGCTAAACGCTTTCCAACCCTGCCTAATCCACTCTGTATCTCATCGGCAATAAACAGAACGTTGTGCTTTTTGCAGAGGTCATAACAAGCTTTCAGGTATCCATCATCCGGAATCACTACACCTGCTTCTCCCTGGATCGGTTCTACTAAAAATCCTGCGATCGTGGGATCCGCGCTGAGCACTTTTTCAAGAGCCGCTACATTATTGTACGGAATCTGAATAATGCCCGGGGTGTAGGGACCGAAATTTCCTCTGGAATCAGGATCTGTAGAAAGGGAAACGATGGTGATAGTACGTCCGTGAAAGTTCCCTTCACAAACCACAATCTTAGCCTGCTGATCCGGAATATTCTTTTTCTCATAGCCCCACCGCCTCGCCAGCTTGATTGCCGTTTCAACACCTTCTGCTCCGGTGTTCATTGGGAGCACCTTGTGGTAACCGAAGTAGTGTGTGATAAACTTTTCATACTCCCCCAGGCAATCGTTATAAAATGCACGTGAGGTGAGTGTGAGTTTTTTTGCCTGTTCTACAAAAGTCCGGATGATGCGGGGATGACAATGGCCCTGGTTTACGGCGGAATAAGCCGAGAGAAAATCGAAATATTTCTTTCCATTCACATCCCAGACAAATACGCCCTCACCCCGTTCTATAACAACGGGTACGGGATGGTAATTATGCGCACCATAATCATTTTCTAAGTCTATGAATTTCATTGACTTATCCACGGCTTTTTCTATCGTTTTCATTCTATAAATATACGAAAAAAGTAAGAAACCTGAAGATCTTCCTTTTCACATCTCCACATCACACCGCTGAAGTTGCGGGTGCTGAAACGAAAGATGGCTACAATTCATCATCTCGGATACTCCAGTCTTTGATGATAAATATTTCCGAGTTTCTTTTTAAGGATCTTTTTAATTACGGTAATATCACGGAAGGTGATGTCAGCATTCATAAACTGGTGCTGGGAGATGAGCCCGTTTACAATATGTTCAACGTGCTCATCCAGTGCCTCGGAATCGTGTTTTTTCATGGCACGGGCCGATGCCTCCACTGAGTCGGCAAGCATAACGGCGGCCGTTTCTTTGGAATAGGGAAGAGGGCCGGGGTACTGAAAATCTTTTTCCGTTGCAGTACCTTCCGGGTTGTTGATTCGGTACGACCGGAAGAAGAATCCGGTAGTGGTGGTTCCGTGATGCGTACGTATAAAATCAATGACCACGTCGGGAATGCCCTGTTTCCGTGCCCGTTCTACGCCGCGGATAACATGGGAAATGATAATCCGTGCGCTTTCCTCAAAATCAAGGTCCTCGTGCGGATTCACCTGCGTGGTTTGGTTCTCAATAAAGAACAGGGGCATTTCCATTTTTCCTATGTCGTGATACAGCGCGCCGGTGCGTGCCAGCAGTGTATTTCCGCCGATCTCACGTACAATTTCCTCTGCTATATCTGCCACCTGCAGGCTATGCTGAAAAGTTCCGGGAGCTTTGGATGCGAGTTCTCTCAGGAGCGGGCTATTGGTATCGGAGATCTCCAACAGCGTTACGTCGGATACAAATCCGAAACTTCGTTCAAAGACATAGATCAACGGGTAGGAAAAGAGCGTGAGGGAAGAACTTACGACAAAGGAAATGAAGTGATCGGTAGTGAGTCCCTGGATACCGGAGTCGTGCAGCCACGACATGGCTACGTAGGATGCACAGTAGCTGGTGAAGATAACCGCTGAAGAAATAAAGATCTGGGAGCGTTTGCGCATACTTACAATGCTGAAAATGGCAGCGGTTCCTGCGCTGAACTGTATGAAAAGGAATTCATACGGGGCCGGCAGCATCAGAGAGATCATGAGGATGGTCACGAGATGCACAAAGAGTGCAAGCCGGGTATCGTAAAATGTGCGGATAATGACCGGGATGATGCAGTAGGGAAGCAGGTAATAATGCAGTAAGTCGTAATGAATAGTAATGCGGGTCATCAGGGTCATGAGAAGTAAAAGCAGGAGGATGAAAAATATTTTGTTCGTATTGGCATAAATATCTTTCCGGAAAAGAATGATAAAAGCGGCCAGCAGTGTCAGCAGAATAACAACGGCCAGTGACTGACCACCGAGGATAAACAGCACACTGCTGCTGGTGCCGGATTGTTTTTCATATTCGGCTTTCAGCGACTGCAGGGCCAGCACCTTGTCTTTTGTTACAAGATCGCCGCGATCAATGATGCTCTGGCCCTTCATGATTCCTCCGGCGGTTGGCGATACCTGCGCCAGTGCGTCGCGCAGGAATTTTTCTGTGGTTTCCGCGTCATAAAGGATGGTATGTGAAAGGTGATCTTCCATGAGATCCAGAATCTCATCCCGGTTCCGGATTCCGGATGGGAGACGGTTGGCCAGGTAATCGGCCGCAGTCCGGATCGTAAAGAATTCGCCAACGGAATTCTCCATTGCGAAGTTTCCGGTAAGCACCATGATACGGGTTTCAGGTGTGCTTTTAGCGGCAAGTGAATCGGGGAGCAGGAGGATGCCGGCACGGTGAACAGAATCAATGAGTGCGGAAAGTAAGTTCACTTCCTGCGGTTTCAGATCTTCGGCCAATGGCCCATTGCTCACTGCCAGCCGGAAGTCCTCCGCATTTTTATTACCCTGGTTCTCTTTCCGGAAAACGGGAAGGGCAGAGGAAATGGCCTCCTGTTTTTCCTTTTTTACCAGATCCGGATCTTTCAGGATGGGAAAATCAAACGGAGCGATGAGGTTTTCGTACGGCCAGGCCTTTCCTGCAAGGTTGGAGATCTCATAACGGAATTTGGCCTCCCGGGGTAACAGATAAACAAGGAAGCTAATGGAGAATACCAGCAGAAATGCTTTGAAAAGCATTTCGTGCCGGTCGCGGAGAAATTCCATCCACTTTTTCACAGACCGAAATTAACTATTCCCCGGAAAGCATATTAAGAGGAATTCCCTGTTTGTTCACCAGTCTGTGTTGAAGGAGACTGCCGAAGCGCTGCATCGGCCGTGCCGGGAAGTACGGTCGCCCCACATTTTCCTGGGATTATCCGTGGAGCGGCATTTACAGCGTATGGTTATGGGATGACAATAGCGGATACTGAGTTCATGGGTATTGGACGAGTGGTTCCGGAGAGCCGACCCGGTTACATCATAGGAATAACCGATGCTGAACGCACCGATTCGCGCTCCCGCAGTGATCAGAAGGGCATCGCCCGGCCTGCATCCGCCTCCGGCGTAAAACTGAGAACGCCACCATATCTCCAACGTCAGGTCCGTTGATGTGCTCACGCCATCGCTTTTTCCCAGGAAATGCATTCGTACTTCAAGGTCGCGGTTTGCAGGAATAAAGAACCGGGCTCCGGTTGAGGCAAAGTAATGCCGGGTGGCAGTATAGCGTACGTGACCTTCTGTGAAAGTACCTCCCGTAACCTGAGTAGTGGAGAGACCGGCGTAAACCCTTGCTCCGTGGTACCATATTCCTGCATCGGCTCCGGTGAGCCAGTCCGAAATACGCGGGGCGGGTATGGAGAGATCTCCACCTGTACCGTCGGTGGCGATCCAGTCGCCGGACAGTGTTTTTTGAATGAGGTTCAGGCCGGCTCCGGCACCCAGGCGCCCCCTGCCTATTGTAAAATGTCTGGCAAACATTAGCTGCAGCCGGTTGTTGCGTTCAAACCCCAGGAGATCGCGCGTCAGCCGCAACGCTATGCCGCTGTTCAAGGCGGGAATATAGGCATTCAACCAGGCGGTGTATGTTTTTGGCGCTCCCGGAAATCCCAACCACTGCGAGCGGGAATGCATACCAAAACAGCGCATGCCGCTCATTCCTGAATGCCCGGGGTTAAAAGCCAAGCGATCGCGATGGAATTGAGTGAATTGAGCATCCTGCTGGGAAAAAGCCAGTGCCGGCCCCAGCATTATAAAAAGAACGAGGTGTTTCATAAGCTTGTTTTAAAATATAACGGGTATAGGTAGAAAGGTTACCGCCCCTTTGGAATATCCTGGCAATCATTTCAAAGTGATTCATTGCCGGTTCAGAAATCCAGGTGCGTAGGTGCACTGATCAGCGGGGGCACTGTATCTTTGACCGACTGATAACACAAAAAATTATGCGTGATAAGTATAGGGTCAGTGTGTGCATTCTGGAGGTAACTGCAATAGATTTTTCCGTTGTGAGAACATTTGAGCGGCCTCCGGGTCGCTTTTTTTATGACAGGCATCATGAATCCTGTTTGATTGATACTTGTCCGGCATTTTCTTAGCTTTGTACCAAATACATAGTTATGCGTTCTTTATTCCTCATTGTTTTTGCGCTGACAGGATTCAGCGTCACCGCCACGCATGTGGTGGGAAGTGAGATCACCTATAGCGGACTTGGAAATAATCAGTATTATTTCAGAGTGAAATACTGGGTGGATTGTGCCCCCTCCGCTCCCATTACGAGTGTCATGATGAGGGTATGCTCCTTTACATGTAGTTTTAATAATTCGTATGCTCTTCCTGTGCTCAATCCTGGAGGTACCCCTGTTTTTCCGTATTGTTCCTGGCCGAATTCAGTATGTGTAAGCGGCCCGGATGCAGGAATCAGGGAATACACATTCGGTGGAACTGTTTCTTTAAGCAATTGCCCTGATTATACATTTTTCACTGAACTATGCTGCCGGAACGGCGCGATTACCAATATCACAAATCCTTTGACAACCGGGATGAACGTTCGGGCCATGCTGAATGCGCAGGTAGCACCGGATAATTCAGCTCCGGCTATTACTTCCCTCCCGGTGACCTATGCATGTTGCAATCTTGCGCATACGTATCCTCAAATCTCCAATGAGCCTGATGGGGATTCCATTGTATATTCTCTGTATCATCCCTGGACAGATGGCATGACCTGTATGATTCCTTCCAATACGATTACCTATGCTCCTCCGTTTACTTACCAGCAGTTTATAACCACACAAACACCGATTACATTAAATGCGGGGAATGGAGATTTGTTCCTGCATCCTACGGTTTGTGGTGAAAGTTCTGTATTTGGAATACAGATTAATGAGTACAGGGGAGGGAACCTGGTTGGGATTATGACGCGGGATGTGAGCATTTTGGTGACCCCCCTTATTCTCGGAGAAGAGATTCCTCAGTACCCGAATCAACTGATTTGGTTGGATGACGAAAGCAATATTTTAGTCGGACTCGAAGTATTAAAGGACAAGATCATTGAGATATACGACACCGCCGGAAGATTAGCATTGGTAAAGACAATCGGAAATGAAGCTGAAATAGACCTTGGATTCATGAATCCGGGAATGTATTTTTTTCGTTCAGGAGATATCCAGTTCAAATTTCTGATCAAATAATGAGTAGGTCAACTTTCAATTGTTATATCTTTTTCGTTTGTTTAACTTTGTGTAAATTTCTCTCTTATGCGTTCTTTATTCCTCATTGTTTTTGTGCTTACAGGACTCAGCATCACCGCCACGCATGTGGTGGGAAGTGAACTGACTTACAAATACGTGGGTGGCAGCAATTACCGTTTCCAGGTTAAATACTGGGTTGACTGCAGCAGCACCATTCAGATCAATCAGGTGTTTGTGAACGGCTGCGCCCCTTCCTGCAATGTAACTTTTTTATCTATGACATTACCGGTTCTTAATCCGGGAGGTACTCCCGTGTTTCCCGCTTGTGCCTGGCCCAATTCCATGTGTTCCAACGGCCCCGACCCGGGTATAAGAGAGTTCGTGTTCGCTGATACTTTTTCGTTACAAGCTTGCTCCGACTGGACATTCTATACAGAGATCTGTTGCCGCAGCGGATCTATTACTACTATTAATAACCCGCTTTCTATGGGAATGAATGTTAGAGCCACACTGAATAATTCCCCTTCTCCTGTTAACTCCAGTCCGGTTATTTCCGCCCTCCCTGTAGCTTATGCCTGCTGTAACCAGGCTCTTTCTTTCACTCAAACTGCCAGCGATGCTGACGGAGATTCGCTGGTCTATTCATTCTATACGCCCTGGGACGATGGGATGAGCTGCTGGACAGCCTCAGGAACGGTAACCTACACGAATCCTTATACTTTCTCCCAGTTTCTTACTACGCAAACGCCAATTAGCCTGAACACAGCTAACGGGGATATTTTTCTTCACCCTACCCTTTGCGGACAGATATCTGTTTTTGGGTTGAAGATCAGTGAATACCAGAACAGTGTTCTGGTGGGATCCATGAGCAGGGATATTATGATCACTGTAATGCCTTCACTTGTAGGAACCGGAGATGTTTCTTCTGATGAGAACCTGATTCACTTCGATTCTGACCGTTCCGTCCTGTACATCCAACCGGGAGCAGACATTTTATTGGTGGATATTCAGGGTAAGGAACTATTGCAGGGATATTCTTCCGACGGCTTGATTTACCTGTCGAACCTTGCTCCCGGTATTTACTGTGCGCGGTCGGGCAACCGAACAGTGAAGTTTCTGAAGAATTAGAATAACTGCCGCGCCTTCGCCAGTGCCTTCTCCAGTCCGTTCGTATCCGTTCCTCCCGCGGTGGCATAAAAGGGTTGTCCGCCTCCGCCACCCTGGATTTCTTTGGCCAGTTCACGAACAATGGTGCCGGCATTCAGATTTTTGGCTTTAACCAGATCTTCGGAAATGGCAACCGTGAGGGATGGTTTTCCTTTGATAATACCCCCGAGTACTATCATCATGTTTTTCTCTGTGTCTTTAAATTCAAAGGCAATGTTTTTAACAGCGTCTGCAGAATCAAGATCAATCCTTTCTACAAGAAGTTGAATTCCTGCCTGGTTCTTAATCCTGGATCTTAGATCCTTCTTTATCTGATTAGCTTTCTGAGCAGTGAATGATTCCACCTGTTTCTTCAGCTCGGCATGCGAGGTCCGGAGTTCAGTGATGGATTTAAGCGGGTCAATGGAATTCCCCAGAACTTCCCTGATCTTATGAATGAGATCAAGATGCTGTTGCACATATTCCTCTGACTTCTCGGAGGTGATAGCCTCTATCCTCCGGATACCGGCAGCGATAGCAGATTCAGAAGTGATCTTAAAGAATCCGATCTCCCCGGTGGCATTCACATGAGTTCCGCCGCAGAGTTCTATGGAATAATCTTTGTCCATGGTCACTACTCGCACACTATCTCCGTATTTTTCGCCGAATAAAGCCATGGCACCGGTTTGCTTTGCCTTCTCAAGCGGCATTTCTTCAGTCATAACACGCACATTCTTCCGGATCATCGTATTGACCAGGCGCTGCACGTTTTGAATTTCCTCATCTGTTAATTTTGAAAAGTGGGTAAAATCAAACCGCAGATGCTCCTCATTCACAAGCGACCCTTTTTGTTCTACGTGGGTTCCGAGAACTTTTCTTAATGCGGCATGCAGAAGGTGAGTGGCACTGTGATTTTTTTTGATCTCATTTCGTCTTGAGGAATCAATAACTGAAATAATCTTTTTGTGAGGGAAAGGAATATGTATAGGAGCTGTGATGTGTATTAAAAGATTATTTTCTTTTTTGACATCAATAACGTCAATGATTTGCACGGTAGCCCCATCATCCGCTTGAACAATTAATTTTCCTGTGTCTCCAACTTGACCCCCTGACTCTGCATAAAAAGGTGTTTTGTCAAGGACAATGTGCTGAAACACCCCTTTTTTATTGGAGCCCGTACGCATTTGTATAATCTGGCTTTCTGCTTGATCTTGACTATACCCAACAAAAACAGTTGGTTCAAATTCCTTTTTAAGATCCCAGTCTCCGGTATCTATATTCGTTGCTTCTCTGGAGCGTTTTTTCTGCTTATCCAGTTCACCTGTAAAGCCCTTTTCGTCAATTTTCAGTTCGTACCCCCGGGCAATGAGGGCTGTAAGATCTACGGGAAATCCATACGTGTCGTACAGTTCAAATACGGTCTTCCCGTCAACCTGACTTTCTTTCTTGTTCACAAGGTCAATACATACCTGGTCAATCTTCTTTAATCCGTTTTCCAGTGTTTTAAAGAAGGAAATTTCCTCTTCCCTGATCACTTTTTCAATGAGAACTTTTTGAACATTCAGTTCAGGAAAAGCGTCTCCCATCTGATGGGAGAGCACGGGAACCAAACGGTGAAGAAAGGCTTCCTTCAGTCCCAGACTCTGATATCCGTACCGTACCGCGCGCCGGAGGATTCGCCGGA
The DNA here is from genome assembly GCA_020852255.1 of Bacteroidia bacterium. NCBI lineage: Bacteria > Pseudomonadati > Bacteroidota > Bacteroidia > Bacteroidia bacterium. The sequence goes on along the minus strand of JADZBD010000016.1, from coordinate 328,424 downwards.
TAACATAGCCTGCTCCGGTATTGGAAGGCAATTGTCCGTCGGCAATGGCAAAGGAAATGGCACGGATGTGATCTGCGATCACACGCATCCCAATGTTCACTATTTCGGCCGTACGGGAAGTGTCCGCCGGTTTGTAACGCAGACCGCTGAGATCTTCAACTTTTTTAATCAGCGGCTGGAACACATCGGTATCGTAGGAAGACTGTTTCCCCTGCAAAACCATACAAAGCCGTTCGAACCCCATTCCTGTATCTACGTGCCGGGCAGGTAACTTCTCCAGGCTGCCGTCGGATTTCCGGTTGAATTCCATGAACACATTGTTCCAGATTTCAATAACCTGTGGGTGACCGCTATTGACCAGTTTGGCACCATCGCCTTTCTTTCGTTCAGCTGCATCCCGGATATCCACGTGGATCTCAGAACAAGGACCGCATGGGCCGGCATCTCCCATTTCCCAGAAGTTATCTTTTTTATTTCCCTTCAGGATGCGTTCTTCAGGGATCCATTTTTTCCACGCGTCAAACGCCTCCTGGTCAAATGCCAGGTTATCTGCTTTGCTTCCTTCAAAAACCGTTACGTACAATTGTTCTGCCGGGATGCCATATACCTTTGTCAGCAGTTCCCATGACCACTCAATAGCTTCTTTCTTAAAGTAATCTCCAAAGCTCCAATTCCCCAGCATTTCAAACAGGGTGTGATGGTAGGTATCTACACCCACTTCTTCCAGATCATTGTGCTTTCCGGAAACCCGCAGGCATTTCTGGGTATCAGCCACACGCTTGAATTTCGGGGTGCTGTTGCCCAGAAACCAATCTTTGAACTGGTTCATACCGGCATTGGTAAAAAGCAGGGTGGGATCGTCTTTCACCACAAGCGGGGCGGAAGGGACGATCTCGTGTGCCTTGCTTTTAAAAAACGATAGGAACTGCTCCCGTACTTTTACAGAATTCATCAGGGAAGCAAAGGTAAAAAAACATCCCGCAGGACAGGGTCATGCGGGATGAACACTAAACCTTAATCTCGGGACTGTATCGCCGCCCCCCGCATAATAGGTTACCAGCCGTATTAATGCCGCGTTTGGTTAATTGGTCAGGCAAAAGTAACGTTGCAGTTTGCAGAACCAAGTTAATTATAGGGACTGGTGAGATGTTTAACTCGTTTCCACCGGTGGCTCCGGAATGAACCGGTCTACTCCATTTTGGAATACCATTGACAGAATTGAAAGTATAGTGTATTTTTGGTTATCTTGAATTTGATTAGAGCTTGATAATCAGTAAGTTGCGATTTAATGTCTAAGATCCGGTACAAGTTTAACACGCGTTCCCTCACATATGAGAAGGTTGAGGTTGGGTGGAAGCATAGGCTTTATAAGATATTGGGATACCTGGCCACCGGAGCTGTTTTCGCGGTGATTACGGTTTCCATTGCTTTCCGGATCATTGATTCCCCTCAGGAGAAGCAGCTTCGCAGGGAACTGGAGCGGATGCGGGCGCAATATGAGGTGATGAATAAGAAGCTGGATCGCATGAACCTGGTAATGAGTGATCTGCAGGAGCGTGATAATAATATTTACAGAATTATTTTTGAGGCGGAACCCATTCCGGACAATGTTCGCCGTGCGGGATTTGGCGGAATTGACCGGTATAAAGAGCTTGAAGGTTATGAGAACAGTGCTTTGGTTATTTCAACATCTCAGAAGCTGGACAAGCTGGCGAAGCAAATGTATATACAAAGTAAGTCCTGGGATGAAGTAGTGGTGCTGGCGAAAAACAAGGAAAAGATGTTGTCGAGCATTCCGGCCATACAACCTGTTTCGAATAAATCACTGAGGCATGCTCCCGGTGGATTTGGATGGCGTACTCACCCGATTTATAAAACTTCCGAGTTTCATCCGGGTATGGATTTTGCCTGTCCTATGAACACTCCCATTTATGCAACGGGGGATGGAGTGGTGGAGCGTGCAGATGCTGCTGCTTCCGGTTACGGGAACCATGTAGTGATCAATCACAGCTACGGGTACAAGACATTGTATGCGCACATGACCAAGTTCAATGTGCACCCCGGGCAAAAGGTAAAGCGCGGACAGGTAATTGGGTATGTGGGAAGCACGGGCTTATCCACCGCACCTCACGTGCATTACGAAGTGATCCGAAACGGAAACAAAGTGAATCCGATCAATTTCTTCTTTAACGATCTCACTCCGGAAGAATACCAGATCCTGGTGCAGAAAGCGGCAAGCAGCTCGCAGTCTTTTGATTAATATCCTGAGTCCGGAGCCTTGCGGGGGTCGAAGTGCACAATCGTTCTATTGGGAGTGGTGCAGCATAATGGATACCTCGTTGTCGGTAATCATTCGGTGCTCAGGATTAATTTCCCGCTTTTCGCAACATTCCCTTCGCTTTTTATGTTGTAAAAATAGATTCTGCTGCGTAAGCCGGATTGCAAAAGATTTATTTGGGTTTCTTTATTAACAAGTACTGTCGTTAAAATCTTGTTTCCAAGAACATCATAGATCTCCAAATACCTCTTTCCTTTGTTCGCAGGTTCACCATCAACCGTAATTGTGCCCGTGCTAGGGTTGGGAAAAATATGGATGTGGGGGGAATCTCCAGTTTCCTCAATTCCCACCCAACCAATGTCAATGACGGAAACGTCGTCGATGTAGTAGTGTGCCCCATCGATAAATCCTCCCCCTACATATGCCGTGTCTGAAGTTGAATCGGGATTGAAATTTCCAATTGTGAGGTAAAGTTCAGCTCCAGATGCGTAAAAGGTATCCACAACACATTGCCAATTTGACTTTGAATTTAAAATATTTGATTGTGGATTTAAAATTTGAGGCACAAAAGGTAAGATGGCACAATTCACTCCGGAGATTGGAATGCTAGACAAGTGCGCACCTAAACTTCCGGTAATGTAATTCGAATTATCAGATAAGCTTACCCAGAATGAAACTAAATATTTTTCCAAGGTCCAAGGTGTCATTAAGTTTAATCTGTAAGTATTCCCGTTCCATAAAGAATTTATTGAAGCTGTATATGCCAGAGTATCCAAGTCCGGTCTTAGAGGTTTGATTCCCAAATGAATTATTTGGAACTCCTGCGCCTGAAATTCCGCACTGGTGAAAGAAGTCAGGGGTGCAATTGTTAGGGTTGAGCCAATTCGTAGTATTGTACAACTGACTGATCCCCGTGGGGCAATTTGCCAAATTTTCAAAACTCGGATTCGGCACAAGATTGGTTTGCGCGTTTCCTGTTTTGGATAGCATAAAACTGCAAGCTAGTATGATCACAGAGTTTTTCACTTCACGATCACAATTTTATCTTTTTTGAGGATTGTGTCTCTGTATTTCGTCAGCGGCAAAGTGGAGAGACCAAGCCTGAAATTTTACTTAAACACCGGCGGACAACTGTTATTGTTGATCCGGATCACAATGCCGAGGCGTAACTCCCAGGCCCGGTTGCGGATGGCCCATTTATCCAACGTACCTGTATCGTATTTCTTCACCATGGAGTGATCACCATCCGGATTGTAATGGACCTCGATCAAAGGTTTGATCGGACCAAATGTGATCAATTCGAATCCGGCCCCTGCGCTCCAGGAGGCATGCAGGGGTTTGAAGCCCTCCGGCACCGAGGGGGTTGACTGAATGAATTTGTATTCCAGCCGCGGTCCGATAAGAAAATACGGATAGCCGGAGAAAAGTTCTCCCCGCAGGATCAGAAAATTATTCCAGGAAATATAATCGAGTTTGTTCTTTTCTTTCGTGTCGCGGTGCTTGGTGCCTTTCCGGTCGTATTCAAATTCCGTTCTCCAGCGTACCACATCTGAGTTCCCGAACTCTGCGAACAATTCCCCGTTAAATCCCCAAAGGAATTTATGTTTTGTTTTATCGGTGGTGCTGTTCTCTCCGGTGGAATCAACATAACTGAGAATCCACTTCTGCTTGCTGAGTGTCAAACCACCCATGACACCAAAGCCACGGAAGAATTGTGCAGAAGTAATAACGGGGATCAACGCAAACAGGATCAAACATCTCCTCATGAAAGTAAAGATATGAAAAAAGCGACCCTCCTTCGTTTCCACTCAGGATGACGGGCCGCTTATCTTTTACTGCCTACTGCCTACTGCCTACTGCCTACTGCCTACTGCCTACTATTTCTTCTCGTCCTTCACTTCCTCGAAATCCACATCTGTCACCTCGCCGTCTTTTTTCTCACCATTGGCATTCTGATCAGCTGTTGTGCTTGTGTTTTGCTGTGCATTCTGCTGCGCCTGGTAGATTTCCTGGCTGGCCGCCTGCCATGCGGTATTGAGTTCATTCATGGCTGTTTCGATTTTCGCCAGATCCTTCTCCTTGTGCGCGTCTTTCAGAGCACTCAGTGATTTCTGGATAGCCTCTTTTTTATCGGTAGAGATCTTGTCGCCGTATTCCTTCAGCTGTTTCTCACTTTGGAAGATGAGACCGTCTGCCGCATTGAGCTTATCTGCTTCTTCCCGAACTTTTTTATCGGAGTCGGCATTCGCCTCAGCTTCTTTCTTCATTTTCTCAATCTCTTCTTTACTCAGACCCGACTTCGCTTCAATACGGATGTTGTGTGATTTTCCGGTCCCTTTGTCTTTAGCGCTGACATTCAGAATGCCGTTGGCGTCAATGTCAAAGGTTACTTCCACCTGAGGTACACCGCGTGGTGCAGGCGGGATCCCATCCAGATTGAACATTCCGAGCGGACGGTTATCTTTTGCCATCGGACGTTCACCCTGCAGTACGTGGATCTGTACACTGGGCTGGTTATCACTTGCCGTGGAGAAAGTTTCTGTTTTTTTAGTGGGAATGGTGGTGTTTGCTTCAATCAGTTTGGTAAATACGCCTCCCATGGTTTCAATACCCAGTGAAAGCGGAGTTACATCCAGCAGAAGTACATCTTTTACCTCTCCGGTAAGTACGCCACCCTGTATTGCGGCTCCCACGGCCACCACTTCATCCGGGTTCACTCCTTTGGATGGAGCCTTTCCGAAGAATTTTTCCACCGCGGCCTGCACGGCAGGAATACGGGTAGAACCTCCCACCAGGATTACTTCATTGATATCGTTCACGCCCATACCTGCATTCCGTAAAGCCGATTCGCAGGGTGCGATGGTTCTTTTGATCAGATCATCCACCAGTTGCTCAAACTTGGCCCGTGAGAGTGTTTTTACCAAATGCTTAGGAACGCCGTCAACCGGCATGATGTATGGCAGGTTGATTTCTGTAGAAGTGGAGGAAGACAATTCAATTTTCGCCTTCTCTGCAGCTTCCTTCAAACGCTGAAGAGCCATGGGATCTTTTCGGAGGTCAAGCCCTTCGTCTTTTTTAAATTCATCCGCCAGCCAGTCTATGATCTTCTGGTCAAAATCGTCACCGCCCAGGTGAGTGTCGCCGTCAGTGGATTTCACTTCAAACACACCATCACCCAGTTCAAGCACAGATACATCGTGCGTACCTCCACCACAGTCGAACACCACTATTTTCATATCCTTTCCCTTCTTGTCGAGTCCGTAGGCCAGTGCAGCGGCGGTGGGTTCGTTAATGATGCGCTTAACGGTAAGTCCTGCAATTTCGCCGGCTTCTTTGGTAGCCTGCCGTTGTGAATCGTTGAAGTAAGCGGGTACTGTAATTACAGCCTCCGTTACTTCATGACCAAGAAAATCTTCTGCCGTTTTCTTCATTTTCTGAAGAATCATAGCCGAGATTTCCTGTGGAGTGTATTGGCGTCCTTCAATTTCCACGCGGGGCGTTTCGTTCGCACCTTTTACTACTTTATATGGTACGCGGCTCACTTCTTTTCCTACCTCACCAAATGCACATCCCATGAATCGCTTTATAGAATAAACTGTATTCACAGGATTTGTGATGGACTGGCGCTTGGCCGGGTCGCCCACTTTCCGCTCTCCGTCTTTTACAAATCCCACTACGGAGGGAGTGGTTCGTTTGCCTTCGCTGTTAGCGATAACCACTGGTTCGTTTCCTTCCATTACGGCTACACACGAGTTCGTGGTTCCCAGGTCTATTCCGATGATCTTTCCCATATGTTGTTTTGTTAGTTACAATTTTACATTAACCCGTTCTCAATACATGTGCCATTGGAATTTCGTATGCAATAATGACAGGCTTGGGCTTAAGTAGCTGAGAATACAGGATTTAGAATGACAGGCTGTCATTCTTTCGCAAGATGCATTCCGGCTTACTGACAGAAGTACGGGCTGAGCGAATTCTCCGTGCAGAACCCAAGCTGGTAGGTGAATTGCCCTGCAAAGAGCGAATCAAGGCAGCGGGAGGTGGTGTTTAGCAATTCCACATTCGCTTTCAGCGCATAAGTCCGGGAAGAAAAGAGTCCGATTCCATTGGTGATATTGGTGTAAACCGGCTTCTCCATCATTACAGTGGTGGAAGGTTGATTGACTTCAATGTAGGTAGCCATTTCTTCCGCACCGGCATACAAAAGAAAATCCAGGTGATGTCCTGAGTCCGTGATTTTTCCCGGTATCAGGAATTCAGCCTGATTTGGGTTTTTTACTGTTACGCCGATCCACCGGTAAAATAATTCTCCCATAAATTCTTCCATCATGTTTTCACCTCCAAGCAAAGTGGAGGATCGTTGTTCACGGAATACCCAGTCTACACTGTCCTGTGTTTTTATTCCGGTGATCTTGTTTTTTCTCACGAAAAAGAAGCGGATGACCGGCTGATAGATGCGCCCCTCGGTACCGGTCAGCCATTTGACCTTGAAAGTTGAAACGGTATTCAGAAAATTAACAAAGTTTTGTGCAGGAATCGGTTCAGTGATAGAAAATCCGTTTCCGATCAGGTTGGTTTTTGCGGTAGCTACCATGCCGGTTTCGCTGTTGATCACTTTCAGCCGGTACTCTGAATCATTGAAGATCGCATCGGTGGTTTTAAATAATACCTGGTTCGGGTAAGCGAAAATACCGGGAGATTTCGGAACGCTGAGATCCCTCGAGAGTGCATGAGTGCTCAGCAACTGATTATTCCTCCAGCGTTCCAGCGAAACCGTGAGCTGATTCGCATAATTTACAGAATCATAAACTCCTGCCATCATAAAGGCGTCCTCTTCACCAAGAAAGGCTTTATTGATTTTAACGTAATGCGCTGTGTCGCGGTGATTCAGAATACCAAAAATGACCATCGTTTCTTCCCAGTCAGCGATGATGTCTATGTCATTCTTGCAGGCAGGAAGGAGCAGGAGAGTTGACAATACTACCACCGTGAGTTGAGCGGATATTTTACGCCACATCAGCGGAAATTTTTTGTTGAGGTATACACTCCATATTTGAGTGAATCCAGGCTCTGGGCATTCAGCCCGATGTTGGGCATACGCTGGGTGCGCCGGGTGGAAAAGAGACCGTACCCTCCTTCAATATTGGAATAAACAGGTTTTTCACCAAAAGTGGCGTTCGCTGCGGAGACTACTTCCAGGTAATTCGAAAAATCAATGGCGGCGGCCGAAAAAATAAATTCCAGGTAGAGGAACTGGCGCACGATATTGGGATTGTCTGCTATGTCCGGATGGTTGCCGATGGTTTTATAGAATGTTTCTCTGTCGAGGATCTCGCTGAATTCTTCCCCTCCCTCCAGATTGGAAGCGGTGTGATTCGAGAAGCGCAGATCGATATACCGTGTGGAAACCTGTGTGGTATCAAAGACGAACTTTTCCTTGAAATGAATGCGTACTGTCAGTGCAAAAAGTTTTCCGTTCCGCGCAGAGCGGAATTTGCTTTTGTAAGGAAAGGAACCCCAGAGATTCAGGGACTGGTTGGGAAGGGGGGAAACCACCGTGATGGGTTCCACAGTTTTAGCACGGGAGCGTACTTCTTTCCCGTCTTCGTTCTTTCGAACCTTCAGCCGGTATTCCGATCCGTCGCCGCTTATAGCAGTATTGGTTTTATACAGATATTGTTTCGGGAAGGAAAAAACTCCTGAATCCCGGGGAAGTGTGGAATCGATAAACAGCGGGATGCTTTGTAGAACATTTTCGCCCTGCATTTTTTCGATGGTAACGGTGATCTCTCCGGGTCGGAAGTTCACTGAATCAAAATAGGCGGCCATTTGGTAGGCGTCCATGTTTCCCAAAAAACTCTTCGTCACCTTCACGTAATGTACGCTGTCGAAGGGATCCAGCAGGCAGTAGGAAACGATTTGCTCCTGGTAGGGTGCAATTACCTCCAGATCGTTCTTGCAGGAAAGAAACAATGTGCTGCTGATCAATACGATAAGTCCTGCCTTTTTCATAGGAATACAAAGCTAAGTGAAAATACCTCCATTTACAACCGCTTTAAAAAAAATCCCGGCCCCCGGAAAGGGGAACGGGATGTGGGTATAAAGATACGATATTTTTGGCTCAGAACTGCTCTGTTCCGGAGAAAAAGAAGCTGCCTTCCAGGCGGGCATTTTCATCACTGTCGGAACCGTGAACGGCATTGGCAGAGATGGACTTTGCGAATTCTTTTCGAATTGTACCGGGCTCTGCCTTTGCGGGATCGGTTGCGCCAATCAGCTTCCGGAAGTCTTCAACGGCATTGCTTTTTTCAAGAATGGCCGCTACAATAGGACCCGAACTCATGTATTCGCACAAATCCGCGTAAAATGGACGCTCCTTGTGAACCGCGTAAAATTGCCCGGCTCTCTCTTTGGTTAGGCGGGTGTATTTCATCGCCACGATCTTAAATCCTGCTCCATTGATCTTTGCCAGAATGGCACCGATGTGATTATTCTCCACGGCGTCCGGCTTGATCATGGTAAATGTTTTGTTTCCTCCCATAGTAAAAATTGTTGATTTTTTGTGAAAAAATGTGCCGCGAAAATAACAAATAGTTCTGTTCCGGAGGCAGTTTCCCCGCCTTAAATCGTAAATTTGAATTCCTTATGAATTCAGCCACTGCCTCGCTTGCTCAACGACTGAGTTCTTCCCGACGGATCGTTATTGTTACGCACATGAACCCCGACGGAGATGCCATGGGATCGTCGCTCGGGCTGGCCAATCACCTGTCCGAAGCCGGACATTTTGCAACAGTGATCGCCCCCAATGAATACCCCGAATTCCTTGCCTGGCTTCCCGGCCAGGAACTTGTTAAAGTGTTCAGTATTGAAAAGGAATTGTGCCGTAAGCGAATGATGGATGCAGAGATTATCTTTTGCCTGGATTTCAATACGCTCTCAAGGATCGGTGAGGCAGGTGAAGCCGTGAAGGCAAGCCCTGCATTCAAAGTGCTCATCGATCACCATGAGCAACCGGAGACCTTTGCAGAATTACTTTTTCATGATGTAAAGGCTTGTTCCACCGCACAACTGGTCTTTGATCTCATTGAGGGTATGGGTGAAAAAGAACGGATCAGTAAAAACACAGGCATGTGTTTGTATACCGGGATCATGACGGATACTGCTTCCTTCCGTTTCCCTTCTACCTCTGCCCATACGCATGCTATCGCGGGGTATATAAAGGAAATTGGGGTGGAGACATGGCTTGCTCATGAACAGGTATACGATGGTAATTCGTATAACCGTCTGCGACTCACCGGGTATGCCCTGTCAGAAAAAATGAAGATATTAAAAGAAGTTAATTGTGCTTATATAACGCTAACCAAGGAGGAACTTCAACGTTTCGGTTTTCGTATGGGTGATACGGAAGGGCTGGTGAATTATGCCCTTTCGGTGCGGGGAATGCGGCTCGCAGCATTCTTCATGGAAAAGGAAAATGAAGTAAAGATATCCCTGCGTTCAAAAGGGAACATAGACGTGAATCAACTGGCAAGGAAATATTTCTCCGGAGGAGGACACCGCAACGCGGCCGGCGGAAACATGAAAACCACTCTCGCGCAGGCGGTAGAGCTTTTCGAAAAGGTGGTACAGGACCCCAGCCAATTTCAACAATGAGAACGCTCTGTTACGTGGTGCTGATGGCGGTGCTTTCGTCCTGCGGACAGGAGGATGAGAAATACGATCCGGGTATGAAAGTGGTCACGGACCAGCTGGTGGATGCCAATCGAATCTTGCGTCAGAAGGAATCAGATGCTATTGACGCCAAGGTGCATCATCTGGGATGGGACATGAAGACAAGCGGAACCGGATTGCGTTACATGTTCGAGGAAAAGGGCTCGGGTGATACGGCTGCTGCCGGAACCGTGGCTACCATCGAATATAAAATTGTCCTGCTCGAAAGCGGAGATGTCTGCTATTCTTCAGACTCCACCGGCCCGATTAAAGTAGTTGTCGGAAAGGACTACGTGGAAACCGGCCTGCACGAGGCAATTCAGATGATGCGTGCGGGAGATAAGGCCGTGTTTATCCTGCCTTCTCATCTGGCGCACGGTTTGCTGGGCGACTGGGAAAAGATACCACCCCTGGCACCCGTTGTATATCACATCCGTCTTATGAAAGTGGAAAAATGAGGTTTAAGTTTGCCATATTCATTCTCTTGCTGAGCTCCTGCCAGTGGAATTCCTTCGAAGGATATACCAATATCGGGAACAATGTCTACCTGAAGATTATTTCATTTACAGACGGGCAGCGGGTTCCCAGTGATTCGGATATCGTAACCTATCATATGAAGGTTTTTAACCGGTCCGGACATGTTCTGTTCTCCTCTCCGGAAATTTTTCCGCTCGGGCTCACCTCCAGCCTGGAAAATGCAGGACACGGAATGGTATTGCTCAATGCCCTGCTGCGCAATCTGGAGGAAGGCGACAGCGCCAGCTTCATGATTGCCAACCCGGAGCTTACATTGGGCGAGGAAATGCGCATGCTCTCGAATGATAATGGGCTGCGCGTGGATGTTCGTCTGGTGAAAGTGCGTACACGGCGGGAATACGAACGGGAAATGGTGAAAATATCTGAAGTAGGAGATGTACAGGAGAATCTGCTCATTGCCCGTTTTATCCGTGAACGAAAGTGGATTCCTGATACCATCGCGAACGGCTTGTACATGATACGCACCCGAAAGGGTAAGGGTGAATTCCCGGTTGCGGGAGAGCGGGTGGCCATCCGGTATTCTGGTAGTTTCCTGGGAGGTGAAGTGTTCGACCGGGGCACCCTGGAATTTACCGTGGGCGAGCAAATGCAGGTCATTCGGGGTTTAGAGATCGCAATAGGCAAACTCCGGGAGAAAGGCAAAGCAAAAATAATTATACCTTCGTATCTCGCATTCGGGGAAAACGGGTCCTCAAACGGAACCGTACCTCCGTCCACACCGGTGGTTTACGAAATAGAACGAATTACACCTAAAAAAGAAAAATGAATCTGAGCAGGGCCCTGATGGTGACTGGAATTGTAATGTTCCTGATCACCTGTCAATCTTCAAAATTCGAGGGTTTTGAAGAAACTGAAAATGGATTGTACTACAAGTTTATCACCCAGTCAGGTGATACGGATCGGCCCCAGGTGGGTGATTACGTGTTTTTACGGCTGATCAATAAATATACCGAGGACAGTGTTCTGTTCAGTTCCTGGGACGGAGAACGTCCCAACGGAAGCGTTACCTTCCAGCTCCGCCAGTCGCTCTTCAAAGGCTCGCTCGAGGAAGCCATCATGATGATGGCTGCGGGAGACAGCGCAATTTTTCGCATATCGGCCGATTCGATTTATAAAACACTGCCGCAGAAAGATTCATCGGTTCAGTTCCCTAAAGGAACTTACTTCACATTTGAGCTGAAACTAATAAAAGTGATGACTGCCCAGCAGATGCAGGAAGAGCAGCAGAAAAAGTATGATGCCTACCTTGAGGAGATTCAGCGCCAGAGCGCATGGAATAAGGAAAACGAACTTAAAATGATTGACGAATATCTTACCACCAATAAAATCAGCTCGAAGGCACTGGCATCGGGTCTTCATTTTATCGAACACGAGAAAGGGAAGGGAAAGAAAGCGATGAAGGGCAGTACAGTGGTTGTGGAGTATGTTGGAAGGTCGCTGGTAGACGGAGAGATATTCGACGCGTCTGAGTATCACGGGCAGGCCTACGAATTCAAACTGGGTACCGATCCGGTAATCAAAGGATGGGAGGAGGGATTATCGCTGATGAACGCAGGCGGAAAAGCTACCCTGCTGATTCCCTCTAAACTCGGATACGATTCTCTGGGTTCCATCAGCCCTTCGAGCGGTATGTATTCCATTCTTCCCTACTGCCCCTTGCTGTTTGAGGTTCAGTTGGTCGAAGTAAAATAGGCTCTTTATATCAGCACATGAAAAAACTGAACATGATCCGGGTAGTTGTTGCCCTTCTCCTTCTGGTTCCGGTTGGGGTGTATTCACAGGGTAAGAAAAAGAAGAAAACAACCGTAAAGGAGAATTCGGCAGCTGGTGAGTTTATTAAAACAGCCAGCGGGCTTCAGTACCGTTTTATTGCGCATGGGGAGTCTCCGCGGGTAGAGGAGGGAGATAAGTGCAAGGTGCATTATGTACTTAAAACAGAGAAGGATTCAGTGATGGAGGATACCCGTAAAAGCGGAACACCCTGGGAATTTAAAGCCAATGTTTCTTCCGCCATCCCCGGTTTCGTGGAGGCCGTGCTTCTGATGGGAAAAGGCGACAGGATCGAGGTAATTATTCCTCCTAACCTTGGTTACAAGGATCAGCAAGCCGGTGCTATTCCTCCTCATTCAACGCTTAAATTCGAGATTGAACTCCTTGAAACTACACCGGGTCTCCGACCTTTTAACACCAAAGGGAAGGATACAGTGAAGACAGCCTCCGGACTGAAATATATTATCGTACAAAAGGGTAATAGCCTTGCACCCATGACGGGCGATATTGTTACGATCCACTACTCCGGTTACCTGCCGGACGGTAAAATGTTTGATTCCTCTGTGGAGCGCGGCGAAACCATTAAGTTCAATCTGGGCGGATCTTTGCCCGGACTGGATGAAGGTATTGGGAACATGACAGAGGGTGCGAAGTTTCGCATTATTCTACCCTATATGCTGGCATTCGGGGAAGGAGGCCGCGGTCCCATCCCACCCAAAACGGATGTAATCTATGATGTGGAGTTGGTGAGTGTAAAGAAAAAAGTAAAGCCGGTCGCTTACGATGTGGTTGGGAAGGATACCGTTACAACCTCCTCCGGGTTGAAATACATTGTGGCGGTAAAAGGAGACGGTACCCAGGGAGCACAAGGCAAAAAGGTTAAAGTGCACTATACCGGCTACCTGATGGATGGAAGCATTTTCGATTCCTCGGTGGAGCGGGATCAGTTCTTCGAATTTACGCTGGGTGTTAACCCGGTGATACAGGGATGGACCGAAGCCCTTCAACTAATGAGAATCGGAGATAAATGGAGGTTGGTTATCCCGCCGAACCTTGGTTACGGCGCCAATGGAGCACCTCCGAAGATCGGACCCAATGCCACGCTCATCTTTGATGTGGAGCTGGTTGGAGTGGAGTAGGGCGGAGTTAGTGGGAGCCTATAAGGAAAACAGCCGGTCTGTTATTGTAATCGTATTTTCTTTTTTTCCATTCTCTCACCGGAAGCGTTAGAATATTTTCCGATGGAGATGTAAGTTCGGATGCCACGCAGAGAAGGGTATCCAGGCTAAGGTCTCGTATTAATTCTTCGAGAAGGCGATTGTTGCGGTAAGGCGTTTCAATGAAAATCTGGGTGCTTCCTTTCTGCGCATCCATATTCATTTGCCGAATGAGACGGGAGCGGGGATCTTTTTCCTTAGGAAGATAGCCATGAAAGGTAAATCGCTGACCCTGCAGTCCGGAGGCCATCAAGGCCAGCAGCACAGAGGAGGGTCCGATGAGTACTTTAACCGGGATATTTTCTGAATGCGCAAGCAATACCAGCCGCGAGCCGGGGTCGGCCACGGTAGGGCATCCTGCCTCTGAGAGGAGGAGGCTGTGCTTTCCTTCCCTGCAGGGTTGCAGCATGCCCGAGAGTTCTTCTTCCCTGGTATGTTCATTCAGATCGAACCAGATCCGGGAATTGAAATCACCTTGCCAACCCATGGAGCGCAGCGCCCGGCGGGCACTTCGCGCATTTTCAGTGATGAAGCATTCCGCGCAATCTGCTGCCTCCAGATTGGTAGCCGGCACGCAGAGACCCGACTCTTCAGACAGTAAAACCGGGAACAAATATAAAGTGCCTTTCATTGTTGCGCTTTGTAAGAGGCGGCGATGAGTTCACAGACGCTTTCCAGCATCATAAATACCTTGTCGAATCCCTCCTCTCCGCCGTAATATGGATCCGGTACACTGAGATTTGTGTCGGGATACATCACATTCATAATGAGCTCAACTTTCCTGCGGTCGTCTTCGTTTCGCGCCATGGCAATCACATCGCTGTAATTGGAGCTGTCCATCACGAAGATACGATCAAAAAGGTCAAAGTCTTTGAGACTGAATTGCCGGGCTCTGAGGTGGGATATATCCACGTTATGTTTAGCGGCGCAGGAAGTGGCACGCTCGTCGGGATGTTCTCCCGTGTGGTAATTGGATGTTCCCGCGGAATCCAACTCTATTGCCAGTCCTTTGTGAAGAACCTTTGTTCTCATCACTCCTTCGGCCATAGGTGAGCGGCAAATATTGCCCAGACAAACCATCAGAATTTTCATAGCATGCTTTCGCATCGCTAATAAACAAAAAAAAAGGAACCTGCTGGCTCCTGTTTTCCTAAATATGTAAGGCCGTGTTACTGGATACTTATCTTTTTCTCCAGTTCTTCAATGTAGGCTTTGAACCGCTTGTCGGTGTCCATAAGATTATTAACCGTACGACAGGCATGGAGCACCGTTGCATGGTCTTTGCCACCGCAATGCATCCCGATTGTTGCCAAAGAGGATTTGGTCATGTGTTTGGCAAAATACATGGCAATCTGGCGGGCCTGAACCACTTCCCGTTTCCGGGTTTTGGATTTCAGAAGTTCGATCGGCAGGTCGAAATAGTCACAAACAACTTTCTGAATATAATCAATAGACACTTCGCGTGCGGTGTTCTTCACGAACTTGTCTATCATCTGTTTGGCCAGATCAATCGTAATCTGCTTCTTGTTCAGGGAAGCCTGAGCAAGGAGGGAGATTAAGGCACCTTCGAGCTCACGAACATTGGTGGTGATGCTATAGGCAAGGTATTCCACTACATCCCGTGACAATTCAATGCCATCGTTGTAGAGTTTTTTCTCCAAAATGGCGATACGGGTTTCCAGGTCGGGCGACTGCAGGTCGGCAGAAAGTCCCCACTTGAAGCGGCTGAGAAGGCGCTGTTCCATGCCCTGCATTTCCACCGGGGGCTTATCCGCGGTGAGTACCAGTTGTTTACCGGTTTGATGCAGATGATTGAATATATGGAAAAACACATCCTGAGTTTTGTCTTTACCGGCGAAGAACTGGACATCATCAATAATGAGGACATCTATCATCTGGTAAAAGTGGATGAAATCGTTGGTGCTGTTGTTGCGAACTGCATCAATGAACTGATGGGTGAACTTCTCCGATGAAACGTAAAGTACGGTCTTACCCGGGAACAGGTCTTTTATGCGGATTCCGATAGAATGTGCAAGGTGGGTTTTCCCCAGTCCTACACCACCATATATAAAGAGAGGGTTAAAAGCAGTTCCTCCCGGCTTGTTAGCAACGGCAAAGCCGGCAGAGCGGGCCAGGCGGTTACAATCTCCCTCAACGAAGTTGTCGAACGTATAGTTGGGATTTAGTTGGGACTCCACACTAACCTTCTTTAGTCCCGGGATGATGAATGGGTTACGAATCACGTTCTGGGAAACATCAATCGGCATTGCCACAGCCGGATTTTTGATATCCTTGCGCGAGGTTGGGATCTTAACTGTGTAAGGTTTAGCGGCATAGGGGTTCTCCATAATAATGGAATACTCCAGACGGCCTTCCGCACCCAGTTCTTTCCGGATCGTTTTCTTCAAAAGTGTGATATAATGCTCTTCCAGCCACTCATAAAAGAACTGGCTGGGGACCTGGATGGTCAGTACGTTTGCCTGAAGCTTGACGGGCTTAATAGGTTCGAACCACGTTTTAAAACTTTGGGGGCTTACGTTATCTCGGATAACATTCAGACATTTTTCCCAAACTTTATTGTGGTCTTTACTGCTCATCATTCAAAAAGTATCTTCAGATTTCTAATGCAAAACGTGCATTTTTCGACTGCGTGGTAAATATATAACGATGTTTCGATTCAGGGGGTAATTTTTTTTAAAAAAAGTAGATGAAAATCTGCATTATCACTTGACTTTGTCAGAAATAATTATTCCCTTGCCGGAAGCGGTATTTTTTTTCTTTTTTATATGGAAAAAATAATCTATCCTCCCAAGGGCAACTCCTCCCCAGCCTACTTGTGACACAAGTACTTGTTTTCCTGCGGAATTTTTTACAGTAACCGGCTTTTCCAGTAACGTATGTGTATGTCCGCCTATGATCAGGTCAATGTTCCTGGAAATTTCTGCAAGATCGGTATCGGAAAACTTTTTGTTCGGGTACTTATAGCCCAGGTGTGAGAGGCAGATCACCAGATCACATCCAAGATCGTATCGTAAAAAGCGGGCATAATGTGCGGCAGTCCGGATAGGGTCCTTGTAGATTGTTTTTCCGTAGTTTTTTTTCATCACAAGTCCCTCCAGCTCAATTCCAAGACCAAACACACCGATTTTTAATGGCCCTTTCTGGAATATTTTGTAGGCAAGTGTTTTATCATGCAGCACCGTGTTGCTGAAATCGTAATTGGAGCAGAGGAAAGGAAATCCGGCGTGTGGCAGCTGCTTTTCCAGCCCCTCCAGGCCGTTATCAAAGTCGTGATTGCCAATCGTTGAGGCATCATACCCCATTTCGGTCATCAGTTTGAATTCCAGTTCACCTCCGTAGTAGTTGAAATAGGGAGTACCCTGAAATGTGTCTCCGGCATCCAGCAGAAGAACATGTGTTTCCTCCTGGCGGATACGGCGAATCAGGGCGGCCCGTCTGCCGGCCCCGCCCCAGCCGGGATAACGTGGATCATTGTTGGGGAAGGGATCAATGTGGGAATGCACATCGTTGGTATGCAGTACAGTAAGTTTTACAAATTCGGCCGGATCCGGCAACAAACTTCCGTAACTCTCGAGAAACGAGAGCCCTATCCCTCCGGCCACCAGTTGCCGGATGAAGGCCCGGCGATCACTCATATCTTATTCTTCCGTCTTTTTTACCACTTAGTTTCTTTCCTTCCAGCTGCAGAGACCGAATGTGATCAATAATAGCGTCCCGTAACAGGTAGTCTAACGTATCGGTTTTCACAGGGTTACTGAAAAAGCTCATTTTATCGCCTCCGGCTGCAAGATAATCAGAGGTGAGGATCACATAATTGGTCTTTTTGTTTAATTCAGTACCATTTACGATCACCACTGCAGGGGATTTATTCACGATCTTCATTTGTATACCCGAGACCGGCATGCCACCAGAGGAAGCAAGATAGGCAGCGAGGTCCGACATTTGCTGGCCGGTAATTGTAAGTGCGACCAGTTGGTTCTCAAAAGGCATGAGTTCATATATTTTTCCCCTGGTAATCGGGCCTTTTGGAATGGAGGTACGCAAGCCTCCGTTATTAAGGAGACAAACCTGAGCGGTATAACCGTGCGTGCCGGACAGTCGCAGGTTTCCCCTGATCAGCACCAGATCTGCCACGGCATTACCCAATAGGCTTTCAGGCTGCCCCTTTTCAAGAAGGGTATCGGCATATCCCAGCACTTCGTTCATGTCTTTCTCCAGCTTTTCCCTGTATGGCGCAATGATTCGTTCCGTGAGGCTGTCTTTTCCTCCGGTACTGTCGGAGAGGCGGATCACATCTGCCCGTGAATCCTGAATGCTTACGGGGGGCCGGCAGGCCAGCAGCAGCAACAAAGTGTATAATGGAAACATCCTCATGGGTCAGCCCGGCGTTGGTCCTGGCTCCGGATGGATTCGAAAACGGAAGTGACGAGCGACAAAACCAGAGAAAAAGCCAAAGCGCTCCAGAACCCGCTCACATAAAATCCGTCCACAAGTTTATCTGCAAGCAGAATGATGACTGCATTGATTACCACAAGAAAAAGTCCCAGCGTAAATACGGTTACAGGAATGGTAAGCAAGACCATAACCGGTTTTAATATGCTGTTAAGAAAGGCCAGTACCGCTGCAACAATGACTGCAGTCAGGAAATTATCGTTGGCGATTTCCACTCCCGGTAGAAGATAGGCGGTTAGCATTACCGCCAGGGAGGAAATACAGAGTTTGATGATGAATTTCATTCCTGAAAAATAATCAATCTATTTTTTACCACATACCTCATCACGCGTTGGGCGCCGTTCCGGGAACCAGCCGAACCCCTTGAGTCTCAGGTCCTGTCCGCTGAGCATAGAAAGAGGGGTTACTTTTCCATCCGGTTTGTCCAGAAAGGTGATCTTCCGGATATCAGTGTCATTCATATAGATATCCATCTCGCTGCAATCGGTCCGGTTCTGTCCTATCATCTTTTTGTTATCCCGTACATAATAAAGTGTTTGCCCGTTTCCTTCCACATGTATTTTATACAATTCATTTTTTATAAAATATCCGGTCAGTCTTTTGCCTTTTATCTGGTTGAAGCGAATGGTATCCTCGGCGGAAATCATGAAGGCCGCGCCTTCCACGTAGAGTTTCCTGATTTCCCCGCCCCCGGTTTGAATTCGGATCTGTTCTCCTGATATTTGCATTTTCTCTGACCACAACAGCGGACGATGATACAATACCATACCTGAATCGCGGTATTCATAGACCAGAGAGTCACAAGAGCCTTGCAGGTCACTTTTGTAAATTTTCACTTTACGATACGCTTTGAGCAGCCTTGCTTTCCGGTCCGGGTACATGGCACCGGCAGAATCTTTCATCTCAAAAGAGGAGTGAAGGGTGTCAGCTCCCAGATACAGTGTGTCCTCCTCATAAACCTGGGTCATGAATGCCTTTCCGCTCACGAAGGACGTGCCGCTTTGCTCATAATATTCTGCGAATTGCCCCTGAATGGTGACTTTCTCCGCCGAATCAATGATCAGGATGTTGTTTTTCGCGCGGCCCAGCCCTTTTTTCCGGTCATAAAATAAACTGTCGCCCCTGAGCATCTGCTTTCCCGACAGGATATAAGAATTCCTTGAGAACCGGCTCAGGTCATTCCATGTGTCGTAATAGCCGTCTTCACAGTAGATGAAATTCCCGGGGGAAGTAATGGTGGTAGGGCCATGGAACCACGCTACTTTGGTTTGGGTATTGTAGCGGAGGGTGTCACTCTTCATAGTATATTCCGGATTTACCAGTACTACGTTTTTTTTGAACCCCAGCTCTTTCCCTTTCGTGAAATAATAGCCGTATTCGCTGGTAAGAATGTTCTCAGAAGTTTCAATCTTTCCGCCTCCGGTATAATTAGCAACCTGTTCTTTGATATCGAAATAGAGAACCTGTGTGGTCAGGGTCATTTCCCTGTCCATCATCCGGATGTTTTTCTGCAATTCTGCCTTCCGGGTGTTGCCATTATATTTCAGCACATCGCCATAAAGATGAATGCTGTCGCCCTGGGATATATGTACATTGTTAAAAGCTTCCAGTGTCTGATCGTCATAGAGCCAGGCGCTGTCGCAGAACATTTCTACACCCTCGTGGCGGAATCGGACGTTGCCGATCAGACGTGTTGCTCCCTTGCCGATATTTTTGCTGAAGGATGTTCTTTTGGCGGAAAACTCGATCTTCTTCTTGCCGCCTTTTTTTTGTGCATGTACGAGGCAGGGAGTTCCCGTCAGAAGGAAAAGGAGCGTCAATAGCGGAAGCCGGTTCATAAAGGGACCTGTTCGCCGCAAGAATCAGACCAAAACGCCGTTACGGATGATCGTCTGTTTTCGGTCGGGTCCTACCGAAACAATGGAAACGGGAACGCCGGTTTCTGTTTCGATAAAATGGATGTAATCCAGTAATTCCCTGGGCATATTTTCAGCACTGCCAACCGATTCAAGAGATCTGTTCCAGCCTTTCAGCTCTTTATAAACTGGCCGGGCTTCCACCTGACAGAGATCGAAGGGCAATTGATCTGTTTTTTTTCCACCTACCTCGTAATGGGTGCAGACCTTGATGGTGGCAATAGGATTGAGTACGTCGGCTTTCATCATGATCAGTTCGGTAACCCCGTTGATCATAATGGCGTATTTCAGTGCCGGCAGATCTAACCAGCCGCATCGGCGCGGGCGCCCGGTGGTGGAGCCGAATTCATTGCCGGTTTTGCGGATAAGCTCACCGGTGTCATCTGTCAGTTCCGTAGGAAAAGGTCCGCTGCCTACCCGTGTACAATAGGCTTTGAAAATACCGAGTACTCTTCCGATGCGGGAGGGTGCAATTCCCAGTCCGGTACAGGCTCCTGCACAAATGGTGTTGGAGGAGGTTACGAACGGATAAGTTCCAAAATCAATATCGAGCAGCGATCCTTGTGCGCCTTCTGCCAGCACCGTTTTTCCTTTTGCCAATTCAGCATTGAGGAAATGCTCGCCATCAATATGGTTCAGTTTATTTAGTTCTTCCACACACCGGAAAAATTCAGGTTCATGCTCCTGCAGATTATAAGTGAACCCGTATGCATCCAGGATCTGCCGGTGTTTGTTTACCAGTTGCTGATACTTTTCTTTAAAATTCGGCAGTTTAATATCTCCCACCCGGAGTCCGTTTCGCCCGGTCTTATCCATATATGTGGGACCAATACCTTTAAGCGTGCTTCCGATTTTTTCTTTGCCTTTGGCTGACTCAGAGGCTGCGTCAAGGAGGCGGTGGCTGGGAAGAATAAGGTGGGCCCGGTTGGAGATAAGCAGCTTTTTCTCTACCTCCACTCCCATTTTTCGCAGGGCACTGATCTCCTTATGGAATACCACAGGGTCCAATACCACCCCGTTTCCGACCACGTTCATACAGTTTTCTCTGAAGATGCCCGATGGTATAATGTGCAGAACATGCTTGATTCCGTTGAATTCAAGAGTATGCCCGGCATTTGGTCCGCCCTGGAAACGGCAAACCATGTCGTATCCCGGGGTGATAACGTCCACAATCTTTCCCTTTCCTTCGTCGCCCCACTGTAATCCTAACAGTACATCCGCTTTCATGCTTGTTATTTGAGTTTTGAGATGGCTTTATCTACACTTTCTGTTACGGTAAACACGGTGTTCAGTTTAGTAATCACGAGGAGCTCTTTTACTTTGGGAGATACATTCGCGATGATTGTTTCGCCACCGTTTTTACGGGCACGGGTAAGCATATTGATCAGTACATTCAGCCCGGAAGAATTGATGTACTTCAGCTCACCCAGGTCCAGTACTACTTTCAGTTTTCCGGAAGCAATCAGCTTGTCCGTTTCCTCTACAAAGGCGGCAGCCTGGTTCTTATCAATGAGTTCGCCGTGCAGGCTGCACACAACGATACCCATTTCTTCTTTTACCTGATGACTGAATTGCATACTTCTTATTTTTGATTTTCACAATTCCCTTCGGAGGCCAGCCGCTTGCATTTGCCGAAGAGGTTGAGGCTGTGATGACTGATGTCGAAGTTAAGAATTTCTCCGGCAGTTTGCTGAATCTGCTGTATACGGGGGTCGCAGAATTCAAATACCTTACCGCAATCCTGACAAATGAGGTGGTCATGCTGCCGGTACTGAAAAGAGCGCTCAAACTGTGCCAGATTTTTCCCGAACTGATGTCGGGTAACCAGATTGCACTCCAGGAGTAACTCAATTGTATTATAAAGCGTGGCCCTGCTTACTCTGTACTTTTTGTTTTTCATGTGGATGTACAGACCTTCAATATCAAAATGCCCTGAATGGGAATAGATTTCGTCGAGGATCGCGAAGCGTTCGGGTGTTTTCCGGTGGCCGTTTCGTTCCAGGTATTCGGTAAAAATGCCTTTCACCCGCAGGTGAATGTCTTTCTTTTCGGGCATGCCTAAAGATAAGGAAATTAGGCTCAGGTGCTCAGTTGGTGTCCATCCTGCTGACCGTCAGAACTCCCTGAACCTGTTTGAGTTTCTGCATCAGGCCGGTCAGGTGATCCGTATCATGGACAAAAACCATGATGGTTCCGTCGAATATACCATCGTCGGTATCAAAAGAAATAGAACGCATGTTCACATTCAGCTCTGAAGAAATGATCTGTGTGATCCGGTTCACAATGCCCATCTCATCTATGCCGGTAACCTTGATCCCTGCCAGGAAGGAGATCATCTCCTGATTCATCCAGCGGGCTTTCACAATGCGGTAAGCATAGTTGCTCATCAGTTCCAGGGCATTGGGACAGTTGACCCGGTGAATTTTAATTCCGTCGCTGATGGTAATGAATCCGAAGACATCGTCGCCGGGAATGGGGGAACAGCAGGGAGAAAGTTTATAATCAATTTTTTTAAGGTTTTCACCAATCACCAGCATATCGGTTTTTCCTCTTACGCCCGCTACAATATCTTCCAGATTGGCTTTTTCGGGTTTTTTGTTGGGGGTGGTCTGATGGGTACGTTCCTTCTCCCGCTGTTTCTGGTACTCTTTAAGATGTTTCAGGTCAATCACTCCCCTCGCTATGCGGTAGAACAGTTCCTGGGAGGAGGGGAGTTTGAAAAAATTTGCCACATCATTGATGTTCTGTACAGTAAATTCTATTTTAAGGTGGGTGAATTTCCGTTCCAGCATATCTCTTCCTTCGTCGGCAATTTTTTTCTTTTCTTCTTTGAGCGCTGCTTTAATCTTTGATTTCGCTTTGGCGGTTATCACATAGGTGATCCAATCTTCCTTAGGTGCCTGTTTGCTGCTGTTGATAATCTCCACCTGGTCACCGCTGTTCAGTTTGTGGGAAAGCGGCACCAGCTTATGATTTACTTTCGCCGCAATACAGGTCTCTCCTACCTTTGTATGAATATCGAATGCAAAGTCAAGTGCTGTGGATCCGGAAGGCAGTGTACGCATTTCTCCTTTCGGTGTAAAGACAAAGATTTCATCGGCGAAGAGATTCAGTTTAAAGTCATCAATAAAGTCCAGGGCATCTTCTGCCGGACTTTCCAGCATTTCCCGGATACGACGGATCCATTCCTCAAGCTGGCTCTCTCTTTCCGCAGCGCTTTCCTTGTATTTCCAGTGTGCTGCCAGTCCTTTTTCGGCCAGTTCATCCATTCGGGTCGTACGTATCTGAACCTCCACCCAGCGGCCGTCTGGTCCCATTACCGTTGTATGCAACGATTCATATCCGTTGGCTTTAGGTGTGCTTACCCAATCACGCAGTCGGTCGGGGTTCGGCTGGTAGTGATCCGTTACCACAGAATAAACCCTCCAGCAATCGGCTTTTTCCCTTTCACCTTCCGAATCAATAATGATGCGGATGGCGAAGATGTCAAATACCTCTTCAAAAGGTACTCCTTTGCTTTTAATCTTATTGGCAATGGAGAAAATGGATTTCGGGCGGCCAAAAATCTTGAACTTTAGTTTTGTCTCTTCCAGGCTATCCTTAAGCGGGATGATGAATTTGTTAATGTATTTCTTTCGTTCCGGTTCGCTCTCCCTCAGTTTTTTCTCAATGTCAAAATAGACTTCAGGCTCCGTGTACTGAAGCGAGAGATCCTCCAGTTCGGTTTTAATGGCATTCAGCCCGAGACGGTGGGCGAGGGGTGCGTACAGGTACAATGTTTCGGAGGCGATTTTCAGCTGTTTGTCTCTCTTCATGCTGCTGAGGGTTCGCATATTGTGCAAACGGTCGGCCAGCTTAATGAGTATCACGCGTACGTCGTCGCTCAGTGTGAGCAGCACTTTCCGGAAATTCTCGGCCTGTATGGATTTGGAAGCGTCGAAAACTCCCTGAATCTTGGTAAGCCCATCAATGATCTGGGCTACCTTGTCTCCGAACATGCCCTGGATATCGTCCAGAGAAAGATCCGTGTCTTCAACTACGTCATGAAGAAGCGCACAGATAACGGAAGTGATTCCAAGGCCAATCTCCTCAGCACAGATGCGTGCAACTGCAATGGGATGGTAAATATAAGGTTCCCCGGATTTACGCCGCATATCTTTATGAGCCTCCAGCGCCAGTTCAAAGGCCTTCCGGATAAGCACACGGTCGCCCTTCTCCTGCTTTCTCTTGCAGGCGCGTAGCAGAGAACGATACCGTTTGAGGATCTCCTTTTTCTCCGCTTCGAGATCAATCAAAGCGTCTCCCATATCAGTGTAAAGTTACGGAATGCAGGGAATATTTACCGGTTTTTGGTCTCATTCCTGAGTACTTCCAGAAGGGTGTCGATGGTTGAAAGATGTGTCCGGAATGCGAGGCAGGCAAAGCGCAGCCAGACCTCACCATCAATCCGCGTGGAGGATATGAAAACTCTTCCGTCTCTGACAACCTTTTCCTGGAGGGCCAGGTTGAACGCATCTGCATCCCCCTGCTTCGGAATAAAACGGTAAATCACCACTGATAGATCCGGTGGCGGTCCCACCCGGAACCCTATCTTTTGTAACTCTTCATGGAAATACAAGGCAAGCAGTAGTTTTTCCTCCAGGCAGGCGGTAAAGGGGGCGGTGCCGTGTAACAGCAAAGGAAGCCAGAGCCGCAACCCGCGGAAATGTTTGGTGAGTTCCGGTGACAGGTCTGCGGGAGAGAGTTCTTCGTTTGCCTGTAATGAATCCTGCATGTAATTCGCTGTGTACCGGTGGGAAGCATTGAGGTGCAGCTTGTTTTTTACCAGCACCGTACCAAGGCCATACGGGAGAAAAAGACCCTTGTGCGGATCAATGGTAAGCGAATCCGCAAGGCTCATGCCTTTCAGTTTTTTACTTCCTTGGTCGGTCAGTACAAAAAAACCACCGTAGGCGGCATCCACATGCATCCACATGCCGTTCGCTCTGCTAATTTCGGATAAATCTTCCAACGGATCAATTGCTCCTGTATCGGTGGTGCCGGCATTGGCAACCAGAAGAAAAGGGTCAAGCCCTGCCGCTTTGTCTTGTTGCAGAAGTTCTTTCAGGTGATCCGGTTTCATTCGGAAATTTGAGTCGAGGCGGACATGCCGGTGAACGCATTCAGACAAGCCGGAAATGCGGATCGCCTTCTGTACAGAATGATGACTCTGTTCGGAGAGATAGATCACGGAGCTTCGGATTTTTTCCGGACCAATATTTTTTGCGTCCCTCGCGGTTACAATTGCCATGAGATTGGCCAGACTGCCTCCCGAAGTGAGGTTGCCGGCGGCTTCTTCGGGAAATCCCGTGATGCGTGCCATCCACCGGATCAGAAGATTTTCCATTCGCACGGCTCCCGGACCGGCATAGAAAATTCCGGCATACCGGTTAAAGATA
Organism: Bacteroidia bacterium; assembly: GCA_020852255.1. NCBI lineage: Bacteria > Pseudomonadati > Bacteroidota > Bacteroidia > Bacteroidia bacterium. Next base: position 303,085 of record JADZBD010000016.1, on the reverse strand, counting down.
TCCGCCAAATAGTCTCCCAGTGCTGAAAAGTATATTCCGCCTCCGGGAATATACCCCAGGTGTCCTCCGGATGCAGGATTCAGCCCGGGAGTATCAACATCTTTCTTCAGCGCGTCCAGAAGTGTGCCGATAGGTACAGGGTCATTTCCGGGAAATAAACCTCCAGGTATTTTTGATCCTGGGCGGGGAAATTCAAAGGCAGGCAGGGTGTGGATAGCGTTAAGAAATTTCTCCGCATACTGAACCACTTCCTCACGCACTTCCGCCCGAAAGGCGGGGGAAGGTTCCAGTAAAGAGGAGACTTGTTCAAGTGAGTGCAGCTTTCTTCTGTAGTCCATACCGGCGAAAGTAATAAATGTACCTTTGTGTTGTGAAGAAGTTTGATGTACCTTCTTTTTACCGGAGTCCGGTTATTTCGCGGATGAAAGCTCTGCAGGCTATGCAGGATCCCCGGCGGGAGAGCCTTGAGCCGATGCTGTTGGATTTAGGACCGGTTCGTTTTTTTATTCCCCGGCATTTTGGTTTTTGTTACGGGGTGGAGAATGCCATTGAAATTGCCTTTCGCGCTTTGAGTGAAAATCCGGGCAAAAGGATTTTCCTCGTTTCTCAGATGATACACAATCCCGCCGTCAACCGGGATCTGGAAGAGCGGGGGGTCCGTTTTTTGATGGACACTGCCGGGAAGGTAATCATCCCGCCGGAAGAGATCTCCCCCGAGGATGTGGTGATCATCCCTGCTTTCGGCGCATCGGTGAAAGTTGTAACTATGCTGCAGCAAAGAGGATTGGAGTTAAAAAAGTATGACACGACCTGCCCGTTCGTGGAGAAAGTTTGGAACCGGTCGGCCCGGCTGGGAGAAGAAAAATATTCGGTAATCATACACGGGAAGGCAGAGCATGAGGAAACACGGGCAACTTTTTCCCGCAGCAGCCTGCATTCGCCTTCTCTTGTGGTACTTAACAGGGAAGAGGCTTTGATTCTCACGGGATATATTGAAGGAAAAGTGAATGCGGAGGAAATTCTAGAGGTATTCAAGGGGAAATATTCCCCGGGTTTTGATCCTGTCAAACACCTGCAAAATGTGGGTGTTGTCAACCAAACCACCATGCTTGCATCAGAGACGGAGGAAATCGCCGGGCTCTTTCGGAATGCAATGATGCGCCGGTATGGAAAGGAGAACCTGAAGATGCATTTTGCAGATACCCGCGACACATTATGTTATGCTACTAATCAAAACCAGGATGCAACAATCCGTTTGGCTGAGAAGGGTGGTTTCTGTGCTTTCGTGGTCGGGGGATACAATAGTTCAAATACTACACACCTGGTTGAGATTCTGGAAAAGAAGATGCCGGTTTATTTTATTCAATCGGCCGCTTCCGTTCAGAAGAACGGAGAAATTATGCATTTCAATATACACCGGAGGCAAGAGGAGAGTTCTGTGTTAAGTTTTCCGGCAAAGGATCAGACGGACATATTGATCACCTCCGGGGCCTCCTGCCCGGATTCCATGGTAGACGAGGTGATCCGGCAACTGGCTGCGTTGTTTCCCGGAGCATTAACACCTGAAGAAGGGCTGGGGAAGCTGGGACTAAGTTAAAAGCGGATTCCTGCAGTGAAGGCGGCTCCTAACCCGCCGGTAATGTCCGGCAAGGCGAGTCCTGTCAAATAATACGATTGCACATTCAGTTTGAAACGCTTTGCGAATTTCACTTCCGCTTCCATGCCCGCATTGAGCCGTCCATAGCCGCCGTATGACACATTCAGCGCAGTGAAAACATCTCGTGTGATATTCCAGCCAAAGGAGCCGTAGTAAAAGGGGCGGGCATTTGCCATAAAACGGTAATTGATCCCTTTTTCAACAATAAATTTCTTACCATAATAGGTAGTGGCCCGGATGCTGAGGATGGCAGGAAGAAATGTAAGATAGGAGCCGGTGGAATAGTTCATGTTGTTCTTCCATACGGAATCAGCATTCATCTGCGGAAAGGTTCCTTCCTGCAGATCGAAGAGATTATCTACCTGTACACCTTCAAAATGTAAGAACGTATCGAGACGGTGGTGCAGTGATCGTTTATTCCAGGCAATAAAGCCAAAGTCATTGAGATCCACACTCAGCACACCGCCGTGAAACCAGGTCACGTACGGAAATTCCCAGTACATATCAGCCGAAACTCCGAAGCCGTTGAAGGCACCCGGTCCTCGGTGGGCCGTGTCGGTTTGGTGAGATTCCATCCGGGTGCTGAGGTCAATAAAGGTTCCGTCAGGCGCGGTATACAAATCAGCTTGTTTCACATCCAGCTGGTAATTCTGTTCTCCTTTCAACAGCGAAATCGCAAAACCATGACCACGTCTCGTGGAGTCCGCTTCCCAACTGATACCGAACTGCAGCTGCTGATACAGAAGCATATTTAACCTGAAATTGCCCAGATCGAGCGTTTCGCCGGCCTTATCAGCGTTTCCGAAAAAAGCCAAGTGAAAGAGATCATGGGAGAAAATTCCGTTGGCATGCATCCGGTCAAAAAGGCCGGCCTGCAGATGAATTCCTGTTTTACCAAACAGACTGTCGGGGCTGTAATTCCATTGAATTCCGTAAGAAAGATCCGCGCCCCATCGCGAAATGTACCGCGTGCGATCCCTCACCTTGGATTTGAGGGCACTGTCCAGATAATTTCCCAGGTAAAACGCGTGGAAGAAGCGGCCTGTGATGGCGTCGGAGTTGAAAAAGGCGTCGCTCCTGAATTCAATTTCATGCTTCAGGGATGAATCCTGCTGTGCAGAAAGAGCGTTGGTCAGGAATACTAAAAGAATTAGAATGCGGCCAGGCATGACCCGAAAATACGATTTTGCATGCAATCAGGTCTTTTGCTTTTTTTTCCGGGCGGCCGGAAAAAGAATGTTATTCAGAATCAGCCGGTAGCCGGGGGAGTTGGGATGCAGGTTCAGATCTGTTGGAGGATCTTCAACCCGGTGCTGGTAGTCTTCCGGATCGTGCCCTCCATAAAATGTCCATGTTCCTTTTCCAAAATCGCCGTGAATGTACCTGGCTTCGTTGGCGGATTTTAATTCCCCCATCACCAGTACCTCCGGTTTCAGGTACTTTTTATTAAAGGAAACCGTTTGCCCCCAGAAACCGCGGATCACCGTTTCATGATTCTGGCAGAGCATCGTTGGAATGGGATCCCATTTGGCGGAAAAATCAAAGAGTGTAAAAAGGTCATTTTGCTCCACGAGATTATACTGACTCCGGGTGAAGTAGGTGTCAATATCGGAAAACTCATATTCACTTGGATTAGATTTGAGACGGAATCCGGTGAAGGCAAAGCACTTGGAATAGTCTAGTTTGTTAGAGGCATTTGGATCGGCGCCGTCACCATCAAACATGCTTTCACAAATATCAATTCCTTCTGCCGCAAGGGCAATGTCGTATGAGTCGGTGGCACTGCACATGGCGAATAAAAATCCTCCTCCGGCCACAAAATCCCGGATTTTTTTTGCCACCGCAAGTTTTAGTTCGGATACTTTGGAGAATCCGAGCGCCTTGGCACTGGCTTCGGAATTTCGCTGCTCCTCCTGGTACCAGGAGGCAAAGCGGTATTGCGCCCAGAACCGCCCGTATTGGCCGGTGAAATCTTCATGATGGAGGTGGAGCCAGTCGTATTTTAATAACTTGTCCTGAATCACCTCTTCATCATAGATCACATCATATGGGATTTCAGCATAAGTGAGTACGAGTGTTACCGCATCATCCCATGGTTGTTTAGTCTTCGGAGAGTACACGGCAATTTTCGGAGGTTTCTCCAGTTTCACGGCATCCATGTTCACTTCCGGGTTGGCCATCTCAGCCAGAATGGCGGTGCTTTGTGCATCGGCAATCACATCTGCGGTGACCCCGCGGAATATACATTCACTTTCAAATTTCTTATCGTACTTGATCATAAAGCTGCCCCCGCGGTAATTCAGCAGCCATTGCACGTCCACTTCCTGTTTCAGCACCCAATAAGCAACCCCATAAGCCTTAAGGTGATTCTTTTGGGTTTGATCCATGGGGATAAGCAGGTAAGCCGCATGCCCCACCACAGAGAAAAAAAATGCCGTCCAAAAGAAGACAATTCGCTTCATAAGCCTTAGAACGGAAAATTACAAAAAAAGTGCCGGAATTTGCCTAAAATGGGGTTTCGTCCTCCTCAATGTCCCGGCTGTTGTCCCATTTCTCGCTCTGACGGGTGATCGTATTAGGGTTATCGAGAAAAGTATTGTCCGGATTGATGGTGTTTACCTGAGTTGCCGTGCCGGTATTAACACTGCTCATGCCCGCTCCTGGTTCAAGCTCAACGAATTTGGCAAGGGTATCAATGAAGCGGACATTCACACTGGTAACGGGACCATTCCGGTGCTTCGCGATAATTACCTCGCATATTCCATGGGTGGGATTCCCTTTTTCGTCCTCAAACATACCGTAGTACTCCGGGCGATGCAGGAAAACTACCATGTCCGCATCCTGTTCAATGGCTCCTGATTCACGAAGATCGCTTAGCTGAGGTTTCTTTGAACCCGTCCGTACTTCCACCGAGCGGTTCAGCTGGGAAAGGGCAATGATGGGAATGTTGAGTTCTTTCGCAATACTCTTCAAAGATCTCGAGATCGTACTCACTTCCTGTTCCCGGTTGAATTTATTGTTTTCTCCTCCTGCATGCATAAGTTGCAGGTAGTCAATAACGATGAGTTCTACTTTATGCTGATGCACCAGTTTCCGCGCTTTGGCACGTAACTCGAAAATGTTCAAGGCCGGAGTGTCGTCAATAAAAATTTTGGCATCCGCCAATTGGGTGATCTTAGTATTCAGTTGCTGAAATTCATAATCTTCCAGCTGGCCCTTTTTCAGTTTTTCTGCCGGCAATTCCGTTTCACTGGAGATCAGTCGGTTCACAAGCTGAAGATTGGACATTTCCAGAGAGAATACCGCCACGGGTTTTTCTGCCAGCACGGCCGCGTTGCGGGCCAGAGAAAGGACGAAGGCTGTTTTACCCATTGCCGGACGGGCAGCCAGAATGATCAGATCCGATTTCTGCCAGCCTGAAGTAATCTTATCCAGCACAGTGAAGCCGCTGGGCACTCCTGTGATTCCTGTTTTCAGCTGCCTTGCTGCCTCAATTTCCTTGATGGCCTTCCCCATCAGAGTGTGGATATCGTCGTACTGCTTTCGAACGTTCCCATCAACAATGTCGAAAAGGCCTTTCTCGGCTTTATCCAGCAAATCGAACACATCGGACGATTCTTCGTAGGCGTCGCGGATAATCTCCGTAGAACTTTTGATCAATTCACGCTGAATGTATTTCTGGGCAATAATACGGGCATGATATTCCGCGTTGGCTGCAGACGCCACCCGGTTTGTGAGTTGGGAGATGTAATAAGCTCCACCTACAATCTCCAGTTCTCCGCTTTTTCTTAGTTCCTGTGTAACAGTGAGAATGTCGATTGGTTCAGATTTGGAGAACAAGCGTTGTATGGCGGAAAATATCCGCTCATGCGCCTCTTTGTAAAAACTTTTCGGCTTAAGAATCTCAATGACCGCAGTCAGCGCGTCCTTGTCAAGCATCAGCGCTCCCAAAACCGCTTCTTCCAGATCTACGGCCTGCGGCGGCAGTTTCCCGATCTCATAAAGCTGCTGTGAGATTTTGCTGAATGCCTCTTTGCGTGTATTGACCCGTTCCTTCTTTCGCTCGTCCAGATTGCTCATGATTCAAATGCTTTGTACAAAAGTACCTTCCTGTTTTTTTTCGCTGTTACCTGCTGTCGGAAAGTTGATAGGGAGGAATTAACAACTTCAAGTAATACTTCAATTGTCTCCATAAAGTTACAAAAGCCGCGTGTTTACTGGCAGAGAGGGCAAATAACTTATGAACAGGAGAAATTTGCCTACCTTTAATCGTTGAAATGTTTTCGGACAAATTCTATGAAATTCAGGTGCTTTTACTGGTTCCTTCTCGTTCTTGCTCTGGGATCCTGTAAGAAGGATGATCAGCAATCCACTCCTCCTGAGATCAATTTCCTGGAGCCGGCGGATAATACGGTATACAACGTGTTTGATACCATTCATATAAAGTTTGAAATTTCTGATAACGACCGCATCGCTTCAGTTGCAGTTAGTCTGCTGGATGCTTCCAACGTAGTGGCCATGCCGGCCGTAAATGTAAATCCGGCAGGTAATCCTGCCACTATTACCCTGGATTATATATTGAGCGATATTCATCTTGCCTCTGGTTACTATTACATAAAAGTGTATGCCAGTGACGGGAGCGCGGGCACCTATAAGCTCCGTCAGATTTACATTAATGAGGCCCCGCTCGTTCTCCTGAATCCGTATTTCGTCAGTATGCCCAATCCGAATACAAGGGAGTTATATAAAATTGACACACTGCAGAATATCGTCCCATGCGGCACTTTCTCCGGTGATCTGCTGGAAATGGAAATAAGCTCATGGTATGGGGATTTGTACTTTGGCGGACATTATACCGGTAGCACCCAGGCCATTGAACTGGATGATAATTCGGTTTCATGGACCATCAGCCCTGTTGTTTCTTCCAATCCTTATTTTACAGACATCATGGTGAGCGGGAAGTACCTTTATGTTTCATTTTATGACGGACGCATCAGGGGGTATACCAACAGCGGTAATGTCATGTACAATTCTATTGCGGCACCTAACTGGACTGTTCGCAGAATAGGAACACATACGGGAAACTACATTGTAGCGGATATAAAGGAACTCACTTCGGCATTCCGGAAAATAATTTTATTCAACGGTTCTACCGGCGCTGGCATACAGGAAACCTACATGTATCAGGATGTAGTTGCGTTTTATTCAAAGGACAACAATGACATCTTCTGTTTTGGGAACGATGCAGGCCAGGGAAAGATGGAGATTTACCAGGTGAGCACAAATGGTTTCTGGACCCCGTATCCGGTTCCATCGGGTTCCATCAATTCTGTGGCCCGCGTAGATGCAGGAACATATCTAATTGCGCACTCTAACGGAAATATTTACAAGTACACCTATTCGAATAATAGTTTTCTGCCCCATGTGCCGGGAGTCAATGCCTCAAAAGTGCTGTACGATCCCGCAGGACAATACATTTTTACCATCGAGGGAAATTTGATCCGGCGCTACAATTACCAAACCGGTGCACTGATCAATACGATTACGCATTCGGCACCGGTCACGGACCTTGAACTGCGTTACAATAAGTAACCCTGGCCAAAGGACCAGGGCTACTGCAGGAATAAACGAATGTTATTTTACTACTTTTCCGCGGAGCTTGAGCACGGTTTCACGCAGAGTGTCAAGATCTTTTGGTCCAAAGGTGGTGTTGTAGGCCATGTTCTTGAGAACAGATTCTGATTCAGTAAAGGCCTCATTGAACGTTTTGTAGTCTGCATTGCCTTTATACTCATCCAGGAGTTTGCGGACGTGCTGGTAAGCGGACACATAATTCCATACTTCCATATACAGTCCTTTTGCTTTCGGATCATCTTTCTTGCTGTGAAGCATTTCAGTGGCAAGATAAAGCCCTTCCACCCAGCCGCCCAGAACCATCAGTCCGGCAAGCTGCATTCTCTCATTGGATCGCATGTGGCGCTCTGCCTTTTTATACGCGTGATCAATCATCACATCCTGTGTGTCTGTTTTACCAAGGCTGGATATCAGCTGCTTATTGAAGTCCTGGTCAAATGCCGAGGCAACTCCAACCTGTTCTGCCAGCCGTCCTACTGCGCCCAGGTATTCCAGCGCATCCTGCGGGTTGTTAAAGGCGCAGGCATAGCCAAGGGCTGCTCCTAATACACCCATTCCGAATGCTTGCTCCGGCTTGGTGGAATAAGATTTTGAACTGGAGGTAAACAATCCCTTATTATAGGAGATTCCGGCATTGCTCATCTTTTTACCTAAAGCAGATGGGCTCGGGAAGTTCACGGAGATCAGATCCATGCTGATCTGAGCGCCGAAGTTTACACTGTCCTTGGTTTCCTGATAATCCAGGGGCTTTACTTCTGATTCCTGGCCGCCGCAGGAAATCAGTCCGGCTGTAAATGATACAGCAAGAAGGGTCGGGAAGAGAGTTTTCAGATTCATGGTTTAAGATTGATGTGGCAAAAATAAGATTTTAAGGGAATTTCTAATCGGTTAATTCGTTTACCACTCCCATGGAGCAGAATTTGCTGATTCGTTCTGCTACCAACTGATCCGGTGTCTTCTGTTTCAGTTCCGCAAGGGTTTGAATAATACATTTTTTTACTGTTGAGAATATTTCATCATGATTGGTATGGGCCCCTCCGAGAGGTTCCCGGATCATCCCGTCTACCAGGTGATTGTTGAGCATATCGCCGGCGGTGAGTTTAAGTGCGTCTGCTGCCTTTTCCTTGAAATTCCAGCTTCTCCAAAGAATAGAGGAGCAGGATTCCGGTGAGATAACGGAATACCACGTGTTCTCCAACATGAAAACCCTGTCGCCGATACCGATTCCGAGCGCCCCGCCTGATGCACCCTCTCCGATTATAATGCATATTACCGGAACCCGCAGTTTGGCCATCTCAAAAAGATTCCGGGCTATCGCCTCGCCCTGCCCGCGTTCCTCCGCTTCCAGCCCCGGATAGGCCCCGGGAGTATCAATAAAAGTGACAATCGGTTTGTTGAATTTCTCTGCCAGTTTAAAAAGCCGCAAGGCCTTACGGTAGCCTTCCGGATTAGCCATCCCGAAACGACGAATCTGACGCATCTTCGTATTGATGCCCTTTTGCTGGCCAACAAACATCACGGTTTGCCCGTCTACCTCTGCGAATCCTCCCACCATTGCCTTATCATCCCATACATTACGATCTCCGTGTAACTCCATAAAGGTATTGTCACTCACGGCGTTGATATATGCCAGTGTGTAGGGCCGGTCGGGATGGCGAGAAACCTGAACTCGCTGCCAGGCGCTTAGATTTGAATAAATCTCTTTTCGCGTATCTTCGATTTTCTTCTCCAGTTCCGCTACCGCCTGGCTGATATCTACCTTTGCTTTTTCTCCGGTTTCCTTCAGTTTTTCCAGCTCCCTGCTGAGTTCCTCGATCGGTTTTTCAAAGTCCAGAAATGCCATCTCTTTTTTTTCGGAAAGGCTAATGTAAAGATAATTTTGATTTGGTCGTTTCTTGCTGATTAACAGTGGAATGTCTTACTTTTGGGGGTGCTTTTTTTCCCGGGATCCAAAATCAATATCGGTCTTTCTGTGGGCGGGCCCCGTTCAGACGGATACCATTCTATCCGGAGCGTTTTTTTTCCAATCCCTTTTACAGACATTCTCGAGCTGACCAGGTCGGAATCCTATTCCTTTGTTCAGACCGGGCACCATCTTCCGGGCCCTTCGGCGGAAAACCTTGTATGGAAAGCCCACGAGTTACTCAGAAGCCGAACGGATCTTCCCCCTTTGCGAACTCACCTTCATAAAATTGTTCCGGCGGGGGCCGGACTGGGGGGGGGGTCTGCAGATGCGGCCTGCTTCCTGAAGGCAGCGCTGAGGATTTCAGGTAGATCCTTACCAGACGGGGAAGTGGAGAATATGGCTTTAGAACTGGGCAGCGACTGCCCGTTTTTTCTCCGGAGTGGACCGCAGTTGGTGGAGGGCAGGGGAGAGATTATGTACGATACAGGACCGGATCTAAGCGGGAAATACCTGGTGATTTTATTTTCCGGTATACATGTTTCAACAGTAGAGGCCTATCGCGACCTGAACCGGAAGGAAGGAAATTCGGTAACTGAATTCCATGCCGGTAATGTTGACATTCAGGAATGGGGCAAAAGAGTATGGAATGATTTTGAAGAATCAGTGTTTTTGAAGCACCATGAATTGGCGCACCAGAAAAAGCGTTTGCTGGATGCAGGGGCGTTCTATGCATCCATGTCCGGTTCGGGTTCAGCGGTATTTGGGCTGTTTGTTAGGCCGCCGGGAATAACCGGCACAGACGTGGTGTTTTCCGGAAAGCTCTAGGCAAACTTCTTCGCGTCCTCGAGAAATTGTTTTAATCCATTGTCCGTGAGCGGATGCTTGAGCAGAGCCAGGATCGGTGCCAGCGGGCAGGTGGCTACATCGGCGCCTATCTTTGCACATTCGATGATATGCATGGGATGGCGGATGGAGGCTGCAAGAATCTGTGTTTTGTAACCGTAGTTGTCATAAATAATCCGCAGGTCTGCGATCAACGCCAGTCCGTCCGTACTCACATCATCAAGACGGCCGAGAAACGGAGAAACATAGGTGGCTCCGGCTTTAGCGGCAAGTAAGGCCTGGCCGGGTGAAAATACAAGTGTGCAGTTTGTTTTAATTCCTTCAGATGTAAAATGCTTTATGGCCTTTATTCCATCTTTGATCATAGGAACTTTTACCACAATTTGCGAATGTAGTGCCGCCAGTTTTTTTCCTTCCCTGATAATGCCCTCGTAATCCGTGGCAATCACCTCCGCACTTACGTCTCCCGTAACAATCTTGCAGATGTCTGTGTAGTGCTTCATCACGGCAGCTTCTCCTTTAATGCCTTCTTTGGCCATCAGGGACGGATTGGTTGTAACTCCGTCAAGAATACCAAGGTCCTGCGCCTCTCTGATCTGATCAAGATTGGCCGTGTCAACAAAAAATTTCATTGGAAAATGTTTCGGTAAAACTAAAAATGAAAGCCCTCCGGAGAGGGCTTAAGTATTAACAAAATATCCATAGCGTGTCAGTACTTGCTGCCAAACACTCTCTTTAAGATGTCATTGACGCGGGCAATAGGATCCTTCCGGATCTTGAGTTCTTCGTCGGCCAACAGGACAAAGAGGCCTATAATAGCCCTGTCCGTAACGTAGGCATCCAAATCGGGATTCTGCTTTTCAACACCGGGAATTTTATTATACGTTGAGATAACAGGATTCCAGTATTTGGTCAGTTCCACCCGGTTCAGGGCATCTTTTACTTTAGGAAGAAAAGTGCTTTTGAGTTCCGGAGTTGTTTTGTCTTTGAGATAATTGGTTGCGGCATTGTCACCTCCTTTAAGAATTCCGAAACCGTCTGCAATACTCATATTCTTAATTGCATTCAGGAAAATAGGTCCGGCATCTTTGCAGGCTTCTTCTGCTCCGCGGTTCAGTGTAAGGACAAACTTGTCCACTTTATCCTTAAAGCCAAGAGCTTCCACTTTCTCTTTCACTTTTATAGCTTCGGGTGGAAAGGGTACGAACAGCCGGGGATTTTTGTAAAATCCGTCCAGCTTGGAGGCCTTAAAGGTTGAGCTATCCGTTCCTACGCTCAGTGCGCTCCTCAGTCCGGCGATCACCTCATCATTGGTGAGCGGATTTTCTGTTGGAGTGGTATTGGTATTCATCACCTGATTAAGCTGGTTCAGCTGGGTGCTCGTACAGGAAATCACCGCAACGCCCAGGCCTGCAAACAGAAGATACGTCAGTTTTTTCATGTTCATGCGCTTGGTTCGGCCTCAAACCTACAAATATTCGGCCAAAACTCTACTTTTATCCCATGCGGGCTGAGATCATTACGATAGGCGATGAGATTCTGATAGGACAGGTTGTGGATACAAATTCAGCCTGGTTGGGCGAAAGACTCAGCCTGGCCGGCATTCAGGTAACCCGCATCACAAGCATTCCGGATGAGCGCGAGCAAATAGTGTCCGCGCTTCACGACGCCGAGAGGCGGTCAGATATTGTACTGATTACCGGCGGTCTCGGCCCTACGCGTGATGATATTACCAAAACTACCTTCTGTGAATACTTTGAGGATCACCTGGTGCTGAATCCCTCCGTTTTGAACCAGGTAGAGGAAATGTTTCGATCACGTGGGCTGCCTATGCTGGAAGTAAACCGGCAACAGGCCATGGTGCCTTCACGTTGCAAAGTATTAAACAACACGATGGGTACAGCGCCCGGAATGTGGATGGAAAAGAATGGGAAGATTTTTATTTCCATGCCGGGTGTTCCTTATGAAATGAAGGGCATCATGAGCGGCCAGGTGATACCCGAATTCAGGCAGCACTTCAGCTTGCCTCAGATTTTTCACGCAACCGTTCTTACGCAGGGTATCGGAGAGTCTTTTTTGGCCGCGAAAATATCTGAATGGGAAGATGCGCTGGCGTCGGAGAAAATCAAGCTTGCCTATTTGCCCCGACCCGGTCAGGTCAGGCTGAGGCTTACTGCCACTTCTCAGGACGGGAAGGAACCCAAAATTCGTGTAGAGAAAAAAATCGAGGAGCTGGAGAGAATTATACCTGATTATATTTTTGGGAGGGAGGTATTCGGAGAAGGGGAGTTTACGCTTGGACAAGCTGTGGGTGAAAGGCTTCGTGAAAGAAGCGCAACAATGTCTGTAGCGGAGAGCTGCACAGGAGGATTTCTTGCACATCTTATTACAGAGATTGCCGGCTCATCGGATTATTTCATGGGCTCAGTTACAGCGTATGCAAACAAAGCAAAGGAACAATTACTCGATGTGAAGAGTGAATCTCTGATCAGATTTGGTGCAGTGTCTGAAGAGGTGGCAATGGAAATGGCTGAAGGGGCCGCCCGCCGTTTTGGAACGGATTACGCTCTTTCCACAACGGGAGTCGCTGGTCCTTCAGGCGGATCAGAAACTAAACCTGTAGGGTTTGTGTGGATTGGCATTCATACGCCGCAGGGTGTGCGGGCTGAGCCAATGCGTTTTGGTAAAGACCGAATCAGAAATATTGAGCGGATGTCAAGAGCTGCGCTGGAATGCCTTCGCAGAGAGTTGGGAAAGTAAAAGTGCCCAGGGCGAGACTCGAACTCGCAATCCGTGAGGAATACGCTTCTGAGACGTACGTGTATACCAATTCCACCACCTGGGCAATGCTATGTTTTCTAAGGTATGACCAGAACGAGAGTTCCCCTCAACCGTACGTTTCACCCACTGCCTTGGGTGATCGTCTCGTCTCAGGTTTTTCCTGTCGGAAGTGCCCAGGACGAGACTCGAACTCGTAAGTCTTGCGACATACGCCCCTCAAACGTACGTGTATACCAATTCCACCACCTGGGCAGGCACTCAGTTACCCGGCTTCTTTTCCAATCTTCCTGCCGGAATACAAGAACCCGAAGCGGGGCTAAAACCTTGAAAACTATTTCAATGAACCAATAAAAGGGAGGCAAAGATACATGAATTATTTAAACGGAAACAGGAAGGTGTGCTTCACAGAAATTGAGAAAAAAAAGACCCGACCCTTTTTCCTCTAAACTCCCGTTCTTCCTTAAAATTAGGCATTTACAGAAGGTAAAATCACAATAAACCCTACCTTTAAGCGTTCTTGTGACCATGTCTCCCCGGACCGCCCTCCTGACCATTCTTCTGCTGGTCTTTTCTGTCACGGTATTCGCCCAAACGGCGGTCCTTAAAGGAAGGATCACCAATCCCGAAGGCCTGCCTTTTCATGATCTTATCATCACAGCGAAAGGGTTTCCAAAAGTAAAGACACGGACAAATGTGAACGGGGAATTCTATCTCACGCTCCCGGCAGATACCACTTTGAGACTTATATTTTCTCATGTGACCATCACCCCCGAGGAAAGGGTGATCCGTCTAAAACCGGGTTCGGTTGAAACCGTGAATCTGGTACTGGTGGATGTAATCATGAGTGACGAGGTAGTGATCGAAGACCAGAACAACAGGAAGAAATTTGTGAAGCAGATCCCGGTCAATGTGTTGCCGGTGCAGGTTGGACCTTCCGGCGATATAAACGCTGTGCTTCGTGCAGAACTTGGAGTGAGTATGACAAATGAGCTCAGCTCAGGTTATTCTGTCCGGGGCGGCAATTACGATGAAAATCTGGTTTACGTGAATGACATTGAAGTGTACCGCCCTTTTCTTGTTCGGAGCGGACAACAGGAAGGACTTAGTTTCGCTAATCCTGACCTCGTCTCGAATATTCTTTTTTCTGCCGGAGGCTTCGAAGCCAAGTACGGAGACAAAATGTCCAGCGTAATGGACATCACCTACAAGAAGCCAACCAGTTTTGCGGGTTCATTTTCCGGCAGCGCATTGGGAGGATCATTGCACCTTGAAGGTTCTTCGGAATCCCGTCTCTTCTCCTGGCTTCTCGGCGCGCGGCAGAAGTCCAGCCAGTACATTCTTGGCGCCCTCGATACCGAAGGTGAGTTCAAACCTTCTTTCTACGATGTTCAGACCTACCTCACCCGAGCCGTTACGGACGAGTTTGAAATACACTTCCTTGGAAATATTTCTTCCAACCGCTATCATGTTATTCCCGAAAGCCGCCAATCGGATTTTGGAACGGTGAACCAGGCTTTCCGACTTACCGTCTTCTGGGACGGGCAGGAAGTGGATGCTTTTCGTTCTTTTATGGGAGCCGTCTCTTTTATTCACAAACCACACAACCGGAATCTTAAAATGAGGTATATATTTTCCGGCTTTCACACCAGTGAGATGGAAACATTTGACCTGTTGGGCCAGTACCGTATCGATGCGTTGGAAAATGATTTTGGAAAAGATGATTTCGGAGATGTTGCGTACAATCTGGGAATAGGCGGACTCCTTCATCATGCACGGAATTACCTTAATGCATCGGTGTACTCGGGTGAGCATCGCGGAACGAAAATCTTCGAGTTTGATCCGTTCAAGGGTACTGAAAGCAGGTGGGACTGGGGTGTAAAGTATCAGCAGGAATTTATACATGATCAGCTCAGTGAGTGGAAAATGACAGATTCAGCGGGCTACAGTATTCCTCAGGGAGATCCGGGAACAGTTGAATTGCAGGAAGTGGTAAAAACATCCATCGATCTGGAAAGTTTCCGGACGAATGCTTACGGGCAGTATACCCGATCACGTCGCCTGGCCGATACTTCGGAAATCTCAATTACTGCCGGAGTCCGTGCAAGTTACTGGAGTGTAAACGGACAGTTTTTACTTTCACCGCGCCTCTCTGTTTCATGGGAGCCGAACTGGAAGCAGGATTATCTTTTTCGGGCTGCAGCGGGTTATTATCATCAGCCGCCGTTCTACCGGGAACTCAGGGATATGTATGGGATGATTAACAAAGATGTGAAAGCGCAGACTTCCATTCATTTTCTGGCAGGGTTAGACAGAAATTTTAAAATGTGGCGGCGCCCCTTCAAATGGGTAACGGAAATTTACTTTAAAAAGCTGGAGAATCTGGTTCCCTACGAGGTGGATAACGTCCGGATCCGTTATTATGCTAAAAACATGGCAAGTGGTTTTGCTACCGGAATTGATATGAAAGTAAACGGAGAGTTCGTCAAAGGCATTGAGTCCTGGTTCACGCTCTCTGTAATGACCATCCGGGAGGATGTGAAGGAGGACTTTTTCTACAAGTATTACAATAGCCAGGGTGAGCAGATCATCTTCGGCTATACGGCCAACGATTCCATTACCGATTCGGTGAGGTTTGAACCGGGCTTTATCCCTCGCCCTACGGATCAGCTCGTTACCTTCGGATTATTCTTTCAGGACTACCTGCCGCGTTTTCCCAGGTGTAAAATGCACCTCAGTCTTCAGTTTGGTTCCGGATTGCCCTTCGGGCCTCCCAGTTTTGAGCGGTACAAAGACACGCTTCGTTACCCCTTTTACCGGAGAGCCGACATCGGATTTTCCTATGAACTCGTGAGCGATAGCTCCTTGTTTTTTAAACGGCAGTTCTTCCGGCACTTTTCTTCCATGTGGTTGGCTGTTGAGGTATTTAATCTTTTCGCTACAAACAATACGGTATCGTACTTGTGGATTAAGGATATTACTGACCGGCAGTATGCCATTCCAAATTATCTGACTCGCCGCATGGTGAATGTTAAGTTAGTGGCCCGTTTCGGGAAGAAAAAAGGCAGTTCTTCATCATGATCAAACAACCTTCCTCCGGACAATTGCATCTGCTGGCTGAGCTTTTTGCCGGCAGGAAGGATGCTGCCGACAGCCTGCGTACGGAAGGTGGAGCGGATTTGCTGTGTGTATTCGATTACCTTGCGGAGGAAAAGGAGGAGGCCTTCCTTGCCCTGAAAGCTTCCGGATCGGCAGTGCTGGCTGCATTCTGTAAAGCAGTAGACGGGGAGCGGTCGTCGGTTAAATTTTTACTGCAAACAGGAAATCCTCAATGGGCAGCCGCATCCAATTTTATTAACGGCGATGAAAAAGCAATGGTTTGGCTTGAAAAAAACGGATACACGGCACATGCCATGCTGGCCCGAAAGATTGCAGAGCGTTTTCGCAAAGAGAATGATGAAAACCCCTTTCACAGTATTTTTAATTCCCCTATATAAGCCTGGGATATAGAAAGTCGTCTTATAAATGCACCAAGAATTGCCTGATCTATGAATTTTTCATCCCGTGTTATTGAAGATGCAGTCAATGAGTTTTCCCGCCTGCCGGGGGTCGGCAAGAAAACGGCATTACGTTATGTATTGGAAATACTGAAAAGAGACACGGTGGATGCTGTGAAATTGACGGAAGCCATCCGGCGCCTGAAAGAGAAAGTGCGGCCTTGTAAAGAATGTCATAATCTCACCGAAACGGACACCTGCGATATATGTTCCTCCACTGACCGCGATCGCGGTCTCCTTTGTGTGGTCGAGGATATACGGGATGTTATTTCCATTGAAAATACCGGGCAGTACCGTGGATTGTATCATGTACTGGGTGGAATCATTTCTCCCATGGATGGAGTGGGTCCTTCCGACCTTACGATTGATTCGCTCACCAGCCGGGTGAGCAGGGGAGAGGTGAGGGAGGTAATTCTGGCCCTGTCTACCACGATGGAAGGAGAGACCACCAATTTTTATTTATATAAGAAATTGTTGCCTGCAGGAATTAAAATATCCACCTTGGCAAGAGGTGTTTCCGTGGGAGACAACCTGGAGTATGCGGATGAGGTTACCCTTGGCCGGTCTATCCTGCACCGCACTCCGTATGAAACTACTTTTAACCAGAGCAAAGGGCAGTGAAGCTTTCGGTAATCATAGTGAATTATAATGTGGAGCACTTCCTCGACCACTGCCTGCATTCCGTCAGAAACGCCCTGAACGGAATCCCCGCGGAAGTTTTTGTGGTGGATAATAATTCGGTGGATGGGTCCGTGGAAATGGTACAGCGGAAATATCCGGAAGTTCACCTGATTCTCAACAGGGAAAATGTGGGCTTTTCACGTGCAAATAATCAGGCCATTCGTGCTTCCGTCGGTGAATATATCCTCCTCCTGAATCCTGATACTGTTGTGGAAGAGGATACCTTCCGGAAAGTTACCGGTTTTATGGATGCGCACCCGGAGGCCGGTGGACTCGGAGTAAGAATGATTGACGGGAAAGGAAATTTTCTTCCGGAATCGAAACGCTCTCTCCCCACCCCTGCCGTGGCCTTCTTTAAAATTTTTGGACTGTCCGCTCTTTTCCCCCGTTCACGTACGTTCGGAAAATATCACCTGGGCTACCTGCCGGAGAACGAAACAAATGAAGTGGATATCCTCTGCGGAGCATTCATGATGATGCGCAAAAAAGCAGTTGATAAGGCAGGTATGCTCGACGAAGATTTTTTTATGTACGGGGAGGACGTAGATATGAGTTGGCGCCTGGTGAAGGCGGGGTACAAAAACTACTATTTTGCTGACACAAGAATTATTCATTACAAGGGAGAGAGCACCAAAAAGTCTTCTGTGAATTACGTCATGGTTTTCTACCAGGCGATGATCATTTTTGCAAAGAAACACTTTTCAGCAGGGAGAGCACAAACGTTTGTGCTTCTGATTAACGCGGCAGTTTATATGCGTGCGGCGGCCGCAATTATTTACAGGGGACTGCGCTCCATTGTTTTCCCGCTGATGGATGCCGCCGGGATCTTCGCCGGGATATGGTTTATCAAAAATTATTACGAAAATCATTTTAAATATACAGAAGGAGGCGCGTATCCGCCTGAGTTCATCCGTTACCTTGTACCCTCCTATATTTTTCTGTGGCTGCTGTCGCTGTTCTTCAGCGGGGGGTACGACCGGCCGGTTCGTCTTTCACGGGTCATTCGCGGTGCGGTGGTGGGAACAGGGATGGTGTTGGTGCTGTATGCTTTGCTTCCGGAAACCCTGCGTTTCTCGAGAGTGATGATCTTCCTCGGTGCAGGCTGGACCCTGCTATGGACCCTTTTTCTGAGAATTTCGCTTCATATGGCCGGCCTGAAAAGTTTCAGCCTGGAGGGAAGCAGTCGCAAGCGTATCGTGATTGTTGGAAGTGCTGATGAATGCCGGAGAGTAGATCGTGTGATCCGCGAGGCCGGAGTGCCGGTCAGTTTCTGTGCGTATGTGAGTCCGGCAGAAGAGAAAATTCCCCAGTTCGCGGGTACTATCTCGCAGCTGGATGAAGTGTGCAGGATCTACCGTATAAATGAACTTATTTTCTGCTCACGTGATGTTACCGCACAGGAAATTATGGATCGCATGGCTTCACCACCGGTTGCCAGTCTCGATTTCAAAATCGCTCCCCCGGAATCTCATTCGGTAATTGGGAGTAATTCTATCAATACTGCCGGTGACCTCTATGTGATCGGAACCAATGCGGTGAGCCGTCCTGCTAACAAACGGAATAAACGCCTTTTCGATTTGGGCATCTCCCTCATGATGATCATTTTTTGCCCGGTTCTCCTCCTGTTCATTCCTTCTCCGGGAACCTTTCTTGGCAATTGTTTCAGTGTATTGTTGGGAAAAAAGACCTGGGTGGGTTTTACAAGACTCGCGCGGCCGACCAAACACCCGCAGACACTGCCTCCCCTGCGACCGGGCGTACTAACTCCAGCGCATCCCCTCCGGCTCCGGGATCCGGATGCAGAAACCCTTGCCCGACTCGATACTTTATACGCCAGGGACTACAGAACCCGGAATGATCTTTCTATTTTGCTGAGATCGTGGAGGTTATTGGGCCGCAAGGATGTGGGCTATTAGCGCGAATCCCTTATTTTTGCAGGAAAGGGAGTATTCCTTTTATTAATTTCGGAAGGTTATGGCAAATGTAGAGCTGATCATGCCCAAAATGGGTGAAAGTGTGAATGAAGCAACCGTGATCCGTTGGTTGAAAAAGGAGGGCGATCAGGTGGCCATGGACGAACCTGTACTGGAGATTGCAACAGATAAGGTAGATTCAGAGATTCCATCAACGGCGGCGGGTACGCTGATCAGGCAACTTTTTAAAGAAGGGGAGGTTGTGCAAGTGGGAAAAGCCGTGGCAATCATTGGAAGCGGCAGTGCTGAAACGATACCGGTAACACCCCGGGTGCAAACTACCCCGGCTGTAACACAAAAGGCTGAGACCGTGCAGGTGGCTGCGGAAAAATCTGCACCGGTACTTTCCAGCACCGGTAATAGATTTTATTCTCCTTTGGTGCGAACCATCGCGCAGAAAGAAGGTATTTCGGCAGAGGAACTGGAAACCATCCCGGGAACGGGAAAGGACGGGCGTGTAACCAAGCAGGATATTCTTGCCTTCCTTCCTCAGAGAGGAAAAAAAGTGCAGACCCGTGAACAGTCTTCCGGTAGTAATGGTGCAGAGCAATCCGGGAAGACCGTGTTGCAGACGCACAAAGCCCCGGCGGTAATCTCTATGGCGGGAGATGAAATTATTGAAATGGACCGCATGCGTAAACTGATCGCCGAGCACATGGTGATGAGCAAGCATGTGGCCCCTCACGTTACCTCGTTTGTTGAAGCAGATGTTACCAACCTTGTATTATGGCGTGAACGTGTGAAAAAGGAGTTTGAAAAGAAGGAAGGAGAGAAGATCACATATACCCCCGTTTTTATTGACGCAGTGTGCAAAGCAATTCGTGATTTTCCGATGGTGAATATTTCAGTTGATGGAACCAAGCTTATTGTGCGGAAGAATATCAACATCGGAATGGCAACGGCACTTCCCAGCGGAAACCTCATTGTTCCTGTGATCAGGAATGCGGACCGGATGAATTTGTTTGGCCTCACTAAAGCGGTGAATGACCTCGCCGGACGTGCACGTGCAAACAAACTCCTCCCGGATGAAATTCAGGGAGGCACCTATACCATCACCAATGTCGGAACGTTTGGCAACGTGATGGGAACACCCATTATCAATCAGCCTCAGGTAGCCATTCTTGCTATCGGGACGATCAAAAAGAAACCGGTGGTTATTGAGTCTCCCTCCGGAGATACAATCGGGATCCGGCATATGATGTTCCTGAGCCATTCTTATGATCACCGCGTAGTGGATGGCGCACTGGGTGGACAGTTTGTGCGAAGAGTGGCAGATTACCTCGAACGATTTGATCCCAATACCTTACTCTGATGAGGAAGTTTCTTTCTGCTTGTATATTTCTTTTTTTCTGCGGTACCATCTTGGCGCAGGAGGCTCCTAAGAAGGTCTATAAGGATGCAGAGATGTTTTTCTATGACTCGTCCTACATGCAGGCTTTACCCCTTTATCGTCATTTGCTTCAGTTGGATACGGGGAATGCCAATCTGAATTATAAAACCGGGGTATGTATGCTCCATCATCCGCTGGAAAGAAAAAACTGCATTTCGCTGCTGGAACGCGCCACCCGTGAGGTTGACCCCAACTACCAGACACAGAATTTTAAAAAGAAAAAAGCGCCGGTAACAGCGTATCTCATGCTGGGTGACGCGTATCACCTGAACTACCGCTTTGACGATGCAATTGCCATGTACGGGAAATTTAAAGGAATACTCAGCGAGTCGGATCTGGCGAACCTGGCCGATGTGGACCACAGGATCGAATTATGCATGAACGCCAAAGAACTGGTGGCCGCGCCCGTTGACTTCAAAGTGAAAAACCTTGGGCCGAATATCAATTCGCCATTTCCTGATTATTCGGCAGTACTCAGCGCCGATCAGAACACGATCGTTTTTACCTCACGCAGAAATGTAACTACCGGCGGAAAAAAAGATGAGAGCGGAAATTATTTTGAAGACATCTTTATTTCCCAGAAGGAGAATGATGAATGGCTCCCGGCGCGAAATATCGGGCTGCCGGTGAATACGGATGGCCATGAAGCTACCATCGGTCTTTCTGTGGATGGCTCCCAGCTTTTTATTTATAAGGACGATGGAGGAAATGGAAATATATATTCTACCAGCCTAAAAGGGAACATTTGGTCAGAACCTGTTAAACTTCCCAATACAATAAACACAAAGTTCTGGGAGCCAAGTGTGACATTATCCTCTGACGGGAATACCCTCTATTTTGTGAGCGATACGCTCGGTGGTTTTGGTGGACGTGATATCTACCGCTGCGTGAAACTCCCGAACGGAAAATGGTCTCATGCACTGAACCTGGGACCCCGGATCAATACAAAATACGATGAGGACGGACCCTTCATTCAGCCGGATGATAAAACGCTGTATTTCTCTTCCAGAGGACATAAATCCATGGGAGGTTTTGATGTGTTTGTAAGTACACTAACGGATACCGGATGGTCCACACCCCGAAATATCGGATATCCGGTAAATACTACTGATGATGATATTTTCTTCGTTCCCACACCGGATAACCGTCATGCGTACTACTCATCGTACCGGGCAGATGGGTTGGGGGAAAAGGATATTTACGAGGTAGAGCTTCCGGGACAGAAAGAGCTCCCAATCTCAGTGTTCTCCGGGGTAATATCCAGTATTTTTGGTGGTGTTCCGGAGGGAA
Organism: Bacteroidia bacterium; assembly: GCA_020852255.1. Classification (NCBI taxonomy): domain Bacteria; kingdom Pseudomonadati; phylum Bacteroidota; class Bacteroidia; species Bacteroidia bacterium. The sequence goes on along the minus strand of JADZBD010000016.1, from coordinate 281,376 downwards.
CCGTGATCAACGTAACCGACAACATTACCGGAGATCTGGTGGGCACCTATTATCCGAATACCAGCACAGGTAAGTATGTGTTTATCCTGCCCCCCGGAAAAAACTATAATATCACTTATGAAGCCGAAGGGTTCGCCTTTCAGTCATTTAACCTGGATGTGAAGGATACCAGTTCCTATCAGCTGCTGCAGCGGCCTGTAGAATTGATGCCGATTAAGGTGGGCACAAAGATTATTCTGAAAAATGTTTTCTTCGAAAGCGGCAAGTCTGTGTTGAAACCTGAGTCGAAGGTGGAGTTGGATAAGCTTAAAAACCTGCTGATGAAAATGCCGAAGCTGGTGGCCGAGATTGGTGGACATTGTGATGCACAGGGAAGTGATGAACTGAATCTGAAGTTGTCGGAAAAACGTGCAGCTGCTGTGGTACAGTATCTGGTGGATGCAGGCATTGCACCTGAACGCCTGAGATCTTATGGATACGGAGAATCGCAACCCATCGCGGCGAATAAAAACCACGACGGCAGTTGGAACAGGGCCGGCATGGCTATGAATCGCCGGTTTGAATTCAAGGTCATTGGCCTGAACGGTCCGCTGGATGTGGTGGAGCCTATTAAAGTGCCTGATAATCTGAAGGAAAAGAAGAAAAAGTAAGCGTCACCTCCTTTTGGCAATGTAGGCTTATTAATGTATCTTTGGGGATGTCCGTGAGTAATCACGGACGTTTTTTTCTGTTTATGCCCCGCTGCATCCCATTGCTTGTTTTTCTTCTGTCAGGAGTGCTTTCCCTGGCTCAGCCGAAATTCGATAAGCGGGTGTTCCGTGACAAATTCACGCAGGGGAACCTGATGCTTCTGGAGGGTTTTTACGACTCAGCTCTCACGGTTTTCCTTGACTGCCGGAAAATGGATTCCACCAACGCCAATGTAAATTATAAGGTTGGATTTCTCTATCTGAAAAGCTCCAACCGGAAAAAGCTGGCAGAACCGTTTCTTGCTTTTGCGGTACAGTATACAGCCAAAAAATACATGGAAGATGAACCCGCAGAACGAAGTGCCCCGGAGATCTCTAATTACTATTATGCCCAGGCGCTGCATCTGAATCATAAGTTCGATCTGGCCACTGAGTACTACAATAAATTCAAAGAAATTATCGGCGTGAAGGATAAGGCACTCCTGCTGGAGGTGAATCACCTGATCGAAATGTCTTTTAATGCGATCGAGTTCACCCAAAAGCCAATCAACTGTACTATCGTCAACCTGGGCGACAGTGTGAATTCTTCCTTTCCTGATTACTCTCCTGTTATCACAGCCGATGAATCCTATATCTTTTTTACTTCCCGGCGTCCCGGCATGGGTGGTTTGAATAACCGTACTCTGGATGGCGGATTCTTTGAAGATATATGGTATTGTAAAAGAAAAGCCGACGGAAGCTGGACGGGCGCCTTGCCGCTGGGGCCTCCTGTTAATACCATGGAACATGAAGCAACAGTTGGGTTAAGTGCAGACGGATACCTCATGCTCATCTATAAAGACGAAATGGGAGACGGTAATATTTTCCTGAGTGAGTTCACCGGCAAAGAATGGACAGCACCGGATAAGATCGATGCAACCAATACGGTACCAACAGATATTAATTCCAAAGCATGGGAACCCAGTGCGTGTGTGACTCCTGATGGCAATACCCTCTATTTTGTTTCGGACAGAAAGGGTGGTTACGGCGGACGGGATATTTACCGAGTGAAGCGTCTTCCCAACGGCAACTGGTCTATGGCACAGAACCTGGGGCCGGTGATCAATACACCCTATGATGAGGATGCTCCTTTTATGCACCCGGATAACCGGACACTATTCTTTTCTTCAACGGGTCACAAGAGCATGGGAGGTTTCGATATTTTTTACGCCCAGCTTTTTGATACCGCGTGGGGTCCGCCCGCCAACCTGGGATACCCTGCCAATACCACCGATGATGATATTTTTTATGTGACATCCTCCGATGGTAAACGAGGATATTATGCTTCAGGGAAGGAAGGCGGTCTGGGGGATAAGGATATTTATATGATCACTTTTGAGTCCAGCGTAGTGGAACCAATTGTGCTGATGAAAGGGTTTATCACGCTCGACGGGAAGTCGGACAGCATTCCTCCCAGCGTAAGAATTACCGTGCGGGATGCGGAAACCGGAGAAGAATACTCTTTGGTGAAACCTAATCCGCAGACCGGAAAATACATACTGATACTTAACCCCGGCGATAAAGCCACCACATTCGCCATCACGTATGAGGCTGATTCCTTACAGCCCATCGTTGAAACCATAACCGTAGATCCCAAAAACGCCTACACTGAAATTGAAAAGGGAGTGGATCTGAAAGCCATCAATTTTGAAACGAAGGCCAAGGGTACCGTATCGGTGAGCGGTGTAGTGAAAGATGCCGCCGGAAATATTGTTCCTCTTACCCGCATCATCGTTAAAGATAACCTGACAGGAGCATTGCTAAACACCTTCTATCCTCATTCGGAAACAGGCCTGTATTTTTTTGTACTGGACAAGGGAAAGGATTATAACATTTCCTATGAGGCGAAAAACTTTCTATTTCAAAGCGTCAACGTAAATGTTCCGAAAAAGCCAGAGTACTCTGAAATTAAAAAGGATATTATCCTCGAAAGGGTAAAGGTGGGTGCCAGCATTGTGATGAACAATATTTTCTTTGACTCAGGCAAGTCTACCCTGCGGAAACAGTCGAACGTAGAGCTCGAAAAGGTGATTGCCCTGATGAAAGAATATGATTTTATCAAGATCGAGATTTCCGGACACACGGATTCCAAGGGGAATGACAAGCAGAATGAAGTTCTTTCCCAACAACGCGCCCAGGCAGTGGTTAATTACCTGGTCAAAAAGGGTGTTGATAAAAACAGACTCACCGCCAAAGGGTATGGCGAGAAAAAACCCATAGCCAAAGAAGTGCTTCCCAACGGAAAACCGGATATGGCGGGAATGCAGAAGAACCGAAGGGTTGAGCTACAGATCGTTGAATAGCAGGCCATTATTCCCTCCGCGGCTTGTTAATAACAATTCGTTCCCGGCATCTATTTCCCATTCAAATCGGGTAAATTTGCGCAACCAAACCTGGAAAGTCTGTGATAAAACGCACGCTGCTTTCGAGTATCTTATTGATCCTCAGCTATTCCGTAGTGTTCGGACAAGGCAAGGAATTCCGTCAGAAGTTCGAGCAGGGCAACCTGCTGATCCTGGAGCAATTCTATGATACGGCACTAAACCTCTTCCTTGATCTTCACAAAACAGATACAGGGAACGCAAATGTCAGCTACAAAGTGGGTTTTCTCTACCTGCAGAGTACAACAGAAAAGCTCAAGGCTATTCCCTTTCTTGAAAGAGCCTGCCGAAATGTGACAAAAAAGTACATGGAGTTTGAACCTTCCGAGAAGGGAGCACCCTTGTCTTCCTATTTCTTCCTGGCACAAGCCTATCACCTCGATTACCGCTTTGCAGATGCGCTGTCTTATTTCGAAAAGTTTAAGACAACCATTCACGCCAAGGATGTTGAAACACTTAAGGATGTTTCTCACCGGATGGAATGGTCGAGAAACGGAGAGGAGTTGGTGAAAGCGCCTATGCCTTTTGTGATCACCAATCTGGGTGATAGTGTGAATTCCCCCTATGGTGATTATAGTCCCATAATTACGGCAGATGAGAAATTTCTTTATTTCACATCCCGTCGTGCAGGAATGGGAGGGGAGGACAACCGTACCCTCGACCTGAAATATTTTGAGGATATCTGGTACTGCGAACGAAAACCGGACGGTACGTGGTCCACCGCCAAAAACATGGGACCCACCGTGAACTCCTTCGACCACGAGGCCACCATCGGAATGTCAGCGGACGGATCCCAGCTCTTTGTTTATAAGGACATTCAGGGCGACGGTGGAATATTTATTTCGGAACTGAACGGACTTATGTGGAGTAGTCCGGAGAAACTGGGAGTTGAACCCGCAGACATAACCGATATTAATACAGGAAGTTGGGAAACGCACGCTTGTGTATCAGCCGATGGAGGAACACTTTATTTTGTTTCCGACCGGAAGGGAGGTATCGGAGGTCGTGATATCTATAAGTGTGTGAAACTCCCCAACGGCCGGTGGTCAAAAGCAATGAACCTCGGTCCGACCGTTAACACCCCTTATGACGAGGATGCCCCTTTTATTCACCCGGATGGGGTAACCTTGTTCTTTTCATCTAAGGGTCATCGCTCCATGGGAGGCTTCGATATTTTCTTCACCGCAAGGAACGATTCCGGATGGAGAGCACCCGAGAACATGGGCTATCCCATCAATACGACGGATGACGATATTTTTTATGTGATGTCTACGGATGGCCGCAGGGCCTATTTCTCCTCATTCCGGGATGGCTCTAAAGGCGAAAAGGATATCTACATGGCCACAATTCCCACTCCTGTTGTTGAGCCGGTTGCTCTGATGGTGGGACTGGTGAAGACCGCCAACGGTGACCCGCTTCCTGAAGATCTTTTTATCCGGATGACACATTCTGAAACCGGCGATGCCCGTGATTACAGAGTGAATACTTCCAGCGGGAGATACATCAGTTCCTTGCAGCCCAATAAAGAATATACATGGGCCGTGGAAGTTGGAGGGAATATCCTTTACAGCGAATTAATAAAAACGCCCTTCGTAGATTTTAATGAGGATGGAAAAGAGTATAAATTGAAAACGATTATCCTGGACGGAACTACCGTACGTGTAATCGAAGATGGTGTTCTTCCGCCGGATAGCGCGGGCAATACGGTAGTCGTAAATCCTCCCAAAGACCCAAAGGATCCTAAAGACCCCAAAGATCCAAAGGATCCCAAAGACCCAAACCGTCCCAAAGACGGAAGTGTGAAGAATTCCGGAAGCGGGCAGCCTAAATCCACGATTACTGATTCTACAAATGCGGATTATTCAAAATATTTCACCTACAATAAATCCAAGATTGGAGAAGATGATGAGAAGTTTAAAGCGATGATTGACAAACTCGAACAAAAACTGAGATCCGGAGAGAAAGTGAAAGTGGTTATCACAACCTGTGCCTCCAAGGTTCCTACCGGTGGTAAATTATATAAGACGAACGGTGAGTTGGCACATCAGCGAGCCATTGAAACGGAAGCCCGGATCCGTAAAGCACTGAAAGAACGCGGCCTTACAGTAGACAATATTGATTTCAAAGTTTTCTATAAAGTTCGTGGCCCGGAGTATAAGGGAGATTACATAGAGAACCGTGAGGTATATGAGCAGTTTCAATATACCAAGGTTTATCTGAAGTCCGCAGACCCGAAATAGAGATAAATTGTTGAATTTCTGTTAATTAGAGGGAGGCCCGAACATTGCAGGTCTCCCTTTTTTTTCCTTGCTTTGCATGTTTGGCAGGCCATTTGTCCTGCTATAGAGAATGATGCTTGTGAGGCTGAATCGATTCATATTTATTTTCTTTTTATTGCTTGGTTTTCCGGCAATTATATCGGCACAGCAACCTGTACTGAAAGGAGATCCGGACCTGGCTGCGAAGTATTATTCCAATAAGAATTACAAGGCCGCTTTGCAGGTATACCTGCTCCTTCTGAAGAAAGACGCCAAGAACGTAGAATATAATCAGAAGGCCGGGCGCTGTTACCTGCTTTCCCATTCTATAAAGGCAAAAGCAATTCCCCATCTCGAATTTGTGGTAAAACAACCCGGCGCCGAGCATGACGCATGGCTGGATCTGGCTCGCGCATATCACTTCGGGCTGCAATTTGATAAAGCGATTGATGCGTATAATAAGTATAAAGAAAAAGCACCCAAGAAGACCCCGGAAGTGGATCGTATGATCCAGCAATGCCTGAACGGGAAAGAGTTGGTGAAGCGAAAGCTTGATATCACATTCGAAAATATGGGCAAGACCATCAATTCTCCTGAACCGGATTATTACCCCATTGTAACGCCTGACGGACAAACTTTACTTTTTACAACACGCAGAAAGGGCCCGGGTGGTCCGGAAATTGACGGTTTTTATCCTTCTGATATTTTTATTGTTACTCAGAAAGCGGGGGTTTGGGGCAAGGCAGCCAATATCGGCGGAAATATTAATACCGCACTCGACGAACAGGCCACTGATATTACCTACGACGGGAACACGATTGTTTTCTATATAGACCATATTGAAATAATGGGAGATCTCCACACTTCGAAGCGACCCAATGGCAAAGGTGCATTCCTGAAATCGCAACCTATGAATGAAAATATCAATTCAGGTTTTGAAACCTCCGGATCCATTTGGACACCTCCAGACGGTGAAGGAATGCAAGTGCTTGTTTTCAGCAGCTCTAGATCCGATAATTTCGGACAAACGGATATCTATATGTGCAGGCAAATTCCCGCCGCTGATGCCAACGGCAATGTAACGTATACCTGGGGATTACCGGTAAATCTCGGACCCAATATCAATACGAAATTTAAAGAGGAGTTTCCCCGGCTCTCCCAGGATGGGAAAACCCTGTATTTTGCTTCCGAGGGACATTCCAGTATGGGTGGGTTTGATATTTTTAAATCTGTGTGGGACGAAGATGAAAATGCATGGAGCAAGCCGAGGAATTTGGGATATCCACTGAATACAGCGGAGGATGAGATGATGATCTCCTTTGTTGAAGGTGGCAGGATCGGCTATATGTCGGCCATGAGGGAAGATGGCCTTGGCGACTGGGATATTTACAAAGTGACATTTAACGAAATTGAAGGGAAAGAAACCATATACAGGGGGCATGTGATCGGAGACAGTACACTTAAGCTCCGAAATGCAATCATTCATGTGCATAACAAGAACACGGGAACGGAATACGGTACCTATGTGCCCGAAAAAAACAAGGGCTACTATGTGATGGCCTTACCGCCGGGTAAGTGGGTCGTGACCATTGAAGCGGAGGGGTATAAAATTTATGAAGAAAACATTACTCTTTTCGATTTCCAGGGCTTCAAGCCGGAGGTGGTGAGGGATTTTTACCTGAAAAAATAAATATGAATTTAAAACTTACCCGCCCTCTGGCGTTTATTGATCTTGAAACCACGGGGGTGAATGTGGCTTCAGACCGCATCGTAGAAATTTCCATCCTCAAAGTGCTTCCCTCCGGAGAAAAGGAAGTGAAAACCCAGCGCATTAATCCGGGCATACCTATTCCGGCGGTGGCCTCCTCGATTCACGGCATCTACGATAAAGATGTTGCTCAGGAGCCTAAGTTCAAAGATGTGGCTCAGCTGCTGGCTAATTTTCTTCAAGGCGCAGACCTGGCAGGTTATAATTCAAACAAGTTTGACATACCGGTTTTGGCGGAAGAATTCCTGCGCGTGGAGGTGGAGTTTGATCTGGAGAATCGCAGGCTGGTAGATGTGCAGAATGTTTTTCATATTATGGAACCGCGAACACTGGTAGCTGCGTATAAGTTTTATTGCGGGAAGGAGCTTGCTAACGCCCATAGTGCCGAGGCGGATATCCGGGCAACCCACGAAGTGCTGGAAGCTCAGTTGGAGAAATACACCAATCTTAAGCCGGAAGTAGATTTTTTGCACGAATTCACTTATAAAACAAAGGCGGCAGATCTCGCCGGTCGTGTGGTATATAACGAAGCTGGAGAAGAGGTGTTTAATTTTGGAAAACACGCGGGAAAGAAAGTGGCGGAAGTTTTCCGGGCCGAGCCTTCGTATTATGACTGGATGATGAAGGGAGATTTTCCCCTCTACACAAAAAGAGTGATAACAAAGATTAAACTGAAGATGAATTTTGGGAAATAGGCAGAAGAGGACAGGAAAATTCTATCCGCAAATGAGTAAAGTGGTTTCATGGTTTTCAGTGGTGTGCTGCCTCTGCTTTCTGACCGGAAATGCGCAGGTCCTTACAATTAAAGTGCTCTTTCTTGGAAATTCATATACTTATTCCAATAACCTTCCGCAACTTATCCGTGACCTGGCACAAGCCAATGGCGATACGCTTTATTTTGATAGCAATTGTCCTGGCGGATACACCCTGAATAACCATTTTAATGATGCCACTTCAATCGCCAAGATTTATTCTGATGCGTGGGATTTTGTGGTAATCCAGGCGCAAAGTCAGGAGCCCTCGTTGTCTCCCGTGCAGGTAAATATCACAACAACTCCTTATGCGATGAAAATTGACAGCGTGATTCATGCTAATGATTCATGCACCAGACCTGTTTTTTTCGAGACCTGGGGGCGCAAGAATGGTGATGCCATTAATTGCGGAGCGTATCCGCCCGTTTGCACCTATACCGGGATGCAGGACCGGCTTCGCTCTTCTTACAAGTTATTTGCAGATACCTGCGAAGGACTCATGTCGCCGGTGGGAGAATCCTGGCGAAAGTCTATTGCCTTAAACCCCACGCTCAATTTATTCCAGGGCGATGAAAGCCATCCGGCATTGGAGGGATCGTACCTGGCGGCCTGTGTATTTTACGAAGTGCTCTTTGGGAAGAGTGTGATGAGCAATTCATTTACAGGAGGACTTAATGCAGTAACGGCCACTTTTTTGCAGCAGGTGGCACATGATGTTGTGAACGACAGTCTGAGTGTCTGGAATATCGGTCTTTTTGATCCTTGCGGATTACTTTCGAACACGCCCAACCCGGGCAATGATACCGGAATTCGCATTTATCCTAATCCGGCCACTGATATGCTTGTTCTGAGAGGGGTAGGGGCCTGCACCTACAGGATTCTTGACCTGAGCGGAAGAGTGCTTTTTGAAGGAGCAACAGCCGGGGGAAGCGTTTTCGTTAACGATTTGGAGGGAGGAATGTATATCCTGGAAGTGAAGCAGGGGGATGATATTTTTCTCTCTAAATTCAACAAGCAATAAAACCCCATGAAAATCATTTGCATCGGACGTAACTACTCAGAGCACGCCAAGGAGATGAAAAGTGAACTTCCTTCGGAACCGGTTTTTTTTATGAAACCGGATACGGCATTGCTGAAAGAGGGGGCGCCTTTTTATCTTCCGGATTTCAGCCGTGAAATTCATCATGAGATTGAATTGGTGATTAAAATAAGTAAGGCGGGAAAAAATATTGGGGAGGCCTTCGCACATAAATATTATGATGAAATCACGCTTGGCATTGATTTTACGGCGCGGGATGTGCAGGCCAGGTGCAAGGAGAAAGGATTACCCTGGGAGAAAGCAAAGGGATTTGACGGATCAGCGCCCATCGGAAATTTTATTAAAGCCACGGGGGAAGAGGTGCAGGAGATGAAATTCAGACTTGATATCAACGGGAAGACAGTGCAATCCGGCAAGAGTTCGGACATGATCTTCTCCGTGGATAAAATCATAGCCTATGTTTCCGGATTTGTGACCTTAAAGGTTGGAGATTTGATCTTCACCGGTACGCCTGAGGGAGTGGGTCCGGTAAAGGAAGGGGATCTGCTGGAGGGATTTTTAGGAGAAAGAAAACTACTAACGTGTGAGATACGATAAAAGGTAGTTTTTTTTAAAGGATGCGTTGTCAGAGGTGTATTACCGCCGGATAACGTCTGACCAACATGGTACTGTTGGTATGCGCAATTTTATCCCCCCATTTTTCGTACCTTTACCCCCTGATACTCAAGTGAAATGAACGCTTATATCGTAGCTGCATTCCGTTCCGCCGTTGGTAAGGCTAACCGCGGTGGATTCCGCTTCACACGCCCTGATGAACTTGCCGCCGGTGTGATAAGGCACCTCATGGCCTCCATGCCTGACGTTCCTGTCGAGAAAGTGGACGATCTCATCGTTGGGAACGCCATGCCGGAAGCGGAGCAGGGCTTGAATATGGGCCGGCTGATCTCATTATTGGCCTTCAATTCTGACAAGGTGCCAGGTATGACCGTAAATCGTTACTGCGCATCCGGCCTTGAAACGATCGCCATCGCTTCCTCAAAAATCCACTCGGGTCTCGCTCATTGCATCATTGCAGGTGGCGCTGAATCTATGTCGCTCATCCCCATGGGCGGATGGCGGATTGTTCCCAATTACGATGTGGCAAAGGACCATCCCGATTACTACTGGGGAATGGGCCTAACCGCGGAAGCCGTGGCTTCTCAATATATAGTGTCCCGCGAAGACCAGGATGCCTTTGCCCTTGCTTCCCACCAAAAAGCCATCAAAGCCCAGCAGGAAAAGAAATTTGATGCCGAGATCGTTCCTGTTAAAATTGCAGAGACCTATATCGATGAAAAAGAGAAAAGAAAGACGCGCGAATTTATAGTGAGCGCTGATGAAGGTCCGCGTGCCGATACCAATTCTGAAGCACTGGCCAAACTAAAGCCTGTTTTTGACGCTAAAGGATCTGTTACGGCCGGAAACTCTTCCCAAACTTCTGATGGGGCAGCGTTTGTGATGGTCGTTAGTGAAAAATTCCTCAAGGAAAATAATCTAAAACCCATAGCCAGGCTGGTCTCCTATGCCACCGCAGGGGTTCCTCCACGCATTATGGGCATTGGCCCGGTGGCTGCTATTCCAAAGGCACTGCAATTGGCAGGCCTCCGGCAGGAACAGATTGACCTTATTGAACTCAACGAGGCCTTCGCTTCCCAGTCGCTGGCAGTGATCCGCGAGCTTAAACTCAACCCTGATATTATTAATGTTAACGGAGGTGCGATTGCTCTGGGTCATCCCCTCGGATGTTCCGGTGCAAAACTGTCAGTTCAGTTGTTTAATGAATTGAAGCGACGCAACAAAAAGTACGGTATGGTTACCATGTGCGTTGGAACCGGCCAGGGCGCGGCAGGAGTGTTTGAAATGATGTAAACAGCCCACCGCACAGCCGGGCCCAGATTGATCGAACGAAATTAAGACGAACTACATTATATGAGCACAACACTTAAAGGCGGAGAATTCCTGATCCGGGAAACCACCGCTGCAGATATCTTCATCCCGGAGCAGCTTTCGGAGGAACAACGCATGATCGAGCAAGCCTGTAAGGACTTTCTTAAGCAGGAGGTGTGGCCAATCCTTGATCGCATTGATGGCCAGGAGGAAGGCCTTATGGTTTCGCTTCTCGATAAAGCCGCTCAGCTCGGACTGCTGGGGTTGAATGTGGAAGAGAAATTCGGTGGCTATGAGAAGGATTTTGTAACCGGAATGCTGGGAACAGAAGCACTCGGTGCCGGGCATTCTTTCGCCGTAGCTATTGCAGCGCATACCGGAATTGGGACACTGCCTATTGTTTATTACGGAAATGAAGCCCAGAAATCCAGGTACCTCCCCAAATTGTCCAATGGAGAGTGGAAAGCGTGTTATTGTCTGACAGAACCCGGATCCGGTTCGGATGCAAATTCCGGTAAAACCAGGGCTACTCTGAGTACTGACGGGAAATTTTATATCCTGAACGGGCAGAAGATGTGGATCACCAATGGTGGTTTCGCCGATGTCTTCATCGTGTTTGCTAAAGTTGATAACGATGAGAACCTCAGTGCCTTTATTGTGGAAAAATCTTTTGGTGGCATTACCCTTAACCCCGAAGAACATAAGATGGGGATCAAGGGATCTTCCACACGGCAGGTTTTTTTCAATGATTGCAAGGTTCCGGCGGAGAATATGCTTTCCGAGCGGCAAAACGGTTTTAAGATAGCCGTGAATATCCTGAATGTTGGCCGAATCAAGCTGGCAGCTGCAGCACTGGGCGCGGCCAAACGAATCAGCGACCTGTCGGTTCAATACGCGAACGAACGGCAGCAGTTCGGAAGACCGATTGCTAAATATGGTGCCATCCGTCACAAGATCGCAAAACAGGCAGTATATATTTACGCCGTTGAATCGGCCTTGTACCGAGCCACCCAGAATATTGAAGATGCCATCAATGCGTTGCATAAGGGAGGCATGGACAAATCGAAAGCGGTGCTTAAAGGTGTGGAGCAGTTTGCACCGGAAGCCGCCATCCTGAAAGTAGCAGGCTCGGAGTGTGTGGACTTTGTAGTGGATGAAGGTGTGCAGATCTATGGAGGGATGGGATTTAGTGCCGATGCTCCGATGGACCGTGCTTACCGTGATTCCCGGATCAACAGAATTTTCGAGGGAACAAACGAGATCAACCGCATGCTCATTGTAGATATGCTGTTGAAGCGTGCCATGAAAGGTGAACTGGACCTCATGGGCCCGGCCATGAAAGTAGCCGGGGAACTTATGAGCATTCCTGACATGAGCGAGCCGGATACATCGCTGTTCGCTGCTGAAAAGAAAACATTGGCAGGACTTAAAAAAGCGGTGCTGATGGTGGCAGGTTCTGCCGCTCAGAAGCTGATGATGGAACTGGCAAAAGAACAGGAGATCGTAATGAATATTGCCAACATGGTCATTGATACATATATCGCAGAGAGCCTGCAGCTACGCGTGGAAAAGTTAGTGGGCATGAAGGGAGAGGAGAATTGCAAAACACAGATTGACATCATGAAGGTGTTCATGACCGACGCCGCAGATAGAATTTTTAAAGAGGGTAAAGATGCCATCCAGTCCTTCACCCAGGGTGATGAGCAACGCATGATGCTGATGGGACTGAAGCGATTCACAAAAACGGAGAATTACAATATCAAAGATGGCCGGAGAAATGTTGCCGCAAAGCTCATTTCGGAAGGCCGATACTGTTTTTAGGCTTCGGATGACCCGGATCACAGGCATATTACTCCTGATCTGCAGTTTTTCTTTTGCAGGGAAGATTGATTCGCTGGAGAATGTTCTGTTACAGCAGGGGCCCGACACCCACCGCATTCTCACCCTCAACCGGCTTTGTCGGGAGTACATTTACAAAGACCTGGAAAAGGCGCTTCATTACGGAAGTGAAGCAGCTACACTCTCCGAAAAGCTGAAATACAATCGGGGCTTGTCCAGGGCGTATAACAGCCTGGGAATCATTTACCGTAACAAGGCAGACTATGAAAATGCCGTGAAATTCCTGATGGATGCGATCCGTATCGCTGAGGAAACAGGTGATAAGAAGCAGATCGCCGGCAGTTACACCAATCTGGGGATCATATATAAGAATCAGGCCAATTACAACCGTGCCCTGGAGTACCACGAACTTTCAAAAAAAACTTACCTGGCTATTGGTGATACGGCAGGAGCCTGGAATTGCGACTACAACATGGCCATCGTATACCGCCTCCAGAAGCAATACGATAAGGCACTGAACCTGTTGGTTGAAAACCTGGCATTCAATAAACGTATGAACGATGAGACCGGGGTGGTGGGATGCCTTATCGCTATTGGGAACGTGTTCATGGAAACCCGGGATTTTGCCAAGGCAATAGAATATTATAAAGAAGCAGATCTTGCTGTACTCAGCGGCAAGAAAATGGAGGAGGGCAAACGCTCCATTATCCTTATGAACCTTGGTACAGCTTACTTTGAGCTGGGTTTGTACCGGGAGTCGGTTAATTATTCAGAGCGTGCCATCGTATTTGCCGAAAAGTCCGGGCAGGTGGAGAATGTGCGTGACTGTCTGAAGAACCTGGCGTATTCCTGGGAAAAACTGGGAGATTCTAAGAAAGCGTTTGCCTACCTGAACCGCATGCATCAGGTACATGACTCCATTTCCCGGCAAAAGGCATCTGAAGTAGCGCAGGAACTTCAAAATAAGTACGATTCGGAAAAGAAGCGCAAGGAGATCGAGATTCTTACAATGGATAATGAGAACCTGGAACTGCAGCGTTCCAAAGACAGAACGATCCTTATTATTTCCGTGGGAGCTTTGTTGCTGGTATTGGGAGGCGCGGTGGTGCTGGGACGAGCGTTGGTGCAGAACAGGAAATTCTCTTCCGAATTATTTGTTAAAAATGCAGTTATTGAGGAAAAGAACAAAGATATCCTTGATAGTATACGCTACGCGAAGCGCTTGCAGACCAGCATTCTTCCATCGCATGATGCCATGAAGAAGAGTCTGGGTGATCATTTTGTATTCTATAAGCCCAAAGATATTGTGAGCGGCGATTATTACTGTGTATTTGAGCAACGCGATAAAACAATAACGGCGATTGTGGATTGTACGGGGCATGGTGTACCGGGTGCTTTCATGAGCATTCTTACCTTCAATATCCTTCACCAGGTAATCATGGAAGACAGGGTTACCAAGCCTTCGGATATCCTCGATCTGTGCACACGATTGTTGCCCATGCGTTTGCGTCAGCAGGGGGATGCAATGGGATCCGACGGGATGGATATTGCCATTGCTGCATTTGATAGGAATAAAACCATCGTGGAATTCGCCGGAGCGTTTAATCCGCTTTGGATTATACGGGATGGGACAGTGAAGGAGTTGCAAGCCGATAAAATCAGCATAGGATCAGAAAACGCCTTAGCCGGTTCGTTCACGCCGCAGTCGCTTACATTGCAAAAAGGTGATAGCATCTATTTATTCTCAGATGGCTATGCCGACCAGTTTGGCGGTGAGAAAGGAAAGAAACTCATGACTCGCAATTTCCGGAACCTGTTGTTGAACATCGCCGGGCTTCCCATGGAATCTCAACGCGAGCGACTGGAAAGCTCGCTGCTGGATTGGCAAGGTGCTCATGAGCAGGTGGATGACATCCTGGTTGTGGGTATACGTGTATAGTTTTAGTCAGCCGAAGTAGCTCAGGGGTAGAGCAACGGTTTCGTAAACCGTAGGTCAGGGGTTCAAATCCCCTCTTCGGCTCACTTACTCAATATCTCAAACTCTGTCCTTCTGTTATTCTGCCTGCCATCATCCGTGTCATTTGTATCGATTGGTCTTGTTTCACCGTAACCGGCGGAAACCAGTCGACCGGATGAAATACCGGCCTTGATCAGGTAATCCACCACGGCCTGAGCCCTGTTCTTGGAAAGGGTAAGGTTATATTCGTCTGATCCTTTGCTGTCGGTATGGCCGGAGATTTCGATCTTAAGGGTAGGAATATCGTTCAGCAATTGAATAAGCCGGTCCAGTTCTGTTTTGGATTCGGGGCGAAGCGTTGCTTTGTCGAAGTCGAAAAAGATATTGCGGAGTACAATCTTGGTTCCCACCTTCACGTTCTTGAGTTCAATGTCTTTCACCACGTCCTGATAGGAGGCGGTCATGGGGATATCAAAATTTTCAGAGTGGAAAAGGTACCCGTCCTTTTTAACAGCAATTCCGTAGTTTTTACCTGCCGGTAAGGATACAAGATATTTACCGGTAGCAGAATTACTCTTAAAGGTAGCGATCACTTTACCAAGCTGGTTGTCGACCAGTTCAATATCCGCATCCAGCGGCTTCTTGGTGAAAGCATCCGTAATAGTTCCCTTCAGGATGGTAAGCTGGGCGGTTAAAATTTCTACTTTCTGCATAGATACCTGCTCCTTTACAGGGGCGGCAGTAGAAGCAAGGAGGTTGTCTTCATTATTCAGCAGGGGAGGTTTCTCTGCACCGAGGAAAGTAATCATGTAAATATCCTTTTCACCGTATCCGTCCATTTTGAAGGAAGAATAATATCCGTGTTTTCCGGAAGCAGAGAGCACAAAATCAATGTCATCGTCAGGTGAGTTTACCGGATATCCCAGGTTTTCCGGGGCAGACCATTGCAGCGTTTTTTCGTTATAAATCGATTTGAAAATGTCATAGCCACCGGAGCTGGTGTGCCCCTCAGAGGAGAAATACAGTGTTTTTCCGTCGGGATGTATAAAAACAGATTCTTCATTGTATTTGGTGTTGATCACCGGACCGAGATTAACGGGTTTTCCCCATTTGCCTTTTTCATCTTTCTTTACGTAGTAGATATCATGCAGGCCAATACCTCCCTCTTTATTGGTTACAAAATAAAGGGTTGTGCCATCGGCAGATAGAGAAGCAGAAGATTCATGAGATTTAGTATTCACATTAGAGCTTACCTTGTCCGGCTTGTTCCAGAATTCCCCTTTTTGCTCGCAGGCATAAATATTCCCGTCTCCTCCGTCGTCAAGATATATCAGTAGCGTTTGGCCGTCAGCGGAAAGTCCTACCGTGGCGTCATGGCCTTCGGTATTAATGGGTTTGCCCGCATTCACTGCTATCAGCCATTTTCCACCCATGTTTTTAGAGATATAAATGTCTTCAAAGTAGTTCGAGCCTTCCGACTGCTGCCCGCCGGTGGAACCCGGGCGACGGGAAGTGAGGAACATGATGGATTCATCGGCAGAGATCACGGGACCATAATCAGGATACGCGCTGTTCACTTCCGGCCCAACGTTGTCGATGAACACGCGGGTAGGGTTTTTTTCATAGTCTTTTCCGTAACCGCATTCTTTAATCTTTTTTTCGCAGTCTTCGATCCTCCAGCGATCATCCTTGGGGTCAAAATACTGGGCCGCTTTCTTATAATAATTGATTGCGTCATCCCAGTGTTTTTGCAGATGGTGGCCCCTGGCAATGTAGTAATTGATATCCGGAACAACTTGAGGATTCAGTTTCACTGCGTTCTCGAAAAACGGAAGTGCCTTCCATTTAAAGGGCGAATAGAGGTAGCAAAATCCGATCTTATAGTTCAGTAATGCGTTATTGGGATTAAAATCCTGTGCCTTTAGATAGAAAGGAAGCGCCATGCTGACATAGGCGCCTACATAGCCTTCTGCCTGATCCTCCCCTTTGTAGTACTTTTTCAAAAAGTTCATCCCCTCCTGAAAATGCGGATCACCTTCTTCAAGATTCCTCACCGCTTCTTTCAGCTGATCTTTTTTATCCTTGAAATTCTCTTTTTTGAATTCCACATTCTGCTGGCTGTACCCAAGTACTCCGCAAAGAATGAATACGAAAGCGAGAATCCTTTTTATCATGGCTATATTTTAATCATTAGTTTTTTCACGCAACCCTGCTTGCTTGTCCAATGGCCGCTCTGCCTATTTCTTGCAATCTCCGGTGTAATTTTTTGCCGTTTCGTTGCCAAGACTTACCGCTTTTTTCCAATCATCGCAGGCGGTTTTATCACGAAGCATTTCTTTTGCGATCCCACGATTCACATAAGCGTCGCTGTATTGTGGATTCAGTTTAATGGCAAAGTCACAATCATTAATAGCTCCTTTGTAATCCTTCATCTTTATCCTGGCACCCGCACGGTTGTTGTAGGCGTACACATAATCGTACTTCATCTTGATGGCTTCGGAATAATCCTTGATGGCACCGGCATAGTCGCCGTCATCATATTTTGCGCTGCCCCTGTTGTTGAAGGTTTGGGCATCCGGCTTAATCTGTATGCTTTGGGTATAAGCATCAATAGCGCCTTTGTGGTCGCCTTTTTTTCGCAGCACACTGCCCAGGTTATTATGCACAAATGCCAGTTTGGCGTCCAGAGAAATGGCTTTACGGTAATCGGCAATCGCACCGTCCAGATCATCCAGCATCCGTTTGGCCGAACCGCGGTCGTTGAATGCATAAGCATAATCCGGCTTGCTCATAATGGCATTGTCAAAATCTTCGATAGCGCCCTTGTAATCTCCCAGTTCAAATTTGATCCCGCCCCGGTAATAAAAAGCTTGAGCATAGGAAGGATTAACCAAAATGGCCTTGGTGTAATCATTCACCGCATCGGTCTTTTTACCCATAGCATACAGGCACTGCGCCCGGTAGTAAAATGCCATGTCGTTTTTCGGGTTTAACTCAATTGTTTTGGTCTCGTCCGAAATACAGAGTGCATAGTTTTTCAGTTCAAAATAACATATACCGCGGTTATACCAGGCCTTTTCAAAATCGGCTTTGAGCTGAATGGCCTGAGAGAAGCTCTGAATAGCGCTCTCGTAATTCCTGCTGGCATAAGCCGAAATGCCTTCATTGTAATATTTTTCAGCATCCTGGTTAGGAATGGTGTTCACCTTCACGGTGTCCTGGGCACACAGACCGGCCGGAAACAGGAGTAGAAGTAAGATCTTTTTCATGGAATGGGGGCAAAGGGCACTAAGGTACAATTTGGGAAGGCTTTTCCCAAATAAAAAACCCCGGTATCTCCTATCGGCTCCCGGGGCTTTTCAGTCTATTTTTTCACCTGTTTCTTCTCCTTCTCGGAGCCGGTAAAGGTGAAGGATTTTTTGGTTTTACCGCTGGAGTTCTGGAGTTCAATGGTTCCCTCGATTTCCTTTCCGGTCACTGTTCCGCTCCAGATCATAATCTCCCCTTTGTCGTTTTTCTTGGTCTCACAGCTGAACACAATGACCTTTTTTTCAGAAGTCGAATCAATCACGGTTCCTTCATAGAGGTTGGCCGAAAAATTCCAGTCGGCAAAAAGCACCGATTTCAGCTTGCTGCCGGCCATAAATTTCAAATCATCATCATGCCATTTCTTTTCTTTTCCGTCAAGAAAAATTTCAATAATGTAAATTTTCCCGTCCAAAGGACCGCCCTTCTTGGCTGTTTGGGCCAGCATACCACCACCGGTAAACAGCAGGCTCAGTAAAAGTAAATGCAATGATTTCATGGTCTGATTTTAGAGGTTCAAAAAAAGCAAATTCCTACCCGGAACCGAAATAATCTTTTGAACAAAATAGTAACCTGCGGTCATTCGACAAAGTGTTTGTAATCTACTATGAACCAGTAATTTCCGCCAGTCAAATTCCCTGTTCCCGAATAGCTCAAAAGCGTACATTTGCTACCTTAAAACAAAAGCCATGCCGAAGAAGACCAAGACCCCGAAAAGCATTCTTAAGCCGTCCTCCCACTTGTTCATGAAAAAGTATCTTAACAATGCCTCTCCCACGGGTTTTGAATGGGAAGGACAGAAAATGTGGATGAATTATATCCGTCCGTGGACAGACGAGATATTTACCGACAATTACGGTACCGCGGTTGCCGTAATTAATCCTAAGGCGACATTTAAAGTAGTGATTGAAGCACATTGTGACGAGATATCCTGGTTCGTTCATTACATTACCAAAGACGGATTCATTTACCTGCGCCGCAATGGTGGTTCTGATCACCAGATCGCCCCCTCCAAGCGAGTGAATATTCATACCAAAGGCGGCATAGTGAAGGCCGTTTTCGGTTGGCCTGCCATTCACGTCAGGGAACCCGGTAAGGAAGAAGTTCCCTCACTGAGGAATATTTTTCTTGATGTTGGCGCCGCGTCTGACAAGGAGGTAGAGGAAATGGGAGTTCATGTGGGCTGCGTGTGTACGTATGAAGATGAACTGATCACCCTGAACGACCGCTACTACACCGGCCGTGCCCTCGATAACCGGATCGGTGGTTTTATGATTGCGGAGGTTGCCCGCTTGCTGAAGGAAAGCAAAGTAAAGTTGCCTTTCGGACTATATATTACTAATTCAGTGCAGGAAGAAGTGGGATTGCGTGGCGCTGAAATGATTGTAAAACGGATCAAGCCGGATGTGGCTATTATCACCGATGTTTGTCACGATACCACCACTCCGATGATGAATAAGGTGGCTCAGGGCGATGTAGCCTGCGGCAAGGGACCGGTTCTGACCTACGGCCCAGCGGTGCACAATAAACTCCTGGATCTCATTATTCATACAGCAGAGAAAAAAAGTATTCCCTTTCAGCGGGAAGCTGTTTCCAGAGCCACCGGTACGGATACGGATGCCTTCGCATTTATCGGGGGCGGGGTCGTTTCAGCCCTGATCTCTTTACCTTTGCGTTACATGCACACCACCGTGGAATCCGTCCACAGGCAGGATGTGGAAAATGTGATCCGTCTTATCGTTGAAAGCCTTAAAAATATCCGGAAGAATCATAATTTCTCCTATTTTGCCTGAAGACCGATTTCTATTAGCTTTGCATATCTAAACAAATTGTCATGCGCCCTATTCTGCCAATTACCATGGTATCCCTCTCGTTGGTCATATTTGGATGCGGAGGAACTACCGACAACAGCGAAAGGACCAACCAAACGATTAATTTTGATTCGGTCAAAAACACCGCCGATGAGCAGGTGCAGTTCAAGTACGACCTAACGATCTCCAACATCCCTATTCCCTTCGATATTCTTAGTGAACTCCCGCAGACAGGCGCTGATTTCAAACGCACTGCATTGAATGATGCGGCACTGGCAGAAAAGTACAACCAGAATAATCAAAAAGCCATCAATCTGGGAATTTACGGTGCAGACGTAGCCTATGTTATCACCTTTGAACAATATATGGACGTGGCCGCTTATCTTAAAGCAGCAAAGAAGCTGGCTGATGATCTCAGTATTCCCATTGCTTTTGATCAGCGCGCACTTACAACCTACGAGCAGTATAAAACAAATAAGGATTCACTGGAAAAACTGGTGTTTGACTCCTATGCGGAAATCGACAAAACACTGAAGTCTAATGAGCGTATCGGTCTCGCTACGCTCGTGGTTGTGGGAGGCTGGATAGAAGGCCTCTATACCTCCGTTCGTACACTCGGGGATGTTCCCCGTGACGATGCCAATAAACTGCTCTATTCCAAAATCTGGGAACAAAAACATCACCTTGAACAGCTGATTAGTTTGCTGGGAGAATTTAAATCGGATGAGTTCTTCACAGGATTGATATCCGATCTACAGAGCGTGAAAGCAGTCTACGACAATCTGGCCGTTAAAGGTGAGGTGAGTCAGCAGGAAGTTCGCCAGATCGGGGAAAAAATCAGCAGTCTTCGTAATAAGTATGTGGCCGGCTAAGCGCTGAGTGCTTCCACATCTTTATTCACTTTTTTCACAAGGCCCTGAAGTACTTTGCCGGGACCTACTTCCGTAAATTTAGAGGCTCCGTCCGTCAGCATGGCTCTTACTGACTGTGTCCATCGTATCGGAGCCGTGAGCTGAGCTACCAGGTTCTTCTTGATCTGTTCCGGATCTGATACAGGAGCGGCCGTTACGTTCTGGTACACCGGACACACCGGATGCGAAAACCGTGTGTTGAGTATGGCTGCTTCCAGCTCAATCTTCGCAGGTTCCATCAATGGTGAATGAAAGGCTCCCCCCACCGGCAGCAAAAGTGCACGTTTTGCTCCCGCCGCTTTCATTCTCTCACAGGCCACGGTTACCGCTTTCACGGAACCGGAGATAACCAGTTGCCCCGGACAATTATAATTGGCAGCCACTACCGCTTCTCCGGTTTCTTTGCTCACGGCGGCACAGATTTCTTCCACTGCTGAATCTTCCAGATTCAGTATGGCTGCCATCGTGCCGGGATTCATCTCGCATGCTTTCTGCATGGCAAGGGCGCGCTTAGAAACCAGCATCAGTGCATCATCGAAGGTCAGCGTACTGTTACCTACCAGTGCAGAAAACTCTCCCAGCGAATGCCCTGCCACCATCTTTGGCTGAAACGATGCTCCGAGTGTTTGTGCCAAAATCACTGAATGTAAAAAAATAGCGGGCTGCGTTACTCTCGTTTGCCGCAATTCCTCCTCCGTGCCGGCAAACATACTATCCGTGATACGAAATCCCAACAGGGAATTAGCTTTCTCGAATAACTCGCGTGCCTGTGCCGAGCCGTCATATAGTTCTTTGCCCATGCCTGGAAACTGGGATCCCTGCCCCGGAAAAATATATTCATGCATATCAGTGTAGTTTATGTGCTATCAATGAAATAAATTCCTTCCGTGTAGCGTCTTCAAGAAACTGTCCTGTAAACGCAGAAGTGGTGGTTACCGAGTTTTGTTTCTGAACCCCTCGCATCTGCATGCAAAGGTGGGCCGCCTCTATGACCACAGCCACCCCCAGGGGGCGCAGGGTTTCATGAAGACTATCGCGGATCTCGTAAGTCAAGCGCTCCTGCACCTGAAGCCTGCGTGCAAAAGCCTCTACCACACGGGGAATCTTGCTGAGCCCAACAATCGTTCCATTCGGAATATAGGCCACATGCACCTTACCAATGAAGGGAAGCAAGTGATGCTCGCACAGGGAATAAAGCTCTATATCCTTCACAAGTACCATTTGCTGATAAGGATCTTTAAAAAGGGCAGAGCGCAGGATATCCTTGGGATTTTGCTGGTATCCCTGTGTGAGAAATTGCAGTGCTTTAGCCACTCGCTCGGGTGTTTTTACCAGTCCTTCCCGTTTCGGATCCTCTCCGATCAGCCGGAGAACATCTTCATAGTGCCTCGCCAGCGAGACTGTGCTGTTCTTTTCAGTTTTTTTCTTACTCATCTGCCAAAATATTCAACACTGTTGTTTTCTGTCTCCTGGATGCGGACAGAGTGAAGCAATCCTCCCCGGTTTCTGACAGGCGCATCCAATACCTCCCAGATGGAAACGGCCAGCACTTCAGCGGAGGCCATTTTCCCTTTCATGAAATCCACCTCCAGGTTAATGTTCTTATGATCCAGCTTTTCAATGACTTCCGTCCGGATCAGCTGGCTCAGATCCTTCAGGTTAATGAAGTATCCTGTTCCGGGGTCTATTTCCCCCTTGACAGTGACATGCAGGATGTAATTGTGTCCGTGCCAGTTCGGGTTTGCGCATTTGCCGAAGGCAGCGTCATTTTGCTCCGCACTCCATTCGGGCCGGTACAGTCTGTGCGCTGCGTTAAAGGTTTCTCGCCGGGTCAAATAAACCATGGGAAAGTAAAGGTAATAGGTTTTGGGTTACATTTGAAGCATGAGGATTCTGATCGTTACTGCCACTCCTGCGGAGGTATCTTCGCTGCCGACGACGGTACAGACGCTGAAAAAAAACGTGGTTTTCCTCGAAACCGGAGTGGGGATGACTGCCATGGCAATGGAACTGACGAGGATGCTTTCTCTTTCCACTTTCGATGCCGCATTGAATGTGGGTGTTGCGGGCAGTTTCTTCAGTGACATCCGGGTGGGGGATGTGGTTAATGTGGTGAAAGATAATTTTTCAGAGCTGGGTGCGGAAGACGGAGAGCAGTTTTTGAGTCTGGACGAAATGGGATTGGGAGAGGCTGCCGTTCAGCCTTTACAGGAATTCAGTAATCCGGTGCTGGATAAACTTCCCCGCGTTACCGGGATTACTGTAAACACGGTGCATGGGAATGAGCTCAGTATTGATAAAGTGTTCGGAAGGCTCCATCCCTTCGTGGAGAGCATGGAAGGTGCTGCCTTCTTCAAAGTGTGTAACGCTTTCCGCCTTCCATGCGCCCAGGTTCGCGCCATCTCTAATCGTGTGGAGCGGAGGAACAGGCAGGCGTGGAAACTGGATAGTGCCATTGATAATCTCCAGAAGAAAGTTCTGGAAATCCTCACCTCTGCTTTATGAAGATTACATTAGGTTTCTCACCCTGCCCCAACGATTGTTTTATTTTTGATGCGCTGGTAAACGGCAAGCTGGAACTTTCCGGTCTCGAGATAGAACCGGTCATTGAAGATGTGGAAACCCTGAACCGGCTCGCAGCTGCAGGCTCCCTTATGGTTACAAAGCTGAGTTACGCGGCATTTACCCAGCTGGCCATGAAATATTACCTGCTGAATGCAGGCTCTGCACTCGGAACGGGTTGCGGACCATTGCTGGTGTCGAAGCGGGAAATGACAGTTAGTGAAATTCAGGCCGGCAATCTAACGGTGGCTATACCAGGACGCCTCACCACCGCCAACTTTCTTTTCAGCCTGCGATTTCCCGGCGCGGCGCGCAAGGAACCCATGTTGTTTTCATCCATCGAAAATGCGGTATTAAAGGGTGAAGTGGATGCGGGAGTTCTCATACATGAAAACAGGTTTACTTATGAAAAACGCGGATTAAAAAAGGTGATCGATCTCGGGGAATGGTGGGAAACAGAAACCGCGGCACCGATCCCCTTGGGAGGAATAGTGGTATCACGGAAACTCCCCCGGGAATGGGCTTTAAAGATCGACGATCTCATCCGCAGCAGCGTGAGAAGAGCATTTTCAGACCCGGATGGTGCCATGCCATTCATAAAAAAACATGCACAGGAGATGGACGAGAATGTGATGAAGCAACATATTGCGCTGTATGTTAATGAATATAGTATTGATCTCGGACCAGCCGGTCGCAGGGCTGTGGAGATCCTTTTTCGCAAAGCCAAAGAGTCGGGCCAGATTCGCGATATTCCGGCGGATTACTTGTTAAGTTAGATTTATCTTTGCACCATGATCGTAGTAACAGGAGCCGCAGGGTTCATCGGAAGCTGTCTGGTTCAGGCCTTGAACGAAAAAAACTTTAAGGACCTGATCCTGGTAGATGATTTTTCGGCGCTTACAAAAATCCCAAATCTTGAAGGGAAGAGCTTTTCGCGGAAAGTAGAACGAAAAGATTTCCTGCAATGGCTGGTGACCAATCAGCGGTTTGTCCAATTCGTATTTCATATTGGCGCCCGTACAGACACAACCGAATTCAACAGATCAGTGTTTGATGAGCTGAACCTTAATTATTCAAAAGACGTCTGGAATTGCTGCACAGAATTCGGCATCCCGCTCGTTTATGCTTCTTCTGCCGCTACGTACGGTGCGGGAGAGTTTGGATATGCCGATGACCATTCACTGATCCCTTCCTTAAAGCCCCTCAATCCTTACGGAGATTCTAAAAATGAGTTTGATAAATGGGTATTGCAGCAACAACGAACACCTTCGTTTTGGGCTGGGTTGAAATTCTTTAATGTGTATGGCCCCAATGAATACCATAAAGGCCGGATGGCTTCCGTGATCTTTCATGCCTGCAATCAGATACAGGAAAGGGGATATGTGAGATTATTCCGTTCCCATAAAGAAGGCTACAAGGATGGCGAACAGCTTCGCGACTTTGTTTATGTGAAGGATGTTACGGCAGTTTGTTTGTTTCTTCTCCAGCACAGGAAGAACTCAGCGATTTATAACCTCGGCTCCGGCAAGGCCCGAACCTTTCTGGATCTTGTAGGAAATGTTTTTAAAGGGGTAAGGAAGGAGCCCCAAATTGAATTCATTGATACGCCTGCAGATATCCGTGATAAGTATCAATACTTTACGGAAGCAAAAATGGAAAAATTAAGAGGCATCGGGTATAACCTGCCCTTTCACTCCCTCGAGGACGGGGTTGCAGATTACGTCCGGAATTACCTCATCGGGAAAAAGTACTATTAAGCTAAGACTTAAGGAATTTGAAGAGCTGATCTTTCAGGTGGACTCTCTTCATCCTTAGGTCATTGAGGTGCTCGTCCGTAGTGGCCTCCGACTGGGTCTCAATCCGGTGTATATGATGATCTACCTCGTGATATTCATCAAATAATTTGCGAAAGTGATGATTGCTCACTTTCAAATCGTGTATCTTTTGCTTGTGCTCCGGGAATTCGTGCAAAATATCATGATGTTTCTGCATGGCTTTTTTTTGCAAGGTCAGGCTGGGAGCGGGTTAATCCACTGATGGGGGTCAGTTCTTCCGGAGATGTTGGTCAGGGTATGAAAACCTTCACCCTTCCATGTTGACTTGACACGATGTAAAGGCCCCGTGGCATGGGAATCGACTCCCCTGTGAGGGTTTTTGCGCGGTGCACCAGCAGTGCTCCGCGAAGATCATAGATCATCAGATCTTCTATGCCGGTAAGGAGAGTTAACAAGCCTGCAGAGGCACAATACAATGGTGGGTTGATAACGGTTTCCGGATCAATGCCAACCAGGCAATATTCAAAGGCTCCAAGTGTAGGGTCACTCACAAGGCAGCGGGGAAGGATACTTCCGGGGAAGGCGTATTCGAAGGTTGGATCCAGCGAAAGCGAATAGGCTGTTCCTGCAAGTGTTCCGTTAAAGATGGCTGCTGATGAGGGATTCAGAATATGATAATCGTAGACGGAGTAGTTCTGAAAAAGAGGAGCGGTGAGACTGGTAACCCTCCAGTTGTCAAGTGTATCAATGCTTACTGGAAAACTTCCGCTTACATAATTTCCGATACCGGAAAAAATGTTGTTGTACCCTTTGAAAAAGGCCGTGCCAGAGTTGAATTGCAGAAAACTCCCGGTGGGTCGTTCATTCACGAGGGTGTTGTTCACCATAAATAATTCATGCGGGGTGGGATTATTGAGTCCTTCCAGACCATAACCCACCATGTTACCGTTGGTGCCGTTGGGCCCCTGGTGAATCACATTGCCGATCAGGAACGCAAGGCCCCCATTAGGCAGATCAATTTCCCTGCTTGCATTTCCGGTGGCTTCATTGCTGAAGCGACTGTATCGAATGATATTAACATGCGCCCTACTCTTCAGTTCGTGGCCGATGTTGGCATGGTGGGAATAGTTGTGCTCGAAAATGAGCGTATCAATGTTATTGATATAGAGATTGTGCGTGAGCCCGTCTCCAAACCCATTCCGGGCAAATTCAGTATCACGGATAATAATGGTGCTGTTGGCAACTGTTCCCGCCAGGATCCCGTTCTCGTTATCATGGAAATAACAATTCTCTACGGTAAGATCCATCCCCTCCTGCCGTATGCCCGCTCCGTTCTGACTGGGAACAGCACATTCTGAAAACTCGATATGGCTCACTTTTACGTTGTTGCCCCCGATCACCCAGATGGCCTTGCCCTGATAACCGGTGAAATTCGCTTTCATGTGCGCCATCCCGTTCGAACAGCGCAGAAGGAGGTTGTTTGCATACCATCCGCAAACATCCTGAAAGTACACTCCGGCATCAATATCAACCGTGTCACCATTGCCAACAAGTCCGGAAACCTGACTGGGCATGGTATACGTCTGACTCGGACCTACCTGCCAGACAGTGGAAAAGCATGAAATTCCTTTCATGAGCAGAATGGCAATCAGGTAAATGTGTTTCATGTTTTTAGTTTTCGGTAAAGAACCAGATTCGACTCCCCCGGTTTATATTTATATCCGATGCCAAAGGAGAGCGGCTTAACCTTCTCTTTCTGGCTTTGATATGATTTATACAGACTGGTTTGGTATTTGCTGCTGAACAACGAGATGGTACCATTGTACATCCCGTACATTGTATAATCAAATCCGTTTTTCTGAAAGGCAGAGTGGGGGATTCCCGAATCATCCTGCAGAATAATAAGTGACTGGCCGAGGATCAGGTTCCTGACGGAAGAAAAATTATCATTGTACATCAGGTAGGAAGCAGATTTAATGAATGTATAAACGGGTCCCATCCCCTTGAGATAGGTGTGGAACTCCGGGTGGTTGTAATGAAGTCCCTTGTTCGATATATCAGCGCTGAAATAATAGAGCTTGCTTTCATGCGTACTGTCGCTCTGGCAATACGTGATTTCGACCCCCGGCACTTTTAATTTTTTCGCATTTTCCAGATCGTGAAATTGCATTTTCCCTTCCTTATCAATGAAAACTCCTTTCACGTCCAGTACCCGGTTCCCGGTACGTGCAAGAAAGAGCATTAGCAACGGGAGAGTGCCTCCTGTTTGCTCAACTCTCAGGTCTTGTTTCATTGAAAGCGTACGGAAAAAACTATAATTCAGAATAGCATGAAGAGAATGCTGGATAATGCGGATGTACCGGTCAATAGAGTCGCTGCTGGAGGTCTTAAGCAATGGCACTTTCCCTACCGGTTCCAGTCCGAACATAATGGTAGTGTCTGCATTCCGGAAAAACATGTTTCCGTGAAGTATGTCCGGCCCGGAGAAGGGATAAAAGAATTTAAAGCGCCTGGAATTGAGTTCTCCGATCTCATCATAGGCCCATTCTCTCAGCGGAAGGATTCGTTCGGCGTAATAACTATCCCAGTCTGCATTTGCCGTGTCGCAATATGTTTTCCATCCGGGATGTGTCAGTAATCGCTTATCCAAAACACAACCCTTTTCCTCCGGCATGGCGGCAAGGTACCTGGCCAGATCATTGTATTTACGGTCGTACTTTTTAGTGATTTTGGAAAACGTGGGTGTGAGTTTCTCGGTGTCGCCGGAGTTTCCAGAAAGGAATAGGGGGATGATCCACAAAAAAAGATAGGCTGAAACCCGGGGCATAGGGTGGTAAAAATACGGCAAATTCTATTTGCCTCTGCCCTGAAAGACGATCAGTACCGTGTAAATAATGATTTTCAGATCAACGGCGAAGGACATGTTTTCGAGGTAAATAATATCATACTTAAGTCGTTCCACCATCTGATCCACATTCTCTGCATAACCGTATTTCACCTGACCCCAGGACGTGATACCCGGCCGAACTTTATGGAGGTGTTTATAATGCCGTGCCTTCTGCAGAATCTGGTCAATAAAAAACTGCCTTTCAGGGCGTGGACCCACTATGCTCATTTCTCCCCTGAGCACGTTCCAGAATTGGGGTAATTCATCCATCCTTGATTTGCGCAGGAATCGCCCCAGTGTTGTGATCCGGGGATCATCTTTGCGGGAAAGAGCAGGACCGTTCTTTTCTGCATCCACATACATGGAACGGAATTTATGTATAAAGAATGGTTTACCATGCAGCCCTATCCGTTCGTGGGAATAAAGCACAGGACCCCTCGAAGATAACTTGACCGCAAGTGCAAGGAAAAAATATACCGGCGCAAATACGGTAAGAAAAATTGCGGAAATGAGAATGTCGAACAGGCGTTTGAGATTCTGCTGCCACGCCGGCATGATGGCCAGATTAATTTCAATCAGTGCCGCTCCGAATATGGAAGACATTTTAACAGAACCGGAAAGTATGTCATACATGTCCGGAATCACCTTGATCATCACCCCCGGACGATCTACTTCATTGATGATCTTCCAGAGCGAATCGTGTTCGGAAGACTCTATAGCAATGATTACCTCTTCCACGTGATTCTTCCGGATAATACTCCCGATTTCTGTGAGCTCACCTAAATGAGGAATGGATGCTTTTAACTCATGGGAATAACCGTTTTTTTCATCTACATGAACGAATCCGACGAATTTATTGCCTGATGATTTCGGAGCGGACTCCATTTCCTGGTAGAGTTTCAGTGCGTTAAGGTTACTTCCCACAAGCAGCGTGGGAAACCCGATCTCCCGCCGGTGAACACGGTGAACGGTTATTGTAGTAAGTACCAGACGGAAGAGCAGGGTAAGTGTGAAATGCATTATAAACAATGCGATAAACGACTGGTAGTAGGAGCGATAGGAGGCAATCTGGTCGTCGAGAATTAAAACAAAGAAAATCAGAATCACACCCAGCAGCGACACGAGAAGCGTACCACCCAGCTCTTTCAGGCGAGATTTACGGTAAATCGACTTGTAGTGGCCTGCGGCAGCGTAAAAAACGAGCCAGAAGAGCGGAATGATTGCCAGACCCAGCCAGAAGCGCAGAGAAAAGTCAGGCTCTACGGCAACTCCGAACTTTTCAGATTCGATATAGTATTTCCTGAAAAGATAAAAACAGGTCCATGCGGTACCGGCCGCAACCAGGTCAGAGAAGACATACTT
The DNA here is from genome assembly GCA_020852255.1 of Bacteroidia bacterium. NCBI lineage: Bacteria > Pseudomonadati > Bacteroidota > Bacteroidia > Bacteroidia bacterium. The sequence continues at coordinate 252,114 of JADZBD010000016.1, read as the reverse complement.
TGCAACCTGTATCTTTTTATTCATGCTCAGTACACCAGCTTCACATTGTCAAACCAGAAATCCGCCGTACTTATATTCGAAGGTTTCATCATCGTCAGGTAGATCTTCGGATTCGTAGTAGCGGGCGGGTAATTGATCTCGCCCGTAAGATTGATATAAATCTTGTTCCAGTTTTCACTTTTATTCACAACCAGCGATATCAGGTGTTCCAGGTTGGAATTCACAATGCCCACATTAAAGGAATGACTGCATTTATAATTCAGTTCAAGAAATACAGCACGTCCGCCCGCGGGCACGGTTAGCAATGGTGCACTTCTAAGCTCACAGGCGAAGGTGTCGGTATTCAGATGCACATGCCCGCTTTTATTTCCTTCGAATACCACATCTGTTACCTGGGTGAGTCGGGCAATAGTAAATGTGTCAATAAAGGTGTGACCTGCGGATTCAAAATCTTCTCTCCAGGGAAAGGTGGAGGAGGAGGTGTAAGCAACGGTGGGAGTAATGGTGGTAACCTGTCCTGCAGTAAGTACATGGTCACCTGTGTATTCATCATAAAAAGGATACTTTATACGCAGCGTGGAAATGCCGTTCATTTTGATCCCTGCGTAGATCGTGATCTTATGTGTGCCGTCAGTGGCGATAACCGGAAATTTGGCCGGAAGTTCAAAAGTGCCCACCGGATTATTGTCCACATACACCCAGGCGTCAACTATTTTGTGGGAACTGCTACCCTGGTTGGGATAATCAGTTGTAAGTTGAATGGCCGGAATAGAGATATATGCAGGAACGGGTTCATCTTTATCGAACAATGAACAACCCTGCAATAGGGGTATGAGCAAAAAACAGAGAATTCGAAGCAAGTAGGGCATAGACGGAATGGGGGTAAATTGAAAACGATAAGATCAGCGGGATATTGTTGGTTCCGGGCTGAAATCGCTGTTCAGACGGATTTTTTCTATGATCTTATGCGCCACTTCCAGGGCTGCCAGACCATCCTCCGGGGATACCGGGGTGGGTGTATCGTTCAGCACTGCTTTTGAAAAGGCCTCCAGTTCAAGTCGAATGGCGTTTACAGGTTCGGTTTTCGGATTCTCAAACCATATCTGCTTGGGCTTTTTTCCGGGTCCCGGCTCTATGATTACGGCCAAAGGATCAGGTTCTCCTTCTACCTCGCTGAGTCGGATGATGTTCAGAGATTTTTCTAAAAAATCGAGAGATATATAGGCGTCTTTCTGAAACACCCTGGTCTTTCTCATATTCTTCATGGAAATCCGGCTGGCCGTAAGATTCGCTACAGCACCATTGTCAAATTCTATGCGGGCGTTTGTAATGTCCGGACTATCACTTACAACAGACACCCCGCTGGCCGAGATCTTCCGTATATTGGATTTTACAATGCTCAGTACAATATCAATATCATGGATCATAAGATCTAATACTACAGATACATCGGTTCCCCGTGGATTGAATTGCGCCAGACGGTGCGTTTCAATAAATAACGGATGCGTGAAGTAATCCCGGGCCGCCAGGTAGGCCGGGTTGAACCGTTCCACATGCCCAACCTGCACTTTTACCTGAGCTTCCTTTGCCAGAGAAAGAAGTGCCCTGGCTTCTTCAACCGTTTCTGTAATGGGTTTCTCAATAAAAACGTGCCTTGATTTTTTAATCGCCCTGCAGGCCAGGTTATAGTGGTGCAGGGTGGGAGTCACAATGTCAACAGCATCGGATGCTTCGATGAGCGCATCCGCGCTTTCGAAAGCCCGGGCACCGTATTCCGCTGCAACGTTTTCCGCCACCGCAGGATCCGAATCGTGAAAACCCACCAATTCCATGTCCGTTACCTCACGGATGCACTTGAGATGGATCTTTCCAAGGTGACCTGCACCCAGAAGCCCTATTTTTACACGGTTTGCCATTCAACAGCAGGGTGTGCAAAAGTAACCCTTTTTGGATGCTTTCAAATAGCCCGATTTTATCAGTTTTGTACTTAGAAATGAACGAGTTGAAGGACACATTTAAGCATCAGGGATTGCGCAGGGCATTAGTGAAGGAACTGCGTGTGAAAGGAATACGCGATGATGAAGTGCTAAAGGCCATTGAGAAAGTGCCCCGGCATTACTTCTTCGATAATGCCCTTCTGGAACATGCGTACCAGGACAAGGCTTTTCCAATAGGGGCGGGACAAACTATTTCCCAGCCCTATACCGTGGCCTACCAAACCCAGCTCCTGCAAGTAGATCCGGGCCTGAAGGTGTTGGAGATCGGCACCGGATCAGGCTATCAGACCTGCATACTGCTGGAAATGGGAGCCAGGGTTTACACTATTGAACGCCAGAAGCTGCTCTTCGATAAAACAAAGCTGTTTCTTCCGGAAATGGGCTACCGGGCGCATTTCTTTTACGGTGACGGATATTTAGGCCTTCCCCGGTTTGCCCCCTTCGACCGGATTCTGGTAACGGCAGGCGCTCCCTATGTGCCGGAAGATTTGTTGAAACAATTGGTGGTGGGCGGAATATTGGTCATTCCCGTGGGAGAGGGGGCCGTACAGGACATGAAGGTATACACTAAAGTGGCTGATAATCAGTTTAATATAAAGAGTATGGGTGCCTTCAAGTTTGTGCCAATGCTATCGGAGAAAGCCAGGTAATTAACAATTTGCTGTTGAAAACCATAGGATTGTTAATAACATGTTCAGGCACACTAATTGCTTAATTTTGAGCCGGAATCAAATCCAAACAATAAACCAACACAAAAAACTATGAAAAAAACAATGCTTGTTCTTGCCGTGGCCTTTGCTGCGTCCTCGGCATTTGCACAGGATCTGACTTCGAAGAAGGGTGAACCCTATCTTCCTGAAACAGATGACTGGTGCGTGAGTATTGAGGCGACCCCGCTTCTGGACTTCTTGGGGAATGCCCTCAATGGAAACACCTCAAACAACTCTCCTACGTGGAACTTCCTGAACAACAATCTGATTATCACAGGAAAAATGTTCAAGGACGAGAAGACCGCCTATCGTGCCACAATTCGCCTGGGTATGCATAATCATTCATACACCAATCTGGTTGGCAAGGATTTCAGCACTGCAACTTTCCCCACTGTGGATGTGGTGGAAGATAAGCTGAAAATGGGTGGAACCTTTGTCGGACTCGGCGGAGGTATGGAAATGCGCCGCGGAAAAACCCGTCTTCAGGGTGTGTACGGAGCGGACCTGCTCATTTGGATGAATTCTTACAAAGCAGCCTATGAGTATGGTAACGTTATGTCTCCGACTAACACGGCCAGCACCACTACTACTCCGGAGTCTACAGACTGGGGTACGCTTGATTTCGCAAACTTCGCTCCTGGTGTTGTTACTGCAGGACCTTTGGGAGCAAGGGGTACCGAATTCAAGAGTGGTTCAACCATTGGTTTCGGCGTTCGTGGTTTCATCGGAGCTGAGTACTTCATCTTCCCGAAAATCTCCATCGCTGGTGAATTCGGATGGGGTCTTGGATTCTCCAAGAGCGGAGGAGGAACTTCCAGCTACGAAACAGTAGGTGGTGTTACCCCCACTGTTGGAACCGTTACCACTGAAACTGGCAAGAGCTCAGCTTTTGTTATTGACGTTGACCAGAATGCTTTCGGAACAGGAAATGCTTCCCTGCGTCTGAACCTGCACTTCTAGTCAATACCATTTTATTTGAAACAAACCCCGGAGAGAAATCTTCGGGGTTTGTTTATTATACCCCTCCCATCATCATCACCACTACTACTTTTTCCTCCTCCGATCCAGCTCTCTCTTCACTTCCCGCTCCTTAATGCTTTCCCGCTTATCGTGTATTTTCTTTCCCTTGGCTAGGGAAATTTCCAGCTTAGCCAGACCCTTCTCGTTAATGAAGAGTCGTAATGGGATCACAGCAACTCCCTGATCCTTCAGCGTGTTGCTGATCTTTTTTATTTCGTTTGCGTTCAGCAGTAACTTCCGGTCGCGGCGGGGCTGATGATTGTAATGCCCTCCCTTGTCGTATTCCTCTATCTGCATATTCCGCACCTTCACCTCTCCTTTTTCCACTAAACAATAGGCTTCGGTTATGCTTGCTTTTCCCAGCCTGATGCTCTTTATCTCCGTCCCCGTCAGCTGAATACCGGCAATGAACTTATCCAGGAAGGAATATTCGAATCCTGCTCTTTTGTTTTTTATATTTATCTCTTCCGACAATTTTTTGTTTCGATCTGTTTAACAGATTATTCAACCTAATCCCACATCCAGAATCATCATCACCAAAAATCCTCCAATAAATCCCATCGTTGCCCAATCTGTGTACTTATCACGTTGTGTTTCCGGGATTACTTCTTCCACCACCACATAAATCATTGCTCCGGCAGCAAAGGCGAGGGCATATGGAAGGATCGGCTGCATGTAGATCACAGCCACTGCACCCAGCACTCCTGCCACTGGTTCCACCACGGCGGATAATTGCCCCCACCAGAAGCTGCGGAATCTCCCCAGACCCTCTCTTCGCAATGGAACGGCAACGGCGGTACCTTCCGGTAGGTTTTGAATGCCGATACCAATAGCGAGCGCAATGGCACCTGCCACGGTAAATCCGTCCATTCCTGCGGCAGCTGCACCGAACGCTACTCCCACCGCAAGTCCTTCCGGAATATTGTGAAGCGTGATAGCCAGCACAAGCAATATGGTACGGTGCCAGTTTGTTTTTAGCCCTTCGCTCTCTTCATGTTTAAAGTTAATATGAAGGTGCGGAATTACTTTATCAAGGGCAAAAAGGAATAAGGCGCCTGAGAGAAACCCGACTGCGGGCGGGAACCAGCTGGGCACTGCTTTACCCTCCGACAATTCTATGGCCGGAGAAAGCAAAGACCAGAAGCTGGCCGCCACCATCACACCTCCTGTGAAGCCCAGCATGGTATCAAGTGTTCGCCTGTGGAGGGTTTTGAAGAAAAACACCAGCGCGGCGCCCAATGCAGTCATGCCCCACGTAAAAAGTGTGGCTATAAGGGCGGCCAGAACCGGATGAATGTTCTGGAAAAAGTCAATAATGTTCTGCATAACTGAATTTTAGCGCGCTCAAAGAAGAGAATAGGAAGCGTAATTTCAAAGAGGTATCAGTACATAATTTCGCCGCGTACTGGCCTTTGTAAGAGGGTCCGTAATTGTCATTTCGAGTTTATCGCACCCAATGGTGCCTGAGAATTGCTGTTCGCCGGTGTCTCCTTTCACGGAGAATTTTACTTTCCCTTTCTTAATTTTGTATTTTCCTTTAAGTACCCTGTCTGAATTTTCTTTGTGAAACCAGGTTTTAACATCTTTCATCTCTTTTACGGAAGTGGATACAATCACAATACCCTCTGGGTAAAAACGAATGTGAGCATCTGTCTCCTGGTCTACTGGCGCGGTATATATGCCGTCGGTCCGGATAGGACAGGAACTCTGAGCCGGAGCAAATAACAGGAAGAGAAGTAAATGAAGAATCATAGCCGTAAATAAAAACCCCTCCGGCGGGAGGGGTTCTGTTTTATTTCATCAGGTGCACATATCCCGCTTTTTCAATCGGAGGTTCATCCTCCGGTGCGCAACGGTTCTTATAGGTGGCAACCCAGTAATACACTCCTTCATTGACTTTCGCGCTGCCTTTCTTTCCATCCCAGGCAGTCATATAGTCGTCCGTTTCGAAAATGAGGTTACCCCAGCGGCTGTAGATCTTCAGATTGTATTCCTTGGCGTAATATTCGATGTCTTCTTTGGTCCAGTACAGAGAGAAATACGGACGGAACGTTTCATTCATATTATCTCCGTTCGGTGTGAAGATATTTACAACTGTATCCGATGGTCCATAGAGCGGATTAGGTGCCTGAAAGCCGGTAGAAACCACCGAGCGACGTTTACATCCGTTATTGTCGTACCAGGTGAACCAGTAAGTGCTACCCATTGTAGGATTGGGTACCAGCCATACCTGGTTGGTCGGCATAAGTGGTGTGGCAGGAGTTCCTGAGGGATAATTAAACCATTGGAAGGGACCATTTTGTCCGGATCCCACCTGATACATAAAATAACCAATTGAGTCACCCTCGCAGAAGTACATGGTTTGCGGCAACGTATCAGGCGGAGAGGGGGGCTGTGTAATCGTGATGGTGTCTTTGTGTTCACATCCAATGCTATCCTGGAATGTTACAACGTAGGTTCCGGCGTAGAGTGTATCGGTCCAGGTGCCGGTATTCCAGCTTCCTCCACCCAATTGCTGTCCTGTGACGATTTCTGTGTAACTAACATTCCACGTTGGAATCGGGGTTCCTCCCGAAGGGGTGGTGTTAACGATTCCTATACCGCCATAGCAAATGGCATTGGTCCAGGTGGTTGTTGCCTGGATAATTGTCGGTACTAAGGTCACAGTAAGGTTGGTGGTACATCCGGCTGCGGAAACCATGCCCACAACGAACTGATCTCCGATCTGGGCGGGAAGGGTATAGATACAGGTATCGTTGGTTCCGCCAGGACCTGGGATGGGATTACCAAAAGGATCGTTCCACTGGTAGCTGGCATATCCGGATGGAGCAATAAGCACGATCGGTCCGTTGGAGTTGGGACAGAAAAGTGCGGTACCCATCAAAGGGGAGCAGCCGCAGTCAATGTAAGCATAACCATAATGGCCGCCCTGGGTACAGTCCATGGTGGCGTATTCAATTCGTACCGTGGTTCCGATATAGGGTAGAAGGTCAATGCCCACCGTTACCCAGCAAAGGTATTTTACGCCTCCGAAGGTTTGAAAATTAGGATCTGATCCGGCATATACGGAATAGGTTCCGCAGGGTCCGCCAAGGATGTTTCCGTTAATATCTGTCACTTTGATATCAAAGCGAGGCTGTTCCTGAGGAGTATGACTCGGATCTTGTAACACCACAGCGTATGAGTAGGTGAACCCCGCGTTACAGGAGTCGACCGTGTTGATCTGGTACATCATCCTTGCTGCCTTATTACTCACGCTGGAGTTGCCCAATCGTACGGATACGGATCCACCACCGGGAGCAACTACAGTCATACAATTATTTCCGCCAATGTTCGGATCGATTCCGTTTCCGGTTTGAAACACAAATGAGCCCGTGGCCGTGGGAAGATTCACTCCGGAGTCTGCAGGCCATGTGGTTCCGATATTGGCCAATCCTGGGAAGGTACAAGCCCATGGCTGAACGGTGCTTCCGCTGCCGGTACAACCCTGCCAGGGTGAAAAAATGGATTGGGAGCTTGTGTTGGTCCGCTCAAAGCCGGCGTTGGCACAACAACTGTCGTTCTGGGCAAAAACGGAAACCGGAAGAACGAATGTTCCGGTGAGTAAGAGTAATTGTAGCGCTTTTTTCATACTGGGCTTATTTATAAAATAAGGCGTTGCAAGATAATAAGAATCAGGGGAAATATGAAAGAAAAAAAGGCCCATTTCAGAGCCTTTTTTTCTTTATCGTTGATTAGGGATGGTGATAGTTCCGACCTTCTGCCGCTTCTCGCCGAATTTATCCTCATATTTTAGAACATAAATATAGGTTCCCGGAGGGCAAATTTCACCTTTCAGGTTGCGACCGTCCCAGTAACCCTCGAATCCGGACCACTGTGATATCGTTTTGCCGTTTTTATCCTGAATCACCAGGCTGAAACTGAAGATATTCACGTTGTCTGTGATGCGGAATTCGTCATTAATGCCGTCTCCGTTCGGAGTGAAGCTGTTGGGAATGACCGGCTCACCTGCATTGGGATCTTTTTTAACCTTGATCGTTTTGGTCTGCTGGTGTGTGTTGCCGTTTGCATCACGTACAGTCATGGTCACCAGGTATTCTCCCGGTTGCTCATACGGATGACTGGGGTTAGGATCTGTAACGCCCTCTGAGTTATCTCCGAAATCCCAGGAAATTACCTCGCCTGTTCCCTTGTTAGAGAAAGTGAACACTGCAGGGGCAAACCCCTGATTGTTGTATTCAATACCCATTTTAAACAAGGGCAGCTCAGGCAGTTTGTCGGGTGCAGGGTTTTCGGGTAATTCCGGCTTCGGAGAGGTATTATCCTTCGGAGGTGTAACGGAATTCACATGCAGAGAATGTTCGGTAGTTGGATCATTCGTTAAAGAAATCTTCTCGGGCGTAGGCACATCAGGCTGTGATTCTGTGCCGGTATTTATGTCCGAATTGGAGGAATGATCGTTTGAATTCAGCACAGGGGTATTCGCATTAACCGAATGGTTCGTTGTGCTGTGATCAGAAGGAGAGTTTGGTACGTCCTTCTTTACCGGAATTTCGTGCTGATTGCTAACAGTCACAGGCTGCGGGTTGCCATTGTTTTCACCCGTGTTCGTGAGCATAATTACGGCTGTAATAACTGCGGCGGTTCCCACCACGCCAGTAATTACTTTCGACATCAGGCTACCCAGAATGCCGGAAGATGTGGCATTCGATCCGGACCCTGAAGAGAGGTGGCTCTGGATGTTATCCCAGACACGCGGATTCGCGTCAGCTTCGAGATTCTCCAAAGAATCCCTGAAAAGCTTTTCGATGTTGTCTGTCTGTTTCACGATACTGTTGTTTTACTTTAATTGAACAAATAAGAACGATATCCCTGATTAATATTCTATGCTTTTTTCTTCTTTCAGAATCATTCGCTGGAGATACATCCTTGCTCTGGCATACTGTGATTTCGAAGTTCCCTCTGAAATCTCCAGCATTTCCGCGATCTCTCGGTGAGAATATCCTTCGATCGCGAAGAGGTTGAAAACTGACCGAAAACCCGGAGGAAGCTTCTGTATCATCCTCATCAGTTCTTTCGCATCCAGCCGGTCTGAAACCTGGTTGTCGCCTTCTACCATGTAATCTACCACCTCAATGTCAAGACTTTCCCTTGACTGCTTGTTCTGGCGGTAATGGTTCAGGGCGGTATTCACCATGATCCTTCTGACCCAACCTTCCAGGGATCCGCTCCCCTTGAATGATTCAATATTTTCAAAGACCTTTATAAACCCCACCTGAAGTATATCCTCCGCATCATCTTTATCGTTAGAGTAGCGAAGGCAAACTCCCATCATCTTTCTCGAAAACCGCTCCCACAACTGTTTCTGAGCTAAGGGGTTCTTTTTAAGACACCCGCTCACCAGCTCTTCATCAGACATATGGATGCGCTTTTCTATCATAATAGATACACAGGGGTGGGGGAAGGTTGCATGGCCACCAAGACTTTTTTATGGCCCATTGCATTGATTATAAGGCTCTAATTTAATAAAAATTGCGGATAATAATAGGTTTTTTGTCTATAAACTTTTATTATTGTACGATTAAAGGAAACGGATGAAGATAAATTTACTTTTGTTGTTTGCGTTTTGTTTAGGAGCTATTCAACTATCAGTATCCCAGGAGGTTACAAGAACAACAGGGTCTGAGAAGTGGGAAGGGGAGTTCCCTTCGGTTCAAAGCTTAGCTCCCATCTACACTCCCCCGGTTTCTTCGGTTCGTACCGGAGCCGAGTGGGAAGAGATCCAGGCCCTGACCATTACATGGACAAGCTACCAGTCGGTGCTAAAGGAAATCGTGCGCAATGCTCAGACGGAATGCAAAGTCATCATTGTTTGCGCAGATTCCAATACGGTAAAAACCTACCTGACTAACAACACGGTTCCCCTGGTTAATCTTGGTTTTTTGCAGGTGCCTTATAACAGCGTCTGGATCCGGGATTATGGTCAGAACTGGGGCTATACCAACGACGTTGACTCCTTAATCCTGATGGATTGGAAATACAACCGCCCGACCCGCCCCCTCGACGATGCAGTGCCCAATTACATTGCCACCTATTTCAATATACCGGTGTATGCGATGACACAGAGTCCGCATCTGCTGGTGCACACAGGAGGTAATTTTATGTCGGACGGGTTCGGAACGGGTTTTTCGTCTAACCTGGTCGTACAGGAAAATTCAAGCCTCACTTTATCCCAGATTGATCAGATCATGGACGATTTCATGGGGATCAGCCGTTACATCAAGATGACGGTGCTTCCTTATGACGGCATTCACCATATTGATATGCACATGAAATTGCTGGACGAGGAAACGTTGCTGGTGGGACAGTATCCTTCCAACATTGCCGACGGCCCTCAGATCGAGGCCAACCTGCAATATGTTCTTTCGAATTTTAATTCTGTTTTCGGAACTCCGTACAAAGTGATCCGGATGCCAATGCCTCCTGAACAAAACGGAACGTGGCCGCACCAGGGCGGCGATTACCTGACATATACCAATGCGGTATTTGTGAACAAAACGGTTTTGGTTCCTACCTATTATCAGCAGTATGATACCACAGCTCTGCGTATCTGGAGGGAGTCATTACCGGGTTACCGAATTGTTGGAATTAACTGTAATACCACAATTCCTGCCAGCGGCGCGTTGCATTGTATCACACATTCGGTGGGAACTTCAAACCCCTTGTTAATCTCCCATCAGCCCCTGCCTAATACCTTCAACACTACCGTTCCTTATCTCGTGAGTGCAAAAATGCTTCATCGTTCAGGAATTGCCGGAGCCCGGCTCTACTGGAGAACGGATACGCTTCAGCCCTATTCGATGGTTACTATGAATACGGTAAATGGTACCGACTGGACGGGCAGCATTCCAGCGCAGCAGGCCGGAACCCGCGTATTTTATTATGTTGAGGGCACCTCCGTTTCAGGAAAGATGCAAGTGCGTCCTTTGTCTGCTCCTGCGGGTTATTGGAAGTTCGATGTGCTTGGAACCACAGGTGCTGAAGAGTACTCGTTTAATTTCAGTATGCATCCGGTGTACCCTAACCCCTCCAGGGGAATCACATGTATCCCGTTGTCATCCGGGCGCGATCTGCTGATCCGGGTTACTCTGGAGGATATGCTCGGAAAGACGGTGGAGGTGATCTATGAAGGGGATTTTAAGGCAGGAGATCGAAACTTTTTTATCAACACAACAGGCATCCCCACAGGGGTTTACAGCGTCTGTGTGCATACCCCGGATGGTAAAACGGCACAAAGGTTGTTAATAAAGTAAAAACCCGAACCGGATTTGTTTTTAGTTTTGCCACGCTAAGTAAGAACCCATGAAAAAGATACTTTTCTGTCTTGTCCTCATCCTGTCTGCCACCCTCACTGCACAGTTGAAGTTTGAGGATCATATTAAAAACGGAAGAACGAAACTGGATGCGAAGAATTTCGCCGGAGCGTACCAGGATTTCCAGAGTGCCTATAACGCAAAGCAGGCGGAGATCAACAATTATCTTAATAAGCGAAAGGCCTTTGATAAACTAACAGAGTTTGAAAAGGCTTCGCTCGAGAATGCAGAGGCGCTTCAACCAAGAAATGATTTTGCCCAGGTGTATTATTACCGCGGACTCGCATCGCTCGGACTCGGAAAGAAGGAAGATGCATTGAAGGATTTTGAGATGTCCATCTACATGGATGATAAGTTCGCCGGACCCTATCTCGAGCGAGGAAAGATTCTTTTTGAAAAAGGTCAGAAGGATCAGGGTTGTCTTGACCTTCGCGCTGCAGCCGACCTTGGGAGCCCTGCGGCCAAGGAACTTTATGAGGATAACTTCTGCTGGAATAATGCCGTTAATTATGTAAAAGAAGGTACATCCAAACTGGCGCTCAAACAATATGAGTCTGCACTCAACGATTTTCACCTGGCTGTCAAACTCAATCCGGATTCTGCATCATATTACATGTATCGCGGACAATGTTACTACGGTATGGGTAAATTCAATGAAGCCATGCTCGATTTCACCCGTGCCATTGACCGCAATCCGAACAAAGCAGAGTATTTTTATCACCGGGGACTGGCCTATTACAGCCAGGAAAAGCACAAGTTGGCATTTGAAGATTTCGGGAAAGCAGTCAGCATGAACCCAAACTATGTGGATGCGATCCTTTACCGGGCATACTCCTGTGAGGGGATGGGTAACTGGAAATCCGCTATTTACGACTACGGGCAGGTGATTCGTATCAAACCCGATGACGGTTATGCCTATTACCGCAGAGGACTGGCAAAGCAGGAGTCTAAAGACAAAACAGCATGCACCGATTTCAAGAAAGCAGTTTCCCTCGGCAATGAGGAATCCGTGGATTATGCAGCCGGCTGTAAATGATGTTTAAAAGCACTCAACGGGAAGCCCCGTCCGTCTCTGGCGGTCTGGGCTTCTTTTTTTATGTATAAATCGCTGATCAGACCCTTTCTCTTTCTCTTCGATCCGGAGAGAATACATCACCTTGTTTTCAATTGGCTGAAATTCCTCTTTCTTTTTCCCGGCACGCGCGCATTGCTTCGCAGTATTTACACCGTGAAGACTCCGGAACTTGAAAGGGAAGTGTTTGGTTTAAAGTTCAAAAATCCGATCGGACTGGCAGCCGGTTTTGATAAAGATGCACGGCTGTTCAAAGAACTGGAGGTATTCGGGTTTGGATTCATTGAGGTGGGAACAGTCACGCCCCTGCCTCAGCCGGGCAACGATCCTCCACGGATGTTTCGCCTTCCGAAGGATGAGGCACTAATTAACCGGATGGGATTTAACAATGAAGGTGTGAAGGCGATGGCCATCCGTCTGAAAAAACGACTCCCCGGTGTTATTATCGGTGGTAACATCGGAAAAAATAAGCTCACTCCAAATGAAAAGGCAACAGATGACTACATCTGTTGCTTCCGTGAGCTGTTTGATGTCGTAGATTATTTTGTCGTGAATGTGAGCTCCCCGAACACTCCCGGACTGAGGGAATTGCAGGAAAAAGGTCCTTTGCTGGATATTCTTAACAGCCTCATGCGTCTCAATCGCCAACTTTCACAAGAGTATCCAAAGCCTTTGCTTCTGAAGATTGCACCGGATCTGAGCAATGAACAATTGAATGACATCGTAGACATTGTGAAGGAAACGGGTATTCACGGAGTGGTTGCCACCAATACTACCGTATCCAGACAGGGATTAAAGACGGCCCAGGAGGCTATTGACAGTATTGGATCAGGCGGACTAAGCGGGAAGCCGCTCAGAGAGCGGTCCACGGAAGTTGTTCGTTATCTTTGTGACAGGAGTGCGGGAAGATTTCCCGTGATCGCATCCGGTGGTATTCACTCGGCCGCAGATGCAATAGACAAGATGAAGGCCGGTGCTGCGCTGGTGCAGGTTTATACCGGTTTCATTTACGAAGGACCATCTATCGTTAAAAAAATATGCGTAGGAATTCATGATTGAGACTGTTCATCTGACGGAATGCCCCAGAGATGCCATGCAGGGCCTTCATGAGTTCATTCCTACAGAAAAAAAGATTGCTTATTTAAATGCACTTCTGGAATGCGGGTTCGATACACTGGATTTCGGTTCCTTTGTTTCTCCAAAAGCGATTCCTCAGATGCGCGATACGGCCGAGGTGCTGAATGGTTTAAGACGAACAAATAAAACCGACTTGCTGGCAATTGTAGCCAACAAAAAGGGTGCTGAAGATGCCTGCCGCTTTGAGGAAATCCGATTCCTTGGTTTCCCGTTTTCTATCTCTGAAACTTTTCAGCGCAGAAACACCAATGCTTCCGTTACCGAATCTCTGCTGCGCGTGGAGGAGATTTGCTCCCTGGCGGCCAACAGCAAAAAAAAGGTACTTATCTACATCAGTATGGCTTTTGGTAACCCATATGGTGATCCATGGAACGGCGATATTGCGCTCCAATGGACAGAAAAGCTTTCGGGACTCGGCATAGAGTATTTTGCAATGGCGGATACGATCGGTGCGTCAATGCCCGCAACCATTCGTGAACTATTCAGCGCGCTGATTCCTGCATTTCCGAAACTGAAGATCGGCGCACATCTGCATACTACCCCGGAAAGTTGGAAAGAGAAACTGCAGGCTGCCTGGGATTCCGGTTGCCGGCGATTTGATTCGGCCATCAGAGGTTACGGAGGCTGCCCCATGGCCACGGATAAGCTGACGGGAAATATGCCTACCGAAAATGTGCTGAATTTCCTTCGGGAGAAACAAGCCTCGTTCGGGGTGAATTCTCACTGTTTCGATTCGGCGATGCAGCATGCAGTGCAGGTGTTTCCCGGCTGATTACCGGATAATCACTTTCCGGGAAAAACTTTCTCCTTCCCAAAGGATACGCAGGAAAAAAATTCCCGGCTGTATGGTTACGGTGGACAATCTGCCTTCCCCGTCGTTGAGATGTGTAGAGACCAGTTCTCTTCCTGAAAGATCGTAAAGAAAAACAGGAATTGATTCCTGCCGGGCTGTCATAACCAATAGACTGTTCTCCTCCTGCCTGATCAGGAAGGAAGGCATCAGCGGAAATGCAAGGCCGGTTAAAAATCCTACGGTAATAGTATCGGTACACACACAACCGTTTGCGTCCGTAACGGTAAAAGTATAGAGCCCCGGACACACTCCTGTCGGCCCCCCGGGTGTCCAGGAAAGAAAAACAGGAAGGGTGCCGCCGATCACGTTCGCCTGAAGGATTCCGTCACAACAGGTACTGCAACTCGGAGCCGACAGAAGGCTCACTGAACAAGCAGGTCCTCCGGGGCCTGCGGCGATGGAAACAGTATCAGACTGCGTGCACCCGTGGTTATCCGTTACGGTTATTACATAGTTGCCTGAGCAAAGTCCGGTGATGGTTTGACCCGTGGCGTTATTGGACCAAAGATAAGCGTAGGGTGCAGTTCCTCCTCCGGCCAGGGCACCCGCATCACCTCCGCAGCTAAGACAAACATCCGGATTACCAACAGTTGTGAGATTGACCGGCGCTGGCTGGAAGAGGCAAAAGCTTTGCGTTTTTGAGCAGCCGTTAGCGTCTGTAACCGATACGGTATAGCAGCCGGCTCCCAGACCGGGCGCTACGGCATTGGTTTGACCAGACGGATTCCATGAATAGAGGAAAGGACCGTTGCCGCTTACGAGAGCTGTCAGTGATCCATTCGATTCGCCATTACAAAGCACAGGGCTGGTTTCGGAAACGGTGATCTGCATGAAATCATTCTGCACATTGATCGTATCGGTTACGGTGCAGTTCACTGCATCTGTTACAGTTACCGTGTAGGAACCCGGACAAAGACCACTCACAGCCGACGTGGTGGAGCCAATCACTGACCATGAATAGGTGTACGGTGGTGTACCCGAAACGGGAGAGAGTGTAACTGTACCGTTACATGGCGAGCAGGTGGTGGCAGCCTGAACATTGACGCTGACACCGAACGGACACTGTGCGAAGGCCGTGGAAATGCAAAGGGAGTAAAGAAAGAACAGGCGCAGTAACATCCGGCAGGAAAAGTGCATTAAATTCGTAATAATTTTCGGAAAATGCACGAACCAGGTAAAAAAATTCATAAATCCCGTTTAATCGCGATTCAACATAGCCTTTCTCTGGTTTTCCTTCAAAGAACACAGCCGGAAAGAGCCCTTCGTTCGGTTTTACGCAGCAACCGTAAGCTAGGTTCCCGCGATCGCGCATTTATTTCTGAAATGTTTTTTGACATACTCCGGAGTTGGAGGAAATGTTGGCAGGGTTTAGATGAGCAGTGGGACGGAAACCCGGCGGCACTCGAGAAGGTGATCCTGAATTACATTCACGGTGAGATACCGTCTGAAAGCGAAAGCTGGCAAATCCAACACAGTGTTTCCGGGAATCTTCACTTACTCGGAATGAAGGAGTTGGGAGAGAAACAATGGAAAAGGGAGTTGGAATCTATGGATCATCCTGCACCCGTATTTCTCAGGGTAAATTCTTTAAAGGGTAGGCGGGAGGAGGCGATCCAAATTCTCATGGAGAACGGAATTCCTGCTCTTGCGGCTGGTGAGGAAGGAATACGCCTGGAGGGGAGACCCCGCCTTGATAATTTAGAGATTTTTAAAACCGGCCTGATAGAGATCCAGGATATTTCTTCGCAGGAGGTTGTGCCGTTCCTGGATCCCCGGGCCGGGGAACGAATTTTGGATGTCTGTGCAGGCGGCGGCGGGAAGACGTTACATATTGCTTCCTTTACAAGTAATAAATCAACTATTGTAGCTTCCGACGCCTCAAAGGTGAGGCTGGAAAGGATGAAGGAAAGGATCATCCGTTCCGGGGCGACCGGCATTCAGCTCACGGATCCAGGTCAGATCCGGGGACCTTTTCACCGGATACTGATTGATGCTCCATGCAGCGGTTCGGGAGTGATCCGGAGGGAGCCGGTAAAGAAGTATGTTTTGGATGAGGCGCTGGTAGACAGCTGCCGCAGACTTCAGGCCTCGCTGCTGGATCGTTCGGCTGCATTGCTGCTGACGGGGGGAGTGATGGTTTATGCGGTTTGTTCGATTTTTCCTTCCGAAGGCACTGAAATGATCCGCTCCTTTCTTTCAGGTCATAGCGGATGGGTTACGGAAGAGGAGAAAATGTTTTTCCCCTCGGAAACGGAAGGAGACGGATTCTATATGGCCAGAATAAAAAAAAATAGTTAGGTTTGTCCACCTAAAACTATTTACATGAACTTGCATGAGTATCAGGGGAAGGATATCCTCAAAACTTTCGGAGTTGCCGTACAGGAAGGAATCATTGCCAACACAGCTGAGGATGCAGTGAAAGCCGCGGAAGACTTAAAGGCCAGGACCAATACACCGGTCTGGATTGTAAAAGCGCAGGTACATGCAGGCGGGCGTGGAAAAGGAGGGGGTATCAAGGTAGCTAAAACACTGGATGAAGTCAGGGAAAAGGCCGGAGCAATTATCGGGATGAATCTGGTGAGCAAGCAAACAGGTCCGCAAGGCAAAACAGTGCATTCTGTTCTCATTGCACAGGATATGTATTATGATGGTCCGTCCCGCCCACTGGAATTTTACATGAGTGTACTGCTTAACCGTTCCTCCGGGCGAAATATCATCGTATACTCCAGAGAAGGCGGAATGGATATTGAGGAAGTGGCAGAAAAGCACCCGGATAAAATCTTCAAGGAGGAGGTGGATCCTAAATCAGGCCTCACAGGATTTCAATGCCGGAAGATCGCTTTCAACCTGGGGTTGGAAGGAGATGCGTATAAGGATATGTTGAAGTTTATCCCCAAGCTTTACCGGGCGTACGTGGAAATTGATGCATCCTTGTTCGAAATCAACCCGCTTCTGAAGACCTCTGATAACCGGATTGTGGCCGTAGACGCTAAGGTGACCCTGGATGACAATGCGTTGTTTCGCCACCCGGATTATGCATCACTGCGCGACACCAGGGAGGAAGATGCCACAGAGGTGGAGGCAGGAGAACATGAACTGAACTATGTTAAGCTGGATGGAAACGTCGGCTGTATGGTGAACGGTGCAGGCCTGGCGATGGCTACTATGGATATTATTAAGCTCAGCGGCGGAGAGCCTGCAAACTTTTTGGACGTAGGAGGTACTGCCAATGCGGAGCGTGTAGAAAATGCCTTTCGTATTATTCTGAAAGATCCGGAGGTGAAGGCCATTCTGGTTAATATTTTCGGTGGGATCGTTCGTTGCGATCGTGTAGCACAGGGAATTGTAGACGCCTATAAAAATATTGGCAACATTCGCGTGCCGATTATTGTCCGGCTGCAAGGAACGAATGCTACTGAAGCAAAGAAAATCATTGAGGAATCTGGTCTGAAGGTGTATTCTGCCATTCAGCTGCAGGAAGCGGCAGAGCTGGTTAATAAGGTGCTGGCAAATTAACCCGGCAAACGATTCAGGGTCAGCACTTCTATCTTCTCCCTATCTTTGAGCACTATGTTCGGGAGAAGTCATTGCTATGGGTTGGTAATGGTGCTGTTTTTTTATACAGCCGGCATATACGCCCAACATCCAAATGCGTTTGTTTACAGAATATTAGCTGACTATTCCTGGGCACCTTCCACACTGTCCGTTTTCCAGTCTGCTCATAGAATTTCAGAGGTCTTTCCCTCAGCCGGCTTTTTCTCGTTGTATGAAGATCCGGTGCAGCAACATTACCCGCACCCGCAGCCGTTCGGCTCATTCCTGAATACACGATTGCCCTACACATGGCTTCATGCCCGTTTCGGAATGGGCAATGAACAGTTGTTCGACGGGCTTCACTCCCAAAACATTACTCCGCGCGATAATTTTTCTGTTGCGGTACTTAGAAATAACGGAGAGGGCATGTACCTGCGGCAGCAGTTCTTTTCTGAGCGCTATGCTCTCACCTTTAACCATCGTCCGCTGCATGGAAAATACGCAATCGCCCTTGCCATACAGTTAATTTCCCGTGAACAGAACGAGAACGGAGGACTTGAGGATGTAAGTCTTTTTACCGACAATGTTTATTCTAACCGAAAGTTACTGCCGGTTATTCTTGAAAATGCTTCTTCTCAAAGCCGTTCACGCAGTATTTACGTGCACCAGTATCTGTTCTTCTCAAAAGACACACTTTGGGAAAATAAGCGCAGAGGGGCACACTTCCGCATGAGCTGGTATGGTTCTGATGAATTACGGGTTTATTCAGACAACACACCGGGAGAGTATTATCCGGCTATTTTCCTGGATAGTACCCAAACCCGGGATTCTGTATGTTTTTCGCGCCTGGGGGCTGACGTGTTGTTAAACATTCCTGTCAGGCGCTGGAACATGGAAGCCGGATTCGGTGGTTGCATAAGCGATTACTACAATGCAGGGTTTGATTCAGTGATGAATGATATTTCCTTTAAGGGAAGAATATTCCAAGATACGTTGGTAGAATTGAAGGGAGAATATGTGCTGAAGGGGCCTTCAACAGGAAATTCCCAGGCCATTCTGGCTGTGAAGGATGTGCTTCGGTTCGCTGGATTTGACAGTACAAGTGTTGTCGTTGGGTTAACTATTCAATCCTCCAGCATTCGTTCTCCATTGTTTTTTTCCCATTATGTGTCCAATCATTATTCATGGGCGAATAATCTGAGCGTTGAATTTTCGCGTTACGTTCTTAATTCAGCGGAACTTGTTACCAGCCTTCGGAAATTCGGGGCAGAATTGCTGGCAGGGTACCGTTCAATGGAGGGATTTGCTTTTGTAAATGCAAACGGTATGCCTCAGTGGGCGAACCGGATCACATGGGCAGATATCCAGCTGCGGTTACTACGGAAAGCAGGGGCATGGACATTTCGTGCAGAAGCTTGCTACAGGATATCCGAAGACACACTGCTGCCCGTACCTGCGTTGAAAGGGAAATTCGATATTTTTTGGGAAAAGAAATTCAACAGTGAAAAGCTGGCGCTCCAGCTGGGCGCTTCCGGTACCTACTTTGGCAGTTACCGACCGGGTAACTACTTGCCCGCACTCGGTATGTTTTCACCGGGTGGGAATTTTAATGCCGGAGATTATATTTATCCCGCACTCTATGTGCATCTGCTGGTGGGCCCTGCACGGATATTTGTTCGTGCCGATCATGTTACCTCCGGACTTTTCGGGTATAATTATTTTATCGCTGAAAAATATCCGGGGCCTGACCGTATAATAAGAGTTGGCGTGAAGTGGGATTTTTTTGACTGAGCAGGTTTCTACAGGTTGAGCCAGTAGTTAAGTTTTAAGACCAATCCCTGATACTTCGGTCCGAAATCTGTCGAGTAGCGGTTGTCAGTATATACTATGTAAAGGTCACTCAGGGGCGCATAGCGCCATTGAATCCTTGCGTTCAGATTGATGTTGTTGGCCTGTGTGTTATACTGTATAAAAGTGGAGAAGAAAAGATTTCTGGAGAAACTGAATTCAATTCGTGTCCCTATCAGAGAGATAGAGGCATCAGTCAGTGGATCGGGCATATCCAACTCGTCCTGAGAAAAATACGCGGTGAATGATCCCCAGGGTTGAATGCGGTAGGTGATATCTGCGGATAAGCTGAGTTTTTTTCCGGTATAATAGTTGCCGTAGTTGATCCTTCCCAGCATGTAAAAGAGCTTTCGCTCCGTCGTTTTCCAGTTCAGCTCATAATTCCAAAAGCGATAATATCCCTGCGGAAGTGTATCTTCCCCGGTACTGAAGGATACATCAGTTAACCAGGGCAGAAAGATCTCATTGCGAAAAGTCAGTGCATTCACTTCATGCCCGCTCTGAAATTTTAAATTGTAGCTGAAAGTGAGGAGCAGTTCCGTAGAATTGAATGCCTCATCGAGATACTGTGAGTATATAATCTTGGGGCCATGTTTATTAATCCATTTTGATTTTGGATACCAGTTTCGGTTGACCGATTCATCCAGACGCCAGTAAGGCTTGTATATAGAAAGCCCGTTGATCGCATCGGTTTGAACATTCCTGGGGACGAATCCTGTGGCCGCGAGGTAATTCATTCCCACGTATTCGTGGTTCCATTCTAAGCCCCAGTTGCCGTTGTCGTACCGGAGGAATGTAGCATGAGAAAAATTGTCCGAATCATTGACATCATTGAGGCTGTAGTGAAAAAAGGCTTTTCCCAGCCAATGGTTGTTTGCGGAATTGAGATTATAATCTACTCCAAGAATAGTGTTAGCCGAAGAAGGGAGAGAAGAGTCAGGGAAGGTGTAACGGTTGACGGCAATGAAGGCGATGTTTGACCGCTTAAAAGTGGTGCGCTGGATGGCAAAAACCCCGAAGTTTTCCGACGGTTGTCCCGTTTTTTTATGAGCCGCTGTTTGCATGTCCATCAAACCTATTCTCCAGAACTTATTGATCTTTCCACTCAGGCGCAGACCGCCATAGATGGGAATTACTTCTCCGTTAAAAAGGCCGATGCGCCTGGAAAAGAAGGGGCGTATCTGCCGGAATCCAAAGCGGTCGAACAGGTCGGAATTCTCTATGAAGAACTGCCGTTTCTCCGGGAAAAAGATACTGAACCGAGTGAGATTGGTAACCTGCCGGTCAACCTCCACCTGGGAAAAGTCCGGATTAACGGTTACATCCAGGTTTAGCGAATTAGAAACCGGAATCTTGGCGTCCATACCGCCGTTGGGTTTAATTCTCCACAACGAGTCAGAAACGTGGTCAAAGGAAGCATTTCCGCTGAGGTAGGGAATAAGGGCAATACCGCTGCCTTCTTTGTCCGGAGGGTGATCCCACTTCAGAAGTCCCGTATAAGCGAGGGAGGCAATATTGAAATTCTTTGGCACACGCGACCATACAGAACTTTCATTTCTCTTGAGATCGTTCCTTGCGAAATTTATACCCCACGAATCCAGCCGTTTTGAGAATTTCAGAACGCGGAATGGGATGGCCATTTCCAGTGTCCACCTGTCTTTGTGTTGCTGAACAGCGGAATACCAGGTGCAGTCCCAGTCTGTGCTTACACCCATTCCTCCGCCCGTGGCCACGAGCCCTTCCCTTTGCACGCCAAGCGGACTAACTGTAAAATTATAACCATTGGTTTTATCATTGAAGGGGTCAAAAAAAACAGCAAAGGCATCGTTTACCGGATAGGAGAAATCTCTTTTAAGTGATTGACTGATATAGGAACCGGGAAGGGAATCGTAGCAGATAGCAGCGACATATAAAAAGTTATCGTCGTAGGAAACCATCACTTCCGTTTCAGAAAGCGCCAGACTGGTGTCGGAAGGATAATTCTGCCAGAAACGTCCGGCCTTTTGAATATTACTATTCCATACCTGTTCGTCCAGTACACCGTCTACCCTTACCGGAACACGGGTTTTCGAAATAGGAAGAAAATTTTGTGAATAGGAAACGCTGGAGAGTGCGCAGAGACAAAGTAAAAAGGGAAGTGACTTCATCCCGTATTAATGATCCAGTTCTTCCGGAAGCGGGGCGGGATCCCAGATAAAAATATGTACCAGCGCCACCACCAGCCCACCGGTCATTTGTTCAATCATCTGCCAACCTAAATCTATCAGAAAGAATTCCAGATTAAGTGACTGGTTAAAGGAAATTCCCAGAACCAGGGTAATCAGAAATAAAACAAATCCCAGCGCCGAGCCGGTAACGATACCTTTGATAAAAGGCTGCTTTATAAAATACCTGGAGAGTGTTTTGGATTGGTAGATGCGTGTAAGGAGAAATCCAAGAACAAAATAAACAATGCCGGCGCTGATGAGGAAAATCTGCAGTGGATAAGAAATTTTCTGCAGATCCGTGGTAATTACCCCATGCCAGATGTACGACAGACCGAACATAAGAAGGGAACTCGCTAACCAGGAAATGAAGAATCTTCTTCGCAGTATAAACATGGGCTCAAGTACTTACAAAAGTAGAAAAAAAAGTGCTGTAATGTCAATGCTTTATCATATATTTACCTCATTACCAATATGTTCAACAGAAGAGTTTCAGGAAAACAAAGGCTCTTAATCCTCGGATTAGCTTCTTTGCTCTTTATCTGCAGTTCCTGTCGTAAAGAGCGGGACACCCCGTACTGGGACGCTGACTATCTGCTACCGCTGCTCAAGGGAGAGATGGATATTGGAAATATCATTCCGGATTCACTGATGACCAGCAATCCGGACAACTCACTTAATCTTTCTTACAACAGTACATTCTATTCTCTGACCATGGATACATTGTTCCGCATTCCGGATACAACGATGTATTATTCCTATCTGGTACCGCTTGGTTATCTGATCGTTAATCCTGGAGATGTCTTCATTAACTCCACGGATGAGGAGCAGTACCAGATCAATAATGTAGAGCTGGTGAAAGTAACAGTGCGAAGCGGATATATAGAAGCAAAGGTGGAAAACACTGTACATAAGCGCATGAAAATCACTTTTACGATGCCTTACGCCGTGAAGAATTCCCAGCCATTCTCCCGAACGGTTACTGTTCCCCGCGCTTCGGGAAATACCCCGGGAATATTTGTCGATACGTTCCGGCTTGATGGATATACGATTGATCTGCGGGGATCGTCCATGAATTCATTTAATACATTCATTTATCAGACCACAGGGATCATTGATCCTGCTGAAACTGGACTGGATACCGTGTACGCCGGAGAAGGAGCCGAACTTGAAGTGAGTTTTAAAAGTCTGATCCCGGAGTATGCGAAGGGCTACCTGAGCCAGACGCTGGTGAATGTGGGTCCCGATAGTACAGCTTTTGATCTCTTTAAGAAGATCACGGCAGGAGTACTAAGACTGGAAGATGCTACGGCCACGCTTAGTCTTGTTAATCAGATTGGAGTGGATGCTGTGGTTTCGCTCTCTGAGCTTACTTCGGTGAACACCCGCACCAATACATCAGTTAGTCTGAATCACAGCATTCTAAACACACCCGTGAATCTGAACAGGGCGGTGGATTACGGCAATGGAAATGTGGCGCCGCAAACCTGGTCTGTTACACTAAACACGTTGAACTCCAATTTCAAGGATATGATTGAAAATCTTCCTGACCGTTTCCGTTACGCGCTGAACGCTAATGTAAACCCGCTGGGAAATGTTTCAGGAAACAACGACTTCATTTATTACGGACGCGGACTCAACGCAAATCTGAACCTGAACATTCCGCTTTCGCTGGCAGCAGGCAATCTCACGATGACGGACACGATGGCATTTGCAGCCATTGACCCGGAGAAAAACGGTGTAAATTATGGTACGCTCACGCTGTATGTGGAGAACGGATTTCCATTCGACTGTGCCATTACCATTACTATGCTGGATGCCAATGGGAACGCCCTGGGCGAGCTAATGCCCACGGTGAACACAATTGACGCAGCCCCCCTGGGAACCAATGCTATTGTTTCTCAGCCGCGGATCACCCGGCTGATTATTCCTGTTCCGGAAAGCAAGATTAATGCGCTGGAGAACACCCGGCACCTGCGCCTGAAGCTGGTTTTCAACACATCCAGCTATCCTGATTACATCAAGCTATATTCCTTTTACAAGATGGGATTCCAGATGGTTGGCGAGTTTAATTACACTTTCAACAAATAGGATCTGTCGCCGCTTGAAAGTAATTCAGTAACCGTATTTATTTTTCCATCTTTCTCTGAGAAACTTCCTGAATTCAAGTTCCCTGGCATTGGATCCCGGTTGATAAAAGACGTTTCCACTGAGCTCTTCAGGAAGGTATTCTTGTTCCATAAAGTTCCCTTCACCTATATGTGCATATTGGTATTCTTTTCCGTATCCAAGCTCCTGCATCAGGCGTGTTGGGGCATTCCGCAGGTGGAGTGGAACGGGGAGGTTGCTGTTTGCCTTAACTTTTTCAGCCGCGGTTTCAATGGCCATATAGGCAGCGTTGCTTTTTGAGGAACAGGCCAGATAGGTAGCACACTGCGAAAGAACAATCCTGCCTTCAGGCATACCGATCACATTAACGGCCTGGACAGTATTCATCGCGATGACGAGTGCTGTAGGATTGGCATTCCCGATATCTTCTGAGGCAAGGATGATCATACGACGGGCAATAAAAAGAGGGTCTTCGCCTCCTTCGAGCATTCTGGCCATCCAGTAAACAGCGGCATTCGGGTCACTTCCGCGGATCGATTTGATAAATGCAGAGATAATATCATAATGCAGCTCGCCCGATTTATCGTACAATGCCATTTTGCTTTGTATGATCTTTGTAACAACTGCATTGGTAATAATAACAGGACCGGAACCTGAGCGGGAGAGCACCACCAGCTCAAGCGCGTTCAGTAGTTTTCGCGCATCTCCGCCTGAAATGCGGATCAGAGCTTCTGTTTCCCTGAATTCAATGTGTTTGCTCTTCAGATACTCGTCCTTTTCGACGGCGAGTTTCAGAATTTGTTCAAGTTTTTCACGGCTAAGATGTTCCAGGACATATACCTGACACCTGGACAGCAGGGCGGGAATGACTTCAAAGGAGGGATTTTCAGTGGTAGCTCCGATGAGGGTTACAATTCCTTTTTCAACTGCATTCAGCAGTGAATCCTGCTGCGATTTTGAAAACCGGTGAATCTCATCAATGAACAGGATGGGATGATTTGTTCCAAAAAACGGGTCTCCTTTTGCTTTATCAATGACTTCACGGATATCTTTTACGCCGGAGTTAATTGCACTCAGCGTGTAAAACGGACGTTTGAGTGCATTCGCAATAATATTTGCCAGTGTGGTTTTCCCCACTCCCGGTGGTCCCCAAAGGATCATGGAAGGGCAAAGTCCCTTTTCAATGGTCTGACGAAGTACAGATTCTTTACCTGCAAGATGTTCCTGCCCGATGTAATCATCGAGTGTATGCGGCCGGAGCCGCTCTGCCAGTGGTGTTGCAGGAGAGTTCATGTCTTGACAAACTTTCGCATAAGAGGCCCTGAACTGAGAGAAGTGACAAGGGCCATCACCACCAGTGCCACAAATATGGGTTGGCTGATCAGTCCTGCCTGATAAGCCAGTGTACCGAGAATTATTTCCATAGCACCCCGTGCATTCATACCGAAGCCAACCGCAAGAGAATTAGAGGTACCCATTCCGCCCAGTCTTGCTCCTATGTAGGCGCCGAGTACTTTTCCGGCAAAAGATAGCAGAAGAACAACACCAACAATCACAGGGTTAAAATTCTCTACGAAGTCTAGCTTTAATCCGATGCTAACAAAAAACAGCGGTGCGAAGAAATTGGTTACAAACTGGTGAATGATCTCTCGTGCACGCTCGTGAAGTTGAACGGAGTCCCCGATCGCGATACCTGCGATAAATGCTCCGAGAATTGCATGAATGTGAATGGATTCGGTGAAAGCAGCGCACAGCAGACAAAGACCCAGGGTGCCGCTAAGTACACCGCCGGGCCAGGAAAGTTTGTTTTGTACCCAGGGCAGTATACGGTCAATGATCTTTTTGCCAATGGTGAGCATGAAGATCCCAAAACCCAGAACCCATAAAATGGTATAGCCGATATTCATATTGTCGGGCTGACCTGCCATGGAAAGAACCACTGAAAAGATCAACCAGCCGAACAAGTCATTGAACATTGCACTGGCTACGATCACCATGCCTACATTTGTCTTGAACAGATTCATGTCCATCAGAATACGGACAATAACGGGTAAAGCAGAGATGGACAGGGCTGTGCCGAGGAAAAGTGCAAACAGCAGACGGATTTTCCCCTCCGCGTTGATACCGAACAACTCCGGGAAATACCAGGCAACGGCAAAACCTGTGGCAAAAGGAATGATCATACTGAAAAAACTGGTGGAGATAGCTACCTTTCCTTGTTTAAGTACCAGTGGTAGTTGTACTTCCATTCCTGCAACGAAAAGCAGCATCACAACGGATAGTTTAAAGATACCGTCCATCGCAATGGGCACATTACCTGTTGGTGGAAAGAGAAAGCTGAATGTCTCGGGCGAAATCAGTCCCAGTACGGTTGGTCCAAGTAAGATTCCTACGAAAAGTTCTCCCATCACCACCGGTAGTTTCCACCGTTTCCCCAGTTCTGCAAGCACGCGGGAGGAAATAAGCATAACGCTGATGGATAGCAACAATACGATAAGTTCGGTGCTATTTAAACCGTTCATTTTTCTGAATGGTTACGGGAGTGTACAAGAAGAATGTCACAGGGAAGATCCTCGAGGATAAATTCGAGGTCATGTGTGAATATACGGTCCAGCAGCCCCAGTGACTTATCGGGGGAATTCAGCACCAGCAGGTCGGCTTTCTTGTCACGGGCGTATTTACCGATTGCAAAGCCCGGTTTCCCCTTGACCGTTTTTTCAGTAAGCTGAACCTGACGGGTCTGGCATTGGTGAATAATGGATTCAAGGTAGCCTTCCGCTTCGGAGGTGATCTCCTTTTTCATTTTATTGGCATGGGATGCCGTCGTGTCGTCGGCTAGTGTCATGGCCATCCCGGTCATGTCCAATTCTTTCACAACTTTTACCTCTTTAACATCGTATTTTTCTGCGAAGTAGACAGCGGTCTTCAGTGATTCCGTTGTTTTGGGATGCTCTACGCCATTTACAACTATGCGTTCAGGCTTTCGGCGGATAGATGACGGTCGAGTAAGCAGGAGAACAGAGCATTTTGCTTTCCGGCAGATAGTGCGCGCCAGCGATCCTATGTAGAAGCGCAGCAGACTCTCTTTTTTAAGCGCTCCGATCACCAGCAAATCAACGGTGTTTTCCTTGCACACCTGAAGGATTGTAGTGGCGGGAGTTCCTTCTTTCCAGATCACTTCCGGGTTGGTGATACCTGCTTTGGCACACACTTTTTGAATCTTATCTGCTTTAGACGCATTTGCAGTGCCTACATGGATGAGAATTAGCCGTGCGCCGAATGTTTTCGCCAGATGATGTGACTCGGAAAGCAACGCTTCCAGCCGCGGTGAGAAAGCAATGGCCACTGCAATTGTTTCAAAAGGGAAGGGAGGTCTGCCTTTGAGTTTACTAGTATCCATAAAATCCTTGATTCTGATTCGAAGGTAGGAAAAAGAAGTGTGGGAAAAAGCAGACAACCCTGGTTGTCATCTGGGTATTCAGTGTATTCCGGGAAAAGAGGCAGTAATCAGATGCGTACACCGATCACACATACGTCATCAACCTGTTCCAGGTTGCCTCTCCATTTTTCGAAGGTTTCATCCAGGATCTTTTTCTGGTCCTCCATAGGAAGCGTGTGTATCGACATCAGTTTTTCCTGTAGCTGCTTGTATTTGAATTTTTTTCCTTTGTCGCCCCCGAACTGATCGGCATAGCCGTCGGTGAAAAGGTAGATGATGTCTCCTTTCCTGAGATCGATTTTCTGCAGCGTAAACGGTTTCATATCTTCTCCGTGCACCCCTACCGGCATTTTATCCGGTTTGTATTCTGTAAGCTGCCCGTCGCGAACATGCCAGAGCGGATTGTTAGCAGCAGCAAACTCCAGTTTCATATTTTTGAAATCAAAGCAACACAGCACACAGTCCATGCCGTCTTTACTTTCTTCTTCACTGCCTTCAGGATTGAGAGCAGCTATAATACCTTTCCGCGTATTGTTGAGAATATCACTGGGATGAATGAGTTTTTTTTCGATAATGGATTCGTTCAGATTGGAAATGCCGATCATACTCATCAGCGCCCCCGGAACGCCATGCCCGGTACAGTCGGCTGCACAGAGATAGAATAATTCGTGATCAATACTGTCGTGCTTATGGGCTAAAGCGTGATAAAAATCCCCGCTTACGATGTCTTTGGGTTTGTAGAGGATGAAGAAGGGTTTGGTTTCTGTGGCTGTTTCCATAAGGCGAATATACTAATTTATTGATTCTTCTTCCTGACCATGGTAAGGATGGTGGCAATGGCCACAGTGTCTCCTGTTGATCCCTCAAGATTGTAGCGGTCGCGCACATCCTGTGGACTTGCATCGAAAACGTCCACTACCCATTTTACGATTCCGGTTTTAACCTCCGTACCATCCGCGGCATTCAGGGGCTTGTCATTTTCAATTTTCTCTTTGCAGGTGAAGCGCACCCCAATGCTCATCCCGGGATAGATGGGTTTGGTAAATCGGCAATCGTCGATCCCATAGTTCAGAAGCACAGGTCCTTTGGGCGGATCAACAAAGAGGCCGGCAGCTCTGGATAAGATAAAATATCCGTGAGCCACGGTGCGTTTGAAAACCGTTCCGCCCAGGGCGTCCGGCTGTAAATGTGCGTAAAATCTGTCTCCGCTTAGCGCTGCAAATTCGGTAATATCAGATTCTTTGACGGTGTGTGTGTCTGTTATAAGTGTATCGCCGGGCTCCAGTTCTTCGAAATGACAACGGAACGGATGAACGTCTTTGTTGGTGTATTTTCCTCCATAAAGGTACTGATGGCTTACCGCACTTAGCATGGTTGGTGAGCCTTGAATGGCGGTGCGTTGAAGGTAGTGAAACACCCCCCTGCGTCCGCCCATCTCCTCTCCGCCACCGGCTCTGCCAGGACCGCCGTGAACCAGCATAGGAAGGGGAGACCCGTGGCCTGTACTTTCTCTGGCACATTCTTCATTGAGAACCATCACGCGGCCGTGCATGCTGGCCGCATTCAGTACGTATGCACGGGCGGCTTTTTCATCGGCGGTTACAATGGAACTAACGAGCGATCCTTTGCCAAGTTTTGCCAACTCTACAGCATCCCCCAGGGTATTATAAGGCATAAGTGTACTTACCGGTCCGAAGGCTTCAATGGAGTGGCAATCTGTTTTGTTGAAGGGGTCGGGATTGAAAAAAATGACTGGTGGCATAAAGGCTCCTTTCTGTCGGTCAGCCCCCTTTACCTCAAATTTTTCGAAATCACCGATAATAAGTTTCTGGCTGCGGCTAAGCTGTTCAACCTTTTCCATTACTTCTTTCCTTTGCGATTGTCCTGCCAGCGATCCCATCCGCACTCCTTCAGTTTGCGGATCACCGATTACGGTGCCTGCAAGCCGTTTGCCTAATGCCACACGCACTTCTTCCACACGGTTCTCAGGAACAATGATGCGGCGTACAGCAGTACATTTTTGCCCGGCTTTTGTGGTAATTTCCCGAACTACTTCTTTAATAAAAATATCAAACTCCGGTTTGTCGGGACTCACATCAGGTCCCATAACACAGCAGTTAAGCGAGTCTGCTTCCATGTTGAAAGGGACAGATTCCTCAATGATCCGACGATGTGATTTAAGCGCTTTTCCGGTTGCAGCGCTACCGGTAAATGTAACCACGTCCTGACTTATAACATGGTCCAATATTCCGTTCGCGCTTCCGCAAATAAGTTGAAGGGCGCCGGCTGGCAATATTCCCGAACTTACAATTTCCCGCACCACTGCTTCAGTGAGGTAGGAGGTGAGTGTTGCAGGTTTAACAATGGCTGGTACACCGGCTAGCCAGTTTACCGCCACCTTTTCAAGCATGCCCCAGACAGGAAAATTAAAAGCGTTGATGTGAATAGCCACACCTTCTTTCGGAACGCAAAGGTGATGACCTATAAATGTGTTTTGTTTAGATAGTTTTGCAATATCGCCATCCAGACAAAAGGTTTCATTGGGAAATGTTCGGCGCAGGCTGGCATAGGCGAAGAGATTTCCAATACCACCTTCAATATCTACCCATGAGTCGGACCGGGTGGCACCGGTAGCCCAGGAAATGGAATAGAACTTTTCTTTCACTTTCATAAGGTGAAGCGCGAGGGCTTTCAGCATCTGGCCTCTTTCATGGAAGGTCAGCTTTCGCAGTTTGCTTCCGCCCGTTTTCCGTGCATATTCACACATGGCACCGAAATCAAGTCCAGCGGAACTGGCTGTGGCCAATGGTTCTCCGGTGATCGCGTTAAACAATAATTGTCCTTCTCCTTCACCCTTTTTCCATTGGCCAAGGGTGTAGTTTTCCAGCGGTTTTGCAGCGGCAGTTTTCAGAGTCATTTTGATGCGTAGTTCAGGGACCTAAATATAACAAATAACAAAAAGTCAATGATTTTCTTTTTATACATTTGTTCGGAAACCTTACCTCGCCGGCCGGATCCGCTGTAGTACCGTTGATGGACGAAACGAGGAGAGTTCAGTTAGTATATATCACGAGGATATTTCCGATCGTGGATATTCCTTTTGCTGCGCTGATCGCAGCGTTTTCATTCCCTGTACTCGTGCGGCACAATGACGTAATCACGGATTAGTTCGGAGGAGAAAAAGAGAAGAAGTATTCCTCGAAGCGGTTTAGGGAATTTATCCGGAGCATTTCAAATCTTGCGATTTCATAAATGAAGGAGAGCGGAGAGGGATTATATTCAGTGTACGGGAGGGTTGGAACAACTGGATGATATTTGTGTGACAGCAATCAGGGTTTGATCTGTGCACACTATTAACCTTGTATTTACAAAGAATAGATTATATTCGCTATGCTGTGACCCCTGAGAACAAGAATTTCTCCTTTGGAAATGTTCGCTTTTCTGAAGGTGTTTTCATTATCCGACTGGCGGAGGATGTGGAATTGGATATCCCTGTGGTAAAGGCACTCATGGAGTATTGTATTGAGAAGACAGGGGGTGAGAGGTTTTGTGTATTGATTGATGCTAATCGCAATGCAAAGGCATCTCCTGAAACGAGAGCGTATGTTGCAAAGGCGGGTTATAACAAAAAAGTAATTGCACGGGCAGTACTTACTAATTCACTGGCAATGAAAATGACTACTAATTTTTTTATCCGTTTCAACAAGCCGGAGGTTGAGACAAGGATGTTTACCGATGAAAGCCATGCGATGGCCTGGCTAAAAAAAAAGCAAATCGCTGCCGGTTACCGGACCTAAAGATTAGCTAAAACAAAATCCGACATTAGAGTGTATAGGTGATACGTAGCATTTCCACCCCTGATACCATGCGCCCGGTCTGGGTAATACATGGTCTCGAACTGCTTTCCCGCTTTTATCAAAGCATTGGTCATCTCCACTGCGTTCTGAAAATGCACGTTATCGTCGCCGGTTCCATGAATGAGCAGATATTTTCCTTTGAGCTTATCCGCATGGTTAATGGGAGAATTGTCGTCGTACCCGGAGGCATTATCCTGTGGTAATCCGTTATACCGCTCGGTATAGATGGAGTCGTAATACCTCCAGTTTGTAACAGGAGCCACGGCAATGGCAAGTTTGAAATATTCTGCCCCCTTGGTGATGCAAAGGCTGGTCATATATCCTCCGTAACTCCATCCGAAAATACCGATCCTGGATTTATCTACATAAGGTAACCCGCCGAAATATTTGGCTGCATCTATCTGATCCTGGGTTTCTATTTTTCCCAGTTGTTTGTAAGTGCAGTGTTTAAAATCTCTCCCGCGGTTGCCGGTACCCCTGTTATCCACACAGGCAATGATGTAGCCTTTCTGGACCAGCATCTGCTGATAAAAGTACTCTGAACCTGTCCACTGGTTCAGTGCAATACTGTTCCCGGGACCTCCGTATACATACATAAATACAGGGTATTTTTTTCCGGGATCAAAATCCTTCGGTTTTATAATGTATGCATTCAGCATCGTTCCGTCTGCGGTGGGCACATTAATAAATTCCTTTTTTCCCAGCTTGTATCCTTTCATTTTACTGATGAGCTCATCATTGGTAACCAGAGATCGCATCAGCTTACCCTTGCTATTATACAATTCCGCATGGGGAGGAGTGTTGGCATCCGAATGGCTCAATGCATAATAGAGAAATCCGGGACTGAATAACGCCATGGAAGCACCTTTTTTCAGCGACAGAGTACGTTTTCCCGAACCATCATTTTTTACAGCATATACTTCTTTTTCTGTGGGATGTGCTTCGGCTGCGCAGTAATAGATATTCCCGCCCGCATCTTCACCATATACATCCAGGACATCAAATTTTCCCGGAGTGAGGTCCCGCACCTGTTTACCCTCCTTATCCATAAGGTAGATATGGGTCCATCCGTCTTTGTCAGAAACCCATAGGAAAGAACCGTCTTTCCTGAATTTGAGAAAGTCGTGGATCTCAATATACGTTTGAGCCGATTCTGTATATAAAACGCGGCTGCTTATTTTTTCTTCGGTTGATGAACAGTCGGCCAAAAGCAGTTCCAGGTGATTCTGGAGGCGGTTCAGGCGCGTGATACAGAGCTGTCCGGGCAATGTTGACCATGAAATCCTTGGCAGATACTGGTCTTGTTCCGCGCCGGTCTCTACCGTTCTGATTTTTCCGGACGTGAGGTCAAAAACATGGGCGGTTACAACAGAATTCTTTTCCCCTGCCTTAGGGTATTTGAAACGGTAGTCAGAGGGATACAGACTTCCCCACTTTTGCATATTATATTCTCTGACCTCGCTCTCGTCGAAGCGCAGATAAGCAAGATACTTTCCGTCCGGACTCCACCAATACGCCTTTATAAAGGAATATTCTTCTTCATACACCCAATCCGGCGCACCGTTAATGATTTTATTTTTTTCTCCGTCGGCAGTGACACGAGTCTCCTTTCCCGTAGCCGTTTCTACCAGGTACAAATTATTACCGCGTACGTAAGCCACATGTGATCCGGAGGGGGAAAATCCGGCAAGGCTTTGCTTACCCGAAACAGAAAGTGCCTTTAACTGCCGTGAGACAAGATCGAAGATGTAATAATTCTCCAATGTACTGTGACGGTATACGGTTTCCTGTTCACCATAAAAAAGAATTTTCTTTTCATCCGGGCTGAACTGAAAGGATTCGAAATAGATCAGCGGCTTTTTTCCGTTGATCAGAAGCTCTTTTTCCTGAACCACCGTATTAATTGCGGTACCGGAGGCAAGGTGGTAGCGGACTACTTTCTTATTCCCGGGTTCTGAATTATCCACTTCCAGGTAATGTTTCCCGTCGGCGGTAAAATCCATTCCGTAAAAACCCTGCCCATAGAATGCAGGGCTTTTGTAGATGTCCTCCAGGGTAATTAGTTTATCTCCCTGAGGCTTCAGCGCAGTGAAGATCAGGAGACTAAAGGTGGTTAAGATCAGTTTCTTCATGATATTCAGGAAGTTAAGTGAATTTTATTCCGTTCCCGGCCTTAAATTAGGCATTTCCAGTGAGTTAGTATGTTGAAAGTATGAACGGTTGAGGATTCGGATTTTCCTGTTCAATTGCTTAAATTTGTATTTCGATGCTGACTCTTTCCAATTTTCTTACCATTCTTTTGGCCTATTTCATTGGGTCTATTCCAACGGCGGTGTGGATCGGCCGGTACTTTTACAAGGTGGATGTGCGGGAACACGGAAGTGGCAATTCCGGGGCCACAAATACTTTCCGCGTTCTGGGAAAAAGGGCTGGTCTCCCGGTATTGATAATTGATGTACTGAAGGGATGGGGAAGCGTAAATCTGGCCTATCTCGTTTCAGAAAGTCCTGGTAATGAGCGCTTTTTAGAGTTACAAATGGTTTTGGGAATCGCGGCTTTGCTTGGTCATATTTTTCCGGTTCTTGCTGCTTTCAGGGGAGGGAAGGGGATTGCCACATTGCTGGGGGTTACACTGGCCCTTCATCCTCAGGCTGCCCTGGTTTGCATTGGTGTATTCGCACTTGTCTTTTTGCTAACCAATTATGTCTCACTTTCCTCAATGGTTTCTGCCCTCTCTTTTCCGGTAAGTCTGATGTTCTTCTTTCCTACCGGGGTGCCTTCTTTTGTAGCGTTTTCCCTGTTTCTGGTTGCCATTGTCCTGTTAACCCACCAAAAGAATATTGAACGCCTGATTAACCGCGAAGAGTCCAAGATCCACCTCCTGAGAAAGCGACCTGCCTCCCGGCCCCGGGAAGCCGATGAGGAGTAAATAACAATTTCCTGTGAATAAAGGGGTTATGCAGCATTGACACAGCCCGCTTCAATACCTAATTTTGTTAGGATATGCACGCATTTTGTATGGATTATGTGGGTTTTGTGCATCCACTAATAAAGGGTAAAGGTCACGTGCTATGAGCCGTATCCTTGGCTTGATATTCTTATTGCTATCCTTCACCGGGAATGCTCAGGATTTTACTTCTGAGGCGGATGTAAAGAAGGAGGCAGAGCGCCTGTTCGAAGAGAAAGAATATGCGAAGGCATTTCCTTTGTTCTCTCAGCTCCTCAGTTTGAATCAAAGCGATCCGAATTATTCCTACAAATTCGGTGTGTGTATGTTATTCACGACACCGGACAAAGAGAAAGCGCTCCCCTTTCTTGAAAAGGCATCGAAGGATCCGAAGGTAGAACCTCAGGTGATGTTCTACCTCGGTCGGGCCTACCATCTCAATTACCGTTTCCAGGATGCCATTACCGCTTTTACCATCTTCAAGTCGAAGGTCTCTCCTAAGGTGGCGCAGAAATACCGGACGGATGAACAGATTACCATGTGTCAAAACGGGAAAAAGCTGCTCAAGAACATCAAGGATCTGGTGGTGCTTGAGAAAAAGGAGGTGTCGAGAATTGATTTCTTTGACTCGTATGATCTGTCATCATCCAATGCTAAAATTATTGTAATGCCTGACGAGTTCAAAACAGCATATGACAGAAAAATGAAGCTGAAGTCTGTGATGTATTATGAGCAGGGGAAGGACGAACTTTATTATTCCAGCTATGGTGAGAAAGGTGAGATGGGAAAGGATATTTATTTTAAAAAGCGATTGCCAAATGGAGATTGGTCAAAGCCTAAGCCCGTGGGTTACCCGGTGAATACTGAAGCCGATGAGGACTTCGCCTTTTTGCATCCCAGTGGTAATATACTCTACTTCTGTTCCAAGGGTCACAATTCAATGGGAGGTTATGATATATTCAAATCAGTACGAAATGAAACTACGGGCACATGGGGTAAGCCGGTTAATATGGATTTTGCAATTAATACTCCCGATGATGATTTTATGTTTGTATCCGACGCCGAGGATAAGACAGGTTTTTTTGCTTCCGGCCGAAGTACTCCCGATGGTATGGTTGCGGTGTACCGCATACGGACCGAGCGTGTGCCTGTTGACATTGCTCTGATCAAGGGCAAAACGGTAGATGGTAATAGTTTGCCGCT
This sequence comes from Bacteroidia bacterium, assembly GCA_020852255.1. Lineage (NCBI taxonomy): Bacteria > Pseudomonadati > Bacteroidota > Bacteroidia > Bacteroidia bacterium. The sequence goes on along the minus strand of JADZBD010000016.1, from coordinate 216,811 downwards.
GAAAACACGAATTACAATCAAGAACCTGGCAAACGGAGAGATTGTAGGGATTTTCAATTCTAAAGAAACGGATGGCGGCTACTTGCTGAATGTTCCTAATGGCGGAACTTTCCTGTTTACCGTAGAAGCCGCGGGGTACAAGTCACTCTCAGAAAAGGTGGTAGTACCTGTGCAATATGAACTGAAACCGCTTGGGCAGCAGATTATGGTCCTTAAAAAGGAGAATGGCGAAGATGTACTGATCGTAACGAACAACTTCGAATCTGTTCCGAGCGATGATGACTACCTGGCCGTAATGGATATTCTAAAGCAGCGGGCCAATCTGGATGTCACGCCGGATAAAACCAATATGAATCCCATTCCTTCAGATCCGGAACCGCTGTCACAAGAGCCGGATAAAACACCGGATAAAACACCTATCTCGAATGAAGATATTATTACCGAATCGTATACCGATGCTAAGGAAACACAAAAGGATGCGAATCAGTACAAGAAGGAAGCCGACCACTACTTATATCTTTCGAATGCAAAGAATGAAGAATTAACTCAAAAGCAGCAGGAGTTCGAACAACGTAAAGCAAACCTCGACCAGGTTCAGGACCCGCTTCAGAAGCAAAAGGAAATAGAGGACATCTCAAAAATGAAGAACGAGATCGATTTGTTGTCTCAACAAACCCTCATTGCATATAATCTGGCCCAGAAAATGGAGCAGGATGCCAGGGACAAACAGCAGCAGGCTGATCTGGAACTTAAATATGCAAAGGATCTGGAAAGGGCGCTCAAGGACAAGGTGCCCGCTGAGACGATTCTTTCTCTGCAGGATGAAAAGGAGAAAATGCAGAAGGATATGCAGAAGAAAGGGATGGGAACCGGAGATGTTGTGACGGAAATCAAAAAAACGGCAGAGGAAAAGCAAATCCTTGTGGATAAATCCAAAAAGAAGGGACAGGATATTCAGACGGATATTGATGGAATGCAGGAAGAAATCAACCGTATGAAGAAAGAGGCAGGAGAACAGAAGAATGTGGAACTTAAGGCGGCACAGCTGGAACAGATCGTTGAGATGGAACAGGAACTCAATGAAAAGAAAAAGGAGAAGGCCCTGGCAGATTCCAGAACCATCCAGTTACAGAAACAGGCCGACAGCTTGAAAGATCAGGTTAATATTGCTTCTAATCTTATCCAGCAAGTGAATACATCAACTGAGACGGTCTCTGTTTCTAATATCGACAAGAATAAACTCAACATCAGTGTTAATAATATCCAGAACAATCTGCCGGAAAATACCACAACAACAACTACTCCCACTACAACAACTACTACTCCCACCACCACAACTACTACTCCCACCACCACAACTACTACTCCCACCACAACAACAACAACTCCCACCACAACAACAACAACTCCCACCACAACAACAACAACTCCCACCACCACCACAACAACAACTCCCACCACCACCACAACAACAACTCCCACCACCACCACAACAACAACTCCCACCACAACAACAACAACTCCCACTACAACTCCGGACATTATTGTTCAGAACATCGAGAGAATTAATAACGAGAACGGGAGTAAGCTGAAGGAGATAGAGAATATAGCTGATCCGAAAAGCAAAGAGGAGAAAAAACTCGAGCTCTATTCGAACTGGAACAAGGAATTAATGGTTCAGCAGGAGGAGCTTAAAAAGCACCTGGATACTGCCACTACTATGTCGTCAAAAGTTGCCTTACAAACAGACATGAATCGCTCGAAGGACCAGATCAGTGAAAATATTCAACAGGTAAAGAAGTCAGAAAAGAATCTGGAGATACTTAGTACTACTACTACCGAAAGCCCGGAGAAGAACTATAATGAATATTTTGAAAATCAGATTGAGAATGTTTCAGCTACAATAACCACAGAGGTGGAAAAGGAGAAGCAAAAGGAGATCCTTTACTCTCAGTGGGCAGATGCGATCAAGAAGGAGAGCGATAGTCTGAAGCAGGTTCTAGCCAGCACAAAAAAGAAAGAGGAGAAAAAGAAACTGAATGAAAAGATAGTGGAGTTGGACAATAAGCAGAGCGAGATGCGACAAATGTCGGTTGCAAGCAAAGAAAAAATCGAAGAGCTAAACACCAGCGTAAACAGCACTTCCACTCAGCCGGATCCCGGGGACCTTTCTAAGGTGGAGGTCAAATACACGACAGATGGAAGCAAGCAGAAATCGGAGAATGCCCTGCGTCTGAAAAAGGAGGCAGAACAATATAGTTATAAGGCGGATTCATTACGCATTGAAGCTAATATAGAGAAGGATCCAAAGAAAAAGGAGGATATTCTGAACCTAGTACAGAACTATGAAAAGGATGCCATGCAAAAGGAGCGAGAGTCAATGCAGTTGTCCGCGGATTTAAATAAAACCCAATACGAGAAAAACAGCAGCGAAATTGACGCATACATTGCCTCTTCCGGCTTGAATACTCCGGAGATGGATCTGGCTGGAATCTACGACCATGAATCAAAGGTTTTCTTTGCTGATGCTAAAAAAGAGCGACAAGCCGGGAATAACCAGGCGGCTCTTGACCTGGAGAAGAAGGCCCTTCAACGCCAACAGCAATCCATTGAAATTTATATTAAGTCCGGCGTTATAGTTCAAACAAATCCTGTAACCACACAGCCAGAGCCTTCCACTACTACTACCACTACCACTTCTACTCCAGACACTCCCACCACATCCCTTCCCGAATACAAAATGTACCTGACGGTTGTGCAGGATGCCAATCAGTACTATAAATCCGCACAAAAGGATTTTGATGCAGGAGCGGACTTAAAGAAAAAGTCGGAGGAACAATATACCGAATCACAACTGCTGATAAATAAGACGGCAAAGGTGACGGATCCTGCGGAACAGTTGAAACTCCTTAAGAAGTCAGAGGAATTAGACGCGCTTGCCTTTAAAAATAAAAAGGAAGCCGATTCTCTTATGCAATCTGGAAAACAGAAGGAGAAAATGGGTCAAGTTAAGGAGGAGGAGTCCAGGCAAATTCTGGCAAAGGTGGATTCCAAAGTCTCCGACAGCATTATTACAACAGCTCCGAAGATCGAACGCTCTGCGCCCCCGGTACCGGTTATTACCACTACCACCCAACCTGAAACTACCACTACCACCCAACCTGAAACTACTACTACTACTACCCAACCTGAAACTACTACTACTACCCAACCTGAAACTACTACTACTACCCAACCTGAAACTACTACCACTACTACTACCCAACCTGAAACTACTACCACTACCACACAGCCTCCTTCACCAACAATTTCCGGTATGATAGTGGATAAAATTGTTACAACGCCCCGCACCATCTATTCAGTCAACAAGCCAATTCCGAAAATGGATAAACTACCGGAGGGGCTGGTGTTTAAAGTCCAGGTCGGGGCATTCAGAAATCCTGTGAATCCGGAGAAACTAGGTGGAATTTCTCCTCTCAGTTCAGAATTAACCGCTAATGGATTTACCCGGATCACAGCAGGATTATTCACCAAATATGAAAATGCAGATAACGCAAAAAGACAGATACAGGCCTTGGGATTCAAAGATGCATTCGTTGTTGCCTACCTGAACGGAAAGAGAATTAATACGAATGATGCCCTGACCATGATCAAGGGCAACGAAGTTCCGCTCAGCACAACACCTGTTCAACCTGAAACAACAACAACTACTCCACCTGTTACCACTCCGCCAGATGTAGTTGTGAACGATGTACGTTCTACAAATGTTCAGAAAATGAAAGGACTGTTCTTTACCGTGCAGGTTGGAGTATACTCAAAGGCGGTTACTTCCGCGCAGCTATTCGGGGTTTCGCCTCTAAATAGTGAACAGGTCAAGGGGGGGCTTCTCAGATATTCTTCTGGACAATACAATAATTTCGCAGATGCGCAGAAGAACAAGGAACGGATTGTCATATTGGGAATAAAGGATGCCTTTGTTACTGCATATTATAACGGAGAGCGGATTACTCCCGATGAAGCGGCCAACATCATTGCACGTGAAGGAAAGGGGATACTTACAGGTACAGGGAGCCTTTCTCCAGTACCTACCACCACACAACCTGAGACTACCACACAACCTGAGACTACCACACAACCTGAGACTACCACACAACCTGAGACTACCACACAACCTGAGACTACCACACAACCCGAGACTACTACACAACCCGAGACTACTACACAACCTGAGACTACTACACAACCCGAGACTACTACACAACCCGAGACTACCACACAACCTGAGACTACCACACAACCTGAGACTACTACACAACCCGAGACTACTACACAACCCGAGACTACTACACAACCCGAAACCACCTCATCTCCCGGAGATCCCTCTGTAATTTCTGTAGGGCAGATATCGAATTACGAACCGGTCCCGAATAACGCTGTCACCGATACAGGGGTTGTCTTTTGTATTTTTCTTGGGGAATATGAAGGAAGGGTTCCAACGCGGGATGCCAATGAAATTCTAAAGGTACAGAAGCAGGGAATCAGAATAATTAAAAGCGGAAATACGAATCGGTATGTTGTTGGTAAATTCGCAGATTACGCTTCTGCCGGAACATCGTTATTCCGAATTGAAGAGCAAGGATTGCTGAAAGCCAGAATAATTGCTTACCGTAACGGAGCGGAAATTTCCGTTGAAGATGCCAAAGCGTTGACCGGCGGGAAGTAGATCCGTTATTATTCTCATTTTTGCAGTATGAAAGCGAGAACCTTAAAGAAGAACAAGGTAAATGTTATTACACTTGGCTGTTCTAAGAATGTGGTGGACAGCGAGGTGCTGATGGGACAACTTAAGGCGAATGCGATCGAAGTAGGGCATGAGACCGGTGAGAGCGATCACCGGATCGTGATAATTAACACCTGTGGATTTATTGATAACGCAAAGCAGGAAAGTATTGATATGATTTTACAATATGCTTCGGAAAGAAGGGCAGGAAATATTGACCAGTTGCTGGTTACCGGATGTCTGAGCGAGCGGTACAGGGAAGATCTGAAGAAAGAGATCCCGGATGTGGATGACTGGTTTGGAACCCGTGAGCTGCCCCGTTTGCTGAAAACATTGAAGGCGGATTACCGTCAGGAACTGCTTGGGGAGCGCCTCCTGACGACCCCTTCTCACTATGCTTATTTTAAAATATCGGAGGGTTGCGACCGGCCATGTTCTTTCTGCGCGATTCCGCTAATGCGCGGAAGGCATGTTTCTGTGCCAATGGATGAGCTGGTGCGCAGGGCTGCTGTTTTGACCGCGCGTGGAACTACGGAGCTTCTTCTGATTGCACAAGACTCCACCTATTATGGATTAGATATTTACGGAGAGCGGAAACTGGCGGAATTAATGCAAAGATTAAGTGAGGTAAACGGTATACGGTGGATCCGCCTCCATTATGCCTTTCCGGGGGGCTTTCCGGAAGATGTGATCGAGGTGATCGCTAAGAATGAAAAGGTTTGTAAATACATTGATATTCCCCTGCAGCACATTTCCAATCCCTTGCTTCAAAACATGAAACGAGGTGTAACCCGGGACAAGACAAATGATTTAATCAGAAAGCTCCGCGAGAACGTTCCGGGTATCAGTATTCGTACCACACTCATCAGCGGATTTCCGGGAGAAACCTTAGAGATGCATTTAGAACTGCGAGACTGGGTGAGGGAAATGAGATTCGACCGGCTGGGTGTATTCACGTATTCTCATGAAGAAAATACAGGGGCATTTCAACTCAAGGATGATGTACCGGCGAAAGAAAAGACCAGAAGAGCTGCTGAGATAATGGAAGTTCAGCGCGGAATTTCCTTATCCCTGAATGAACAAAAAGTAGGAAAGGTGTTGGAAGTGCTGGTTGACCGGTTTGAAGATGGAAATTTTATAGGAAGAACAGAGCATGATTCGCCTGAAGTGGATAATGAAGTAATCATTGCCGCCGGCGGACAGCATCTACGGCTGGGAGATTTTATTAAGGTTCGGATCTCATCAGCAGGGGAATATGACCTCTTTGCCGATTTTATTGGGTGATTCATCAAACTTTATTACAGATTCATCGCTTAAATGTGTGAAAACCAGCGCATTATGCAATTCGTCCATGATGATGAAGCATTCGCCTTGTTTTTAATTGCAATGGTCTAAAATATTTGAATCCGTGAGGGTGCTGAGCTACCTTCAATCCCGTAAGTTATCTATGGAACGACTGCATATAGAAGCAAGCTCCGGACTACCTCTGGTAGATTTTAATCCTGCTACGGGAGAGCTTTTGATCAAGGGTAAATCAGTCCCGGAAAACGGAAAATTATTTTTTGAACGACTGATGGTCTGGATCAACGAGTATTCGAAGTCTCCGCATGTAAGCACGCATGTGACGTTTCACTTGGAATTCTTTAATATATCATCCTCCAAATCCTTCCTTTTCCTAATGTATAAGCTGATGGAGATGAAGGAGCGCGGTCATGATGTCAGGATTTCATGGATCTATTCAGACGCATATATCCTCGGAGCTGGACGCGATTACGCCTATATGGTACGCCTTCCGTTTGAATTCACCAAAGCAGAAAAGGCCGAGATCGCTGCGGCCTGACAGCCAGTCCCTATTTCTTCTAACTTTGCAAGATGCCTTCCCTGGGCGCCTATCCTCTGTTATCCTACATGCCTTCATTGCCGGGGCTTACCGCAGCCTATCTGAAGGGAGACCGCACCATATCCGGTCTGTTCCCGTCTACAGGCAGTATGGCGCAATGGAAAGAGATCGCCTCGCGCTGCAGATTGCCGGCGGAGGTTAGAGAAACACTCGTGCGTGTGATCCGGGAACAATACAGGGGACTTCCTGTTTCTCACGCAACCGAAAAAAATATTTCCCTGCTGGAATCGGATTCGACCTATACCGTTTGTACGGGGCACCAGTGTTGCCTTTTTTCAGGCCCCTTGTATTTACCCGGAAAACTCCTCAATCTCCTCCGGCTGGCAGCACATCTTCGGGAAAATGCTCTGTCAGTAGTTCCTGTTTTCTGGATGCATACCGAGGATCACGATGTGGCGGAGATCGATCATGTTTACATCGGCGATAAAGAAATACGCTGGGAAAATTCGGGAACCGGACCCGCCGGAAAAATTGCACTTCATTCTATTGACAATGTGATCAGGGAAGTTGAAGCGCTATGCGGACCATCTGTTGGTGAAATCCTGAAAAGGCATTATACAGACGGAAGGAGTCTGGGAGATGCCACACGTTCATTTATAAATGAGCTTTTCGGAGATTTCGGGCTGATTATTCTTGATCCTGCCGATTCACGGTTGAAATCATACTTTCGGGAACAATTCCGCAAAGAGATTACCGGGGGGCAGGTGTATCGATCTTTGTCGGAGACCAATTCCCGCCTCCGCCAACTCGGATATGAGCCCGCAGTAAATCCCCGGGAGATTAATATTTTTTACATGAAGCCGGCTTCACGGGAACGTTTGCGCCGGGAGGGCGAACGGTTTCATGCCGGTGACGTCTCCTGGACTGAGCAGGAATTGCTGAATGAGCTGGAGAAAAATCCGGAGCGCTTTTCTCCGAATGTTGCGCTTCGGGCTGTTTATCAGCAGCACATTCTGCCAAACATTGCTTACATAGGTGGCCCCGGCGAAGTGGCCTACTGGTTGCAGTTCGGTGAACTGCTGAAGTCGTTTGAATGCAATATTCCCGCACTCATTTTACGAAATAGTTTTTTTCTTCTTTCAGAAAAGCAGTTGGGTCATGTTCGTGCGGCAGGATTGGAAGCGGCGGATCTGCTACGGCCCCTGGACGACCTGATACGGAGAAAAATGGACACGCCCGATCTTTCCTCTTACCGGAAAGCGTTGGAGAAACTTATGGAAGAGGTGGCATTGCTTGCCGGTACAGCCGACGCCACCCTGAAAGCCTCCGTGGCAGCAGAAACCGTTAAAATGCAAAAATCACTGGATCAGATAGAGGGCCGGATGTTAAGGGCGCTTAAACAGAAAGAAGAAGTGACAGTGAACCGCCTGAGAAGCCTGAAGGAAAGCCTGTTTCCCGGTGGGGTACCCATGGAGCGCCGGGAGAATTTCCTGCCCTATTTTTCAGCATATCACCCTGCTTTTTTTGGTACCTTAATGGGGTATTTTGAACCGGTACCGGAACATTGTCTCTTTATATCATTAACTTCCCTGAAATAAACGTATGTCCAGCATATTAACAGAAAAGTCCGGGCCCGTTATGAAGATTACCCTGAACCGCCCGGATAAATTCAACAGTTTTAACAGGGAAATGGCACTTGCTTTTCAGAAGGCAATGGATGCGGCTGCTTCCGACAAAGCGATTCGGGCTGTTTGCATCACAGGCAGCGGGAAGGCTTTTTGTGCAGGCCAGGATCTTGCAGAGGCCATGGATCCCAAAGGACCTGGGCTGAAGAAGATCGTGGAAGAACATTACAATCCAATGGTGTCATTAATCAGGGAGATCGCTAAACCGGTAATTGCAGCAGTGAACGGAGTAGCCGCGGGAGCAGGGGCAAATATCGCCCTCTGCTGCGATGTCGTTGTGGCCTCGTCATCTGCTTCCTTTATTCAGGCCTTCAGCAGTATTGGTCTGGTGCCGGACAGCGGGGGAACTTACTTTTTGCCGCGTCTTATCGGTTTCGGAAGAGCATCGGCACAGATGATGCTGGCGGATAAAATCTCTGCCGAAGAAGCACTTCATGCGGGGATGATCTATAAAGTTTTTCCGGAGGAGCGGTTTGCCAGTGGCTTTGATGAACTGGCACACGTATTGGCCTCCCGGCCCACGAAAGGTCTCGCACTCACAAAAAAACTTCTGAATCGATCCATGACTAATGATTTTTTCACCCAAATCGCAGAGGAAGGACGTATGCAGGTGGAAGCCTCGGAAAGTTTTGATTTCAACGAAGGCGTACAGGCCTTTTTAGAAAAGCGGAAACCAATGTTCAAAGGGGAATAATATGAAAGTAGGAATCGTTGGATCGGGGGCAATGGGCAGCGGGATTGCCCGCGTAGCGGCGGAAGCCGGCGAGGAAGTATTCCTGTTCGACAGTAACAAGGAGGCACTTCAGCGTGCCGGCATGAATCTCTTCGAAGCCTTTAAAGCACAGGTAGAAAAAGGTCGGCTGCCGGCGGGGGATGCGGATATTATCCTGAAAAGAATTTTTCCGGTTAGTTCTCTGAAGGATCTCGCCTCCTGTGACCTGATCATTGAAGCGGTAGTGGAGGATATAGGGGTGAAGCATCAGGTCTTTCGTGAACTGGAAGCCGTGGTTGCCAGGCAGTGTATCCTTGCTACCAATACAAGTTCTTTTTCTATTGCCGGGATTTCATCGGCTTGTGTGGTGAAAGAACGGGTGATCGGCCTTCACTTTTTTAACCCGGCCCCCGTAATGCCCCTCGTAGAAGTGATCCCGGGAATACTGACGGTGGAAAATCTATCTTCCCTTTGTATAGAACTGATGAAAAAATGGAATAAAATTCCTGTACTGGCCAAAGATATGCCGGGATTCATCGTGAACCGTGTGGCCCGCAGTTTTTACGGAGAGAGTATCCGCATCCTTGAGGAAGGTATTGCCTCTGTGGCAACGGTTGATTATGCAATGAAAACGTTTGGAGGTTTCAGGATGGGACCATTTGAACTGATGGATTTTATTGGTAACGACATTAATTTCAGAGTCACGGAAAGTGTGTGGACGCAATTCTTTTATGAGCCCAGATTTAAACCATCTGTTACACAGAAGAGATTATTCGAAGCGGGTTTGTATGGAAAGAAATCCGGAAGGGGATATTATAATTATGCGTCGGGTTCCGACCGCCCGCAGCCGGACACGGATCCTGAATTGGGGAGACGCATAGCGGACAGGGTCATTGTGATGCTGATCAATGAGGCCGCTGAAGCGCTTTATTCCGGATTGGCGTCGAAGGATGATATTGAACTGGCGATGACCAAAGGAGTGAATTACCCCAAGGGTCTTCTCCACTGGTGCGACGAGCTCGGTGCAGATGCAGTTTGCCGTCAGCTGCGTACACTGCATGAAGCGTATGGTGAGGAGCGCTACCGGCCTTCTCTCCTGCTGAAGATTATGACAGCTGAACGAAAGAAATTTTTCTCATGAACAATAAGGATCTTGCCGGCAGAGTGGTTTCAGCCATGTTCGAAAATGATCCGTTCAGTCGGTGGCTGGGAATCGAATGTGTTTCCGTTGATCCAGGTACATGTGTACTGCGGATGAAAGTCAGAAAGGAAATGCTGAATGCTTTTGCCATCGCACACGGAGGCATCACTTATTGTCTGGCCGATTCTGCGCTGGCCTTCGCTTCCAATTCTCACGGAAGGAAATCAGTGTCAGTGGAAACTTCCATAACTCATACCAAAAGCCTGAAGGAGGGAGAATTGATTACCGCTACTACTGAGGAATTGAGCCGGACAAACAAGTTCGGTGTTTATCTGATCAGGATCACCGACTCACGGAATGAAGCGATTGCACTTTTCAGGGGAACGGTTTATATTACATCTAAAGAATGGTTTGAGGAAAAATGAATCTATGGAAGAAACGTTTATCATAAATGGTGTTCGCACTCCCATCGGAAATCTTGGAGGTGCGCTTGCTGCGGTAAGAACGGACGATCTGGCGGCGCATGTGTTGGCCGGCCTCCTTCGCCGGAATCCGGGCCTGGATCCTTCCTGTATTTCTGATGTTATTATGGGATGCGCCAACCAGGCAGGAGAGGATAACAGGAACGTTGCACGTATGGCTTTGCTACTGGCAGGTTATCCGCATACCGTACCGGGTCAAACTGTGAACCGGCTTTGTGCTTCAGGCATGGCGGCGGCAATGGATGCATCACGGATGATAAAGGTAGGAGAGGCCGAACTGGCCGTTGCCGGAGGTGTCGAGAATATGACAAGGGGCCCCTGGGTGATATCTAAATCTGCATCTGCGTACGGACGCGATCAGCAAATGTTTGACTCCTCCTTCGGATGGAGATTCATCAATCCTAAAATGAAGGAAATCTATGGGGTGGACGGTATGGGTGATACCGCGGAGAATCTTTGCATGAGAGATAATATCGCACGTCAGGATCAGGATGCTTTCGCCGCATGGTCTCAGGAGAAGGCTGTAAAAGCTCAGAACTTCGGCCGGCTGCAGAAAGAAATTATTCCTGTTTCAGTCCCGCAAAGAAAGGGAGATCCTATTGTTTTCTCCAGAGACGAATTTATTAAAGAAAAAACCACAGTACAGGCACTGTCCTTACTCAGACCTGCGTTCAAAAAGGACGGATCTGTTACAGCGGGCAATTCTTCCGGACTTAATGACGGTGCAGCCGCTTTACTTCTGGCATCGGGCAGCGCGGTAAAAAAATACGGGCTTAAACCAATGGCACGTGTCATCTCGTCCGGTGCAGTGGGAGTGGAGCCTAAGTTCATGGGTATTGGTCCCGTGGAGGCATCTTATCTTGCACTGAAAAGAGCAGGACTTACCATGGCCCAGATGGATATTATTGAACTGAATGAAGCCTTTGCTGCTCAGGCTCTGGCCTGTACCAGAGCGTGGGGATTAAAAGACCAGGACAACAGGATCAATGTGAATGGCGGAGCCATTGCACTGGGTCATCCTTTGGGTATGTCCGGCACACGGATACTTCTTTCCGCTGCAATGGAACTTAAGGAGAGGAATAAACGATATGCCCTGGCCACGATGTGCATTGGCGTAGGGCAGGGTTACGCTGTAGTAATTGAAAATGCAGAATGACAAGGGAGATGAAGGTATTGGATCCGCTTTCTTCCGGAAATTTCCGGAATATACTTCCGGAGCATTTACTGGAATGGGGATATATCTACTTCAAGAATGGTTGGGTGAAAACGGAAAAGGAAATTTTGCCCGGATTATTTACTGTTGTGGTGAATGAACCCTGCCCGCAGGAGGTGAGTTTTCGCAGAACCGAAAACACGTTAACCGATATGTTTTGTACCTGTGGTGTCACAGGGTTTTGCCGCCATATGGCGGCCGTATTATTTGTCGAAGAAAACAAACAGTTATGAGACGAATTATATTTCTTTGTTTACTGCTTCCTGTGATCAGTGAAGCCGCTACCAAATTCTGGGTTACCTTTACTGATAAAGCCGGAACTCCTTATTCTATTTCTAATCCTTCCGCCTTTTTATCGCTGAGGTCCATTCAGCGAAGAGCGAACCAGGGTATTCCTGTCACGGCCGACGACCTTCCGGTTAATCCTTCTTATGTTACTCAGGTGTTAGCCACCGGCGCGGTAACGCTCAACTACACTTCACGCTGGTTCAACGCCATTTCCATTACCACTTCTGATGCTGGAGCGCTCACTGCAATTGCGGCACTCCCTTTTGTGTCAGGCGTAAATCCTGTTTTTAGGATGAGGAGAGATGATGGATTCAGTGAGCTGGATTTCAATGGTACATTGCGGTCAGCACCGGAACTGCCCCCTGTGCCTATGGCTTATAACTATGGCAGTTCTTACAACCAGATCAATCAGGTGAATGGTGTTTGCCTTCATAACATGGGTTATCATGGAGAGGGCATGCGTATTGCGGTGCTTGACGATGGTTTTATGAATGTGAATACGATTGCTGCATTCGACAGCATACGAATCAATAATCAGATACTGGGTACCAAAGATTTTGCAAACCCTGGCGGCAATGTGTATTCGGTAGGCGGACACGGTACGATGGTACTCTCTTGTATGGCTGCCTTTGTGAATAACCAGATTGTCGGCACAGCACCCAAAGCAGAATATTATCTTATCAGAACGGAGGATGCCGTAACGGAATATCTTGTGGAGGAGGACAATTGGGTGGCGGGGGCAGAATATGCGGACAGTGCCGGTGCAGATATTATCTGTACATCACTTTATTACACACAATTCGATGATGCATCTCAAAACCACACTTTTTTGGATATGGATGGTCAAACAACCATCTGTGCACGAGCTGCCAATTTTACCGCACGGGTGGGGATGCTCACATTTTGCTGCGCCGGTAATTCCGGACAAACCGCCTGGCTGCGTATCGGAACGCCATCCGATGCAGATTCTGCTTTTGCTGTGGGTGCCGTGAACGGAAGCGGAAACCTGGCTTCATTCAGCTCCCGTGGCCCCAGCGCAGACGGACAAGTTAAACCCGACATCTGTGCCCAGGGGGTCAGCGCTGTAGTTGTAAATTCGGGCGGAAACCTTACTACCGCTAACGGTACCAGTTTTTCAACGCCGATCTGCGCCGGTGCAGCGGCCTGCCTGTGGCAATACCGCCCCTCATTCACCAATATGCAAATCCGCTCTGCAATCTGGGCCAGTTCCTCCCAGTACCTCAGTCCCGATTCACTGAAAGGGTATGGCATTCCGGATTTTTGTCTGGCCGGCATGCTGGTTACAAACCAGGAAGAGGTGAAGGATCCGGGTATGTTTATTTTTCCGAATCCAGCGGATGAAAATCTGTTTGTTCTGCTGAAGGGATTTAGCGGCGCAGAACACCTGCAAATCCTGGACCCGGCCGGCAGGGTGGTGTTGGAAAGGGATCTGCAGAGCCCGCTTACCTCATTGGATATTTCTCTGATTCCACCGGGGTTCTATTTTGTTTCATGTGGGAACAGGGTACATATCTTTATTAAAACCAACTGATACTCTGTGATCTACTCCTTTAACGGATATATACCCGTGGTCCACGAATCGTCATTCGTGCATCCTCAGGCATGTGTTACCGGAAATGTTATTATTGGTAAAAATGTATACGTAGGACCCGGTGCTGCAATCCGCGGCGACTGGGGAGAAATTGTAATAGAAGACGGTTGTAATATACAGGAGAATTGTACCGTGCATATGTTTCCGGGTATTACTGTTTATCTGCGTGAAGGAGCACATGTTGGGCATGGCGCGGTTATTCACGGAGCCAATCTTTGTAAAAATACTTTGATAGGTATGAACGCTGTGATCATGGATCACGCGGAAGTAGGAGAGAGCAGTATTATTGGAGCCCTAACATTGATTCCTGAAGGAATGAAGATTCCTGCACGTAAAATCGTTGTAGGTAATCCAGGTAAGATTATCAAGGATGTATCTGAGGAGATGTTAGCCTGGAAGACGAAAGGGACCGGACTTTACCAGGGTTTACCAGCGGATCTTCATCAGAGGCTGAATGCCTGTGAGTCCCTGCGCTCTGTTCCGGAAAACCGGCCGAAGCAGCAGGAAATATACAGGAATTGGAAAAAGCAATGAATGTTCGCCTTACATTCCTGGGTACCGGCACATCGCAGGGAGTTCCTGTGGTTTCATGTCCGTGCCGGATATGTTCTTCGGCAGATCCCAGAGACAAGCGACTGCGCTCTTCCGTGATGTTTACAGTGGGAGGAAGAAATATCGTTATTGATACGGGTCCTGATTTCCGGCAGCAAATGTTACGGGAACGTGTAAAACAGATTGCTGCGGTGGTGTTTACGCACGCTCACAAGGATCATATTGCCGGAATGGATGATGTGCGCGCCTTTAATTTTACTTCAGGTGCCGCGGTGGATGTGTTTGCGGAGCCGCTGGTACAGGACGCACTGCGACGGGAATTCGCGTACGTCTTTGATGGAAGCGATTACCCGGGAATCCCAAAGATAAATCTGCACACGATTCATTCCGGCCTCCGGTTCTTTATCGATGATATTCCATTGACACCGATTCCCGTGTTACATTACCGGCTGCCTGTACTGGGTTTTCGTGTTGCTGATATTGTTTATATAACAGATGCAAATCACATCCCCGAGGCATCACGAAAACTGATACGTGGAGCCAAGGTGTTGGTTTTAAACGCCCTCAGGCGGGAAAAGCACATTTCCCATTTTACGCTGGATGAAGCGGTGGCATTGGCTGAAGATCTCAGGGCAGAGCGGACGTATTTTACTCACATCTCGCACCAGATGGGATTGCACGAAGAGGTGAACAGGGAACTACCCGCGCATATCCAGCTGGCATGGGACGGACTGACCGTTGACTCCTGAATCGTTTTACTATAATTTCATATATTTAACCCATATTAGATCTCTAAGAAAACTGCTCTTTCATGAAAAAACACTTTACACTTTTTTCCGCATCACTATTCCTGGTCCTTACAATCAGCGCACAATGCGCTTTCGTTGGTGCCACTTCCGCCATAGGGAATTCAAATGTCGTCACCTTAACAAAGCCAACGGCAGTGGTCCAAAATGACCTGATGATTGCCGCCATTCATATGGGGTGGTGCAATGGCAGCGTCATCACCGCACCGGTGGGATGGACATTGCTGGCCAGCACTATTAACACCGGATCAGGATGTGGCTCAGGCAATACCACGCCGCAACTTGTTACTTTCTACAAGATTGCCGGTCCTTCGGAACCCGTAACCCACATTTTCACAGGAAATGCTTCACAGTATCTGGTAGGATGTATTGTTGCTTACAGCGGAGTGAATACAGCCAATCCCATTGATGTGTTCAGTAGTTACGGTGCGCAGGATGCCTGCGCAAATATTGTAGCGAATGGTGTTTTCACCTCCTCCCCGAATAAGCGATTGGTCGGAATTTTCTTTTGCAGCGTGAATAACTCTTTGAACAATATTGTTCCCCCGAATTCGATGACGGAGCGTGTAGATGTAGGAACTACAGGCAATCACCCCTGGGGGAACGAAAATCTGGAAATTGCAGATGAATTACAGGCTCCTCCCGGACCTACCGGAAATAAAGTGGCAGCACTTTCAGGATGCAGTTCTACAGGCTGGGTCACTGGCGCCCAGCTTATCGCACTTAATTGCGGATCCACTACAGCGATGGAGGAAATCTCCCCCCTTGCCGGATTTTCAGTTTATCCCAACCCCACAACCGGGATAGTAGAGGTAGCCGGCACAGACGGAATTCAACTTCCTGTCCGGTTGGAGCTGATAGATCTTTTCGGGCGAACCATCCTGCAGGAGCATTTCGAAGGTGAAAAAGCACGTCTGGACCTTAGTGCTCTTCCCCGCGGTGTCTATTTGCTGAGAATCATCGCCGGAGAGAAAATGAATATGCTCAAAGTGATACTTGATTAGATCTGGCAGAGATGCAGCCCAACTCCCGGGAAGTAATTTCTCTCGAAAAAGCGATAGTGCGATTGTCCCCCGAGGGGCATGTGCATATACGGCTAAAAGAGCACCATCATCTGGAGCTGGAGGATATGAAAGCCATGCATGAGGCCAAACTCCGCCTTGTCGGGGACCAGCCGTATACGTTGATCTTCGAATCGGGAGAGTATAATAATATTTCGAAAGAAGGGCGGGAGTTTTCCGCAACAATCGAAGTCAACCGGAATGCCATCGCCAAAGCGATAGTTACGAATAGCCTTGCTACCAGAATGATCAGTAATTTTTTTATTAAAATAAACCGGCCGCCGGCACCTACTTACTTGTTTCGGACCTTCGCAGAGGCTTCGGAATGGCTTCAAAAAAAGAGAGAGGAGTATTTTGCTTTGCAGGGAAGGTAGAGTGGATGTTTAGAAGGGATATCCAATCCCGAAATTGAAATTATAAAAGGGATATTTTCCAGTTTCCTGAACGCCCGTGCTGGGTGTCCAGTTAGTTTTCCATTCTTTGTCGAACAGGTGCTGTACCACCCACCGGTCCCCTTCGGAGAAGATCGGGTCATGCATTTTAATTCCCAGGTCCAGTCGGATGACAAAGAAGCTGAAATCCAGACGCAGTCCGAATCCTGAACCGATAGCCAGTTCCTTGTACGCCCTCTTTACGGTGATATCTTCACCGTCGCGGTCTTCAAAATCCCGTCTCATCCAGATATTTCCCGCATCGGTAAAGAAAGCGGCATGCACCACTTTCACCAGATTAAAGCGGTACTCAAAATTCAGCTCGATCTGATTGTCTCCCACCTGGTCGAAGGTGCTGATGCCGGTACGGTAATATGAACCAGGGCCAATCGTGCGGGCTTTCCAGCCTCGTATAGAGTTGGGTCCTCCGGCGAAGAAACTTTTTTCAAAGGGGAGTTCACGCAGGTTATGGAGTGGCTTTCCCACCCCAACAAACGCACGCAGTACCAGTTTACTCATCTCAGTGAGCGATTTGTAATAACGGAGATCTGCTTCACACCGCAGGTACTGTGAGAACCGTGAGCCATTAAGTAAATAACCGCCTTCCTCGGTCGGTAGTTCCTGAACAAACTGATCTACCAGGTTGAAAACACCCCGGAGTAAATTTCCTGCCGCTTCAGCACCACCACGGAAATACCAGAATCCTTTGCGCGATCCTGCCGTCTGATTATTGTAAACAAATGCGTACCGTCCCCCGAGTATTGTATGGTCAGAGTAGCGGTATACTACAAATGGATCCTGGCTGTTGTTCAGATAGTCCTCAAATTCGGGGTAGGGATCAATACTGATCAGATTGAGCTCAACGGGATATACGGTATGCCGTTTGAATACATTTTCCTTCCAGGTATAATTGAGCGACCCGCTGACGGCGGTGCGGGAAAAGCTCGGACGCTTCTGCACATTCATGCTAACGGTGAAGGTTGTGTGCGGATTGGCCAGTCGCGACATTTTGAATTTCACCGGCGAGAGAAAACGCGGTACATGCAGATTCAGCTCCGGTCCGAATTCCAATGTATTGAAAGGAATAAAACTATTCGAGACGATGGCGGAATTTTCATCATTCCCGGGATCCGATTGCTGAATCTCCAGTCCGCCTTTCAGTTTTATTTCAAAGACCTCAGCTCCTTTGAAGACATTCCTGTTTTGATAAATAAAACTTCCCGATATTCCAAGATTTCCTCCTGTGTTCGTCCCTTCGGTTTCAATGGAGAATGATTGTTTTACCACGGGAGTCAGATAAATGTATGCGTCCAGAACGCCCGCACCTGCTTCCCGGAAGGAAACATTGATAAACTTAAAAGATTTTAATTCCGAAAACCGCTGATAAGTGGCATCGGCCAGCACACTCTGGTAGTATTCTCCGCTGTGAAACATTACGGCGTCTGCCAGAATCCGGTCATGGAATTTAGGTGTTTGATGGCAGACAATAAAAATGCCTTTATAGTTACTGCTGTCCTGTGGAACCATACCCTTCATCTTGGGATTAAAATCCGGGTGAATAAAAATGTTTCCTATCCTGTACCGGAGGTGATCCAGCACCCGGATGGAATCAGGTTGACCGGTGACGGGCATCTCCCGGCTCTTGATCAGTATGGTAATATCCACACTTCGGCTTCCCAGAGTACTGTCTATCTCAAAAAAGATATATTCTTTTACGAAGTAGTAATAGCCGTTATTTTTCAGGTGGCGGGTGATTCTTTCGCGCTCGGAGGTAATCTTGTCAACATCGTAATTCCTGCCGGGGATAATCTGACGATTCGCCGTATCCTGGTAAACATAATAGGCGAGCAGCGGATCAGTGATTTCGTACGAAACCTTGCGTACCTGATACGGCTTTTTGTGATCAATAATATAGTAAACCTGGGCACGTTTTCTTTTCATCACCACACTGTCCCTGACTACGGCGTTAAAAAAACCTTTGTTCTGCAGGTACATCCGGATCTGGCGTGCTGATTTATGAGCCAGAAGCGAATCGTAGATCACCGGGGCCTCACCGATGTCCATGACCCATTCCCGAAAGGTTCTGCGATTGCGGTTCATGGGACTGAACGGTTTATACGGCTTGCCCTTTTTTATTTTTCTCGCTACATATTTGTTATGCCGCTTCTGGCGACGTTTGTCCTTTCTGGCAAAACGGGTTTCACGGCGGGTCTTTTTCTTCTTCAGCCGGTCTTCATTTATGCTGTTGTAAACGCCCAGGTGCATTCGCAGGCGGAGCACCTTGCGATTGGGTTTTTGACGGATGTAGGCTTCAATCTCGTCCAGGTCAATGTCTCCCTTCAGTTCCAGTAGCTTCGCGTCCACTTCCACGATCTCATTTTTAGTCAGCAGAAACTCCCCGTCTTTCACTTTCTTGACAGGGCTGCAGGCAAAAAAGAGCAAAACTACCGGAAAGCAGATCCGTATGAGATATAACCTTCGGAGGGCCAATGACTTGAAATTTATTAGCTTTGGGGGCTGACGTACAAAAGTAACCCGAAAACTCGTCCCTTGCTAAGCAAAAATCAAGCCTCCTTTATTCGTTCTCTTCAGCAGAAGAAGTTTCGTGATGAGCATCGTTGTTTTGTTGCCGAAGGCGAGAAAATGGTTCATGATCTGCTGAGCAGTGGCATAGGGGTGAAGGAGATCTATTCCAGCGTCAATTTTCAACATTCCCTTTTTTCCCACGATACGGCGGTCATCCGTATTACCGCCAGGGAAATGGGGCGCATATCTTCTCTTCATACCCCCTCCGGTGTGCTGGCTGTTTGCTCCATCCCGGAGCACCGGCTGGATACCACTGCGCTTTCCGGGAAGCTGACCATTGCGCTGGACGATATCCGGGATCCGGGTAACCTCGGTACTTTACTGCGAATTGCGGATTGGTTTGGTGTGGAACATGTTATTTGTTCACAGGAAACGGTGGATTTGTACAATCCCAAAGCGGTGCAGGCTACCATGGGTTCCATTGCACGTGTGAAGTTGCATTACAGGAACTTGCTGGAGTTCATCCCCGCCCTCCCGGCAGACGTGGTGGTAGCCGGAACCTTTATGGAAGGGGAAAGTGTTTATACTGCTGATCTTCCTGCCTCCGCATTGCTCCTCATCGGGAACGAAGGGAAGGGGATATCAGAAGCCGTGTGTACACACATCACACGCCGACTTTCCATCCCTTCCTTCGCTCACCTGCACCCTGGAAGTTCCGGGGCAGAATCTCTGAATGCAGCGGTTGCTGCCGGTATTCTTTGTTCTGAATTCCGGCGCCGCCCGGCTTAAAGATTTCCGAGTACCTTATCTTTTGGAAATTTTACGGAGAAACTGAACTTCATTTTCTTTGTGTCGCCGCCTGGCATTTTATATTTCCAGGATATCTTTCCGCTCACCGGATCCACCTTGGCACCGGAACTCTCCAGCAACTCAATCTCTATTTCTTTGATGGAGGAGAGGGGATACTGATCTTCGATATCAATTTCAATTTCCTGCTTCTTCTTGTTTCTTACATTGATCTCAAATACGAGCGTCTCTTTCTTCTGATTGCCGATCACTTTCTTCTCACAAAGTTCTCCTACCTTGATCCTTGTTACTACCACGTTTTTGTCGCGTCCGAGTGATAACGATAAGGTGTCGGAGGTAGAACGTGTATTGATGTAACTCTTTCCCACATACATGCCTTCATAAAACACGTTTGCTTCTCCACTGAGCAGGTTTAATTTGTCCCACCCGGTGATTTTAGCAAGTAGAAATGCATCACGGTCCATTTTCGGCGCGCAGAAATACCGGTATTGTGCCGGAATGCTGAAGGATTGAACCTCCACGGAATATTTTTTTGAGTCGCTTCGGATGGTGTACGGTATGGAAATGTCGAACACGGTATTCACTGCGCTTTCATTCATCTGGGTGAAGGAACTCGTGGTGAGGCTGGGAACCGGAGGCGGAGCTGGTTCTTCATTGATGGCTCCTTCCCCGTCCATCGTTACGGTTGAAGGAGGCATGCTGTTCATATATCCGTAATTCACGCTGCTTGGCTGGTTCTTATACTGTGCCACATAGTACGTCAGCCACCAGGGCATAAGCGTGGGCGCCGTTCCGCTGATCGTCGGGTTCCCTGTGCTGAGCAACAGCTTAACATCATTCCAGTCGCTGCCGGAATTCTGCCAAACATTCGCACGGTAATCCAGCTTAATGGGCGAAGAGTTGTCAATGGCACGGATGTCGTAGCTGGGAATCCATCCCGCCTGAGGGGTCAGAAAACTAACACTGAGTTTGCCGCTGGCGGCCTGCCGGGCGTTCACGGTTACAATCACTTCCCCGCTGGTCCGGTTCTTATGTGCATTCATCTCATTGAGCTGAGAACTTAGTTTGGATATCTGCTCATTGAGCTTCTTTTCCTTGATGCGCAATTCCTGGATCTTCATCTGGATCTCGATGAGGCGGGTGCGCAGCAAATTCGCCGTTTTCTCCAGTTCCGCTGCAGATACGCCCGTGTTGGCACCGCCGATTTTTTTGTTCTCCAGTAGCAGGGACTGCTCACTCTCATAAACTCCGCGGATCGCGCGGTTCATGTCCAGCTTCATCTGCATGCTCTCCAGGCTGTCCTGCATGGTCTTCACTTCCTTTGTCTTAAAATCAGGATTCAGGTAATTGATCCGGTGTGAAACACTGAGAATGGTAAAATCTCCCTCACCTTTTGCCTGAATAGAATTCACATCAATGGAGTGCGAAAGATCATCAAATACAAATTCGTTCTTTCCAGCGGTAACCGTTACATTTCCTGCGTGCGTTACCTGTGCGCCTGCGAGAAAAACGGTTACCTCCTTAATGTCGTGTTTAACTTTTTTTTCCTGTGAGTAAAACGCAGGAATGGTCAACGCCTGAAGGAAAATCCCAAGCAGAAATTTGTTTTTCATAGTGGTGTGTTTTAGAGATGGATGCAGGTTGAGAGCCCTTTCCATATTCTTGTAAAATTAAGAAGCCCGGAGAATTACTCCGGGCTTCTTAATGAAATACCAAATTATTTATGTGTCAGAAAATCAACTAGTTATCCCGTCTCCCCGTAAATTGCAAAACTAAATATAGCAGGGTCACCAACGCACCCAGTGCGGCTGCCAGGTAGGTAAGGCCGGCCCAGGTAAGGGCATCTTTCGCCTGACCTTGCTCTTCTCCGGCCGAAATGCGACTACTCTGAAGCCATATCAGCGCCCGCTGACTTGCATCAATTTCTACGGGTAATGTAACCAGCGTAAAAAGGGTAATAAGAGCCTGTGCAATGATCATGATAAGCAGACCAATGTTGGAAAGGGCAGGTAAGGCAAATGCAGCGATCATAACCGCAAAGATCACGAAGTTCAATAAAGTGGTCCCGATCTGAACAACCGGAACCAGGGCTGAACGCATTTGCAGCCACGCATAGCTTTGAGCATGCTGAACCGCGTGTCCGCATTCGTGGGCAGCAACCGCAGCGGCCGCTATATGGCGCCCTTCGTATACAGAACGACTGAGATTTACCGTGCGGTTCTTCGGATTGTAATGATCCGTGAGCTGGCCTTCAACAGAAATTACTTTTACATCGTGAACATTGTTGTCGCGAAGCATTTTTTCAGCTACTTCCTTTCCGCTAAGCCCCGACCGCATAGGTGTTCGGGAGTATTTGGCGAATTTGGACTTCAGGGTTCCGCTGATGATAAAGCCGATAACGGCAAATACTATAGTGATTATCAGCAGAACAGGGTCAAACATTAACATAGGTCGTTTTTTTAAAGATATTTCATTATGTCAAATCCTGTGCCTTTCTGCTTTTGACCCCTGTTTGTGCATAAATGGCAGGTGGCAATGTAAAAGTGACACCTCTTCTTGCTAATTTTGCAGATAGATGACTGAAAAGAAGCCACTTATCCTCGTAACGAATGATGACGGGATCACTGCTCCCGGTATTGGTGTTCTGGTGAAGGCTATGAGGGAGCTGGGCGATGTTGTGGTGATCGCACCGGATAAGCCTCAAAGCGGAATGGGACATGCCATTACAATCAATCATACCATCCGGCTCCGTAAAGAGAAGTACCATGGCCTGGAAAAGGAATACTCTTCAACAGGAACACCAGTGGATTGTGTGAAACTGGCCATTAACAAGATTCTTCCCCGCAAACCCGACCTCGTTGTTTCGGGGATCAATCACGGCTCGAATCTTTCTATTTCGGTGATTTATTCTGGCACCTTGTCTGCTGCAATGGAAGGTGCGATCGAAGGCATTCCTTCTGTTGGGTTCTCGCTCTGTGATCACTCCATTGACGCGGATTTCAGCGCCTGTTCACCGATTGTAACAAAGATCGCCGGCAACGTATTGCGTTACGGGCTACCTGCAGGATGTTGCCTGAATGTCAATATCCCTGCCATTGGAGCAGAGGATATACGCGGCATCCGATTTTGCCGGCAAACGCACGGTTATTGGATAGAGGAGCTTGATGAAAGAAAAGATCCGTCCGGCGTTCCGTATTTCTGGCTAACCGGTAGTTTTTTGAACCTCGAAAAAGGGAAGGAAGATACCGATGTATGGGCTTGCGATAATGGATACGTTGCGGTGGTACCGGTACATTTTGATATGACCATGCATAAAGCATTCCAGCACCTCAACAACTGGGAATTGTGAAAGCAAAACTTGATAGATTATGGTTCGGGTTAACCTGCGGTATCGCAGGTCCTGTTCTTTTATTCTCCGTCTACCATTGGATACAATATGGCCAGATGGGGTTGGAGCGTTTTGCCGACCACCTGTCCCGTGAGGGAACACTGAGTCCGAGAATCTCCCTCTGTGTGATACTGAACCTCGGATTATTCTTCACGTTTTACTGGACAAAAATGGACAAGGCAGCCAAAGGGATCATTGCGGCCACCTTCCTTTTCGCTTTTCTGATCGTTTACCTCAAAGTGATCCGCTGATTGAAATATTACGTCATAGCAGGTGAAGCGTCAGGGGACCTCCATGCCTCCAACCTGGTTCGTGAAATTCTGCGAAAAGACCCCGGAGCCTCTTTCCGGGCATGGGGAGGAGACCTTCTTGCGGATTCCGGCGCACAGGTGGTGAAACATATCCGCGAGTTGGCGTTCATGGGCTTCACCGAAGTATTACTCAATCTCCGGACAATTCTTTCGAATATTGAATTTTGTAAAAAGGATATTCTGAGCTGGAAGCCCGATGCAGTGATTCTCGTGGACTACCCGGGCTTCAATCTGCGGGTCGCAAAATTCCTGAAATCAAAAGGCATTCCTGTTTATTATTATATCTCTCCCCAGGTGTGGGCGTGGAAGGCATCCCGTGTACATGCTATAAAGGAGACAGTGGATAAAATGATTGTGATTCTCCCTTTCGAGAAGGAATGGTATGCCCGCTTCGGAATGGATGTGAATTATGTGGGACATCCTCTGCTGGATGCGATCAGGGGTACGTTGCCTGACTCCCTTTCCCTCACCCCCGATTCCCGGCCATTGGTGGCATTATTGCCCGGTAGCCGCAAACAGGAAATTTCTACCATGCTTCCCATCATGATGGAAGCGGCAAAGCGGGCTCCTGAATACAGGTATGTGATTGCAGGCGCACCGGCCATGCCTCCGGCATTTTATGATGAAATCACAGGAGGAAAAGTACCGGTCATTCACGGAAAAACCTATGAACTGCTGAGACACGCAGATGCCGCACTGGTTACCTCAGGTACAGCCACTTTGGAAACAGCACTCTTCGGAGTACCTGAAGTGGTATGTTATAAAGGAAACCCTGTTTCCTATTTTATCGCGCGGCAGATCGTAAAAGTGAAATTTATTTCTCTGGTTAATCTGGTGATGGACGAGGAGGTGGTTAAGGAACTGATTCAGTCCGATCTTCATCCGGAAAATCTTCTCAGGGAATTGCGAAACATCTTTAATCCGGAATACCGCAATCGCCTGATCGGGAAATATGCTGAGCTTACAGCAAAGCTGGGCGGACCCGGAGCATCGGAGCGTGCGGCCGCAATTATTACCGCAAAGTGATCCGCTTCGCTGCCATCGGACTCATCCTTTTTTTCTCCTTTTCGCTCCCTCTTTTCTCACAGGTTGTTTCTGTGCGTATCTTCTATAACCGAGATATGCCGCTCTGCATATTCAGTCCTAATAACGCAAATTACATGGTTACCGGAGAAGGTGGCAAGTTGTTCACTGCAACTATTCACAGGAATCTCCAGATGAAAGTGCAGGGCGATTCCATCGTGATGTCTGAGGCGGGGAAAATCATATCGGTATCATCCTACTTTGAGATCTTTCCTGTCCACCCGGACTCTTCTGGTACTGCAAGCTTTGAACTCCGTCCCGACGGGGGTACAAAAGCCAGGCATTATCCCGGAAGCCTTACGATCACCGCAGCGGCCGGATCACTCATTCTCACCAATGAGCTTCCACTGGAGTTTTATATACCAGGCGTTATCCAGGCAGAGGTGGGATCCGTGAATCCTTACGAATTCAAAAAGCTTAAAGCGATCATTATTCGTACCTATGCGCTCAGCAATCTTGAAAAGCATAAGGCAGAGGGGTTTCATCTTTGCGATAAAGTGCATTGCCAGGTGTACAATGGGAAATCGTACCAGAAAGACATTTCCAGGGCGGTTTTCGAAACAGCCGGCCAGGTGCTCGTAGATGATTCCGTGAGACTCATCAGTACGTTGTTCTTTTCAAATTGCGGAGGGCATACTTCCAATGCAGAGGATGTCTGGAATAAACAAGTTCCCTATCTGGTTTCCGTTCCGGACACCTTCTGCCTGAAAAAACCAGGCGCCGGTTGGACACGGAAGATTCCGGAGAAGGAATGGCTGGACTACTTCGAGAAGAAATTTTATTGTGCGGTAAATGATTCAGCCATGTGGTATGCGCTTACGCACTTTGACCAGCCGGTGCGTAAAAAGTATTTCATGGAAGATGGGAATTGTATACCTCTGCGTACGATACGTGAAGACTGGAAGCTTAGGTCTACTTACTTCTCTGTGCGTCTGCAGGGTGGTCAGGTGTTCTTAAACGGCAGAGGGTTCGGGCATGGAGTAGGACTGTGCCAGGAGGGTGCTATGGAAATGTCAAAACAGGGGTATTCTGTCAGAGAAATCATAGATCATTATTATAAGGGTGTTCTACTCGTGGACCTTGAGCGAATTGATTTTTTTCGCAGTTCCGATACTCAGGATCAGTAATGTTTTATTATTAAATTAGCCGGATGCGAAGTAAAGTAATTCCTTTTGTCTTGCTTCCGTTCATAATTCAGGCGCAGGTCTGGAATCCGGTTGGTGGTAGTCTGGGAGGAGGCATTGGTGTGTTGGGAATTGCACTCGATACCGTTTCTTCATTCATGTATGTAGCAGGAGATTTCATGACTGCCGGTACCGGAAATGCAAATAATATTGCCCGTTGGGACGGAGTCAACTGGCAGGCACTCGGACCGGGTACGAACGGACTGGTAAGGGATGTGGAGTATTACAATGGCGAACTGTATGCCACAGGCCTGTTTACTCATTGCGGAACTACGGAAGTGAACTATATCGCACGATGGAACGGTTCTACATGGTCGGATGTTGGCGGTGGATTGAGTTACCTCGGTTTTTGTTTACATGTTTTTAATGGTGAACTCTATGTAGGAGGAGATTTTGATTCCGCCGGATTGGTGCCTGTCAGCAGAGTAGCCAGATGGAACGGAAGTACATGGTCCGCCTGTGGAGACGGTTTTAATAACGGTGTCCTCGACATGACTATATGGAACAGTACGTTGTATGCCTGCGGAAATTTTGATTCCAGCGGAGTTACTCCTCTCGCCTTTATGGCTGCATGGTCGGGAAATGCATGGGTAGATGTAGGGGGCGGATTGGGTGGGGAGGGCGATGCCCTGGGTGTTCATAACGGTGAATTGTATGCGGGTGGAAATTTCCAGAGTGCAGGCGGCAATCCCGCCCTTCGCGTGGCGAAATGGAATGGCGCAGGCTGGTCCGCTGTCGCGGCCGGATTCGATGACTGGGTGAATGATCTTTGGTCCTTTAACGGAAAGCTGTATGCCTGCGGAAATTTTATGTATTCCGGCAGCACCCAGCTTAACTATGTTGCAGTATTCAATGGAGTAAACTGGCTTCCGATGTATGGCGGCACCAACAGTTACACCTGGAAGTGGATAACCTATGGGGGAGAACTATACGTAGGTGGTTATTTCGCCTATGCCGGATCTGTCTATTCGAAGTATATCAGCCGCTGGGGCAGCGGACTGGGTATGGAGGGTGATACGAAAAGCAATACCATAACAGGTGGCGCGTGGCATGATCTTACTGGCAGGAAACTGCTGTTGCCTCCGCTGACTCCGGGAGTATATCTTTTCTGCACTCCGGATGGCTTGTCTGTTAAAAAAGTGATTACAAATCCCAATCAATGAAAACGAACATCCTTACCGGACTCCTGATGTGCGCCGCAGTATTCTTCGGGCAACAGCGAAAAGAAATAGGTAACCTTGCAATGGAGGGCATTCCAGATATTCCCAATCCGCTCTTTGAGCAACTGGCGAAATTCACCAATGTCCGTTCAGCAGTCTTCTGCGACTGGGGTCCCGGGGGTAAAGGAATGATTATTTCCACCCGGTTTGCAGATGTGGCACAGCTGCATTACGTAGCAGGTCCTGGGAAGGATCGTACACAGATCACCTGGTTTAAAGAACCCATTGGAACCGGAATGTCCTGTCCTGATGCGCGTAGAAATGAACTGCTGTTTATGAAGGATGTAGGAGGCGATGAAAATTATCAGATTCTGCGTCTGAATTTGAATACGAACCAGTATCAGACCCTTACCGATGGCAAATCCAGGCACGAGCGTTTTAAATGGAGCACCAAAGGTGACAAATTCGCCTACACAGGAAATGCCAGAAACGGCAAGGATATGGATATCTATGTACATTACCTCGACCGTGATGTTGAGCCCGAACTGGTACTGAAGGTGGAAGGCGGAGGCTGGGGGATAAGTGACTGGTCCAGGGATGAAAAGTGGATGATTGTGAAGAATTATGTTTCCGTGAATGAATCCCATCTATACCTCTATGACCTCGTGGGAAAAAAAATGATCAACCTGATTCCTTCCGAGGAAAAAATAAATATCGGCGAAGCCTCCTTCTCCCCGGACGGGAAAGGGATATGGTATGTTTCCGACGAAGGCAGTGAATTTTCCCACCTCAGGTATTACGATATCGCTGCAAAAAAATCAACGGTTATCTCCGGAAAGATTCCCTGGGATGCAGAAGGTTTTGAGCTGAATGCCAAAGGAGATCTCGTTGCGTTCGAATGCAATGAAAACGGTTATTCTTCCCTGTATATTTATCAGGTAAAAAAGAAAATGTATACCCGCGTATCCCAGCTTCCGGAGGGCTTATTTTCAACGATGCGTTTTCATCCGGTGACCAACCGGCTCGCTTATACCCTTACTACGTTCAACTCTTCGGGCGATGTCTATGTCTTAGATGCGGATAAGTTTCTGGCAGGTGGCAAAGAGGTAATTACACGCTGGACCTTTTCAGAAGTTGGTAATATGGATGTCTCGAAATTTTCAAAGCCGTCCATTTTTTATTATCCCACATTCGATTCTTCTGGCGGAAAACCGCGGATGATCCCTTGTATTTTGTACAAGCCGAACCGGCCCGGAAAACTTCCGGTGATGATCAATATTCACGGAGGCCCGGAAGGGCAGAGTAAACCAGGCTTTTCGCCCCTCTACCAGTATCTTTGTAATGAACTGGGGGTGGCTATATTGGTTCCTAATGTTCGCGGCAGCACGGGATACGGTAAAACCTATGTTACACTGGACAACGGATTCCTCCGGGAGAATTCGGTAAAGGATATCGGGAAGCTCCTCGACTGGATTGCGCTGCAGCCGGAGCTTGACGCATCCAAAGTGGCAGTTTGGGGCGGATCGTATGGCGGTTATATGACCCTGGCCTGTATGACACATTTTAACGACCGTCTGAAAGGCGGTATAGATGTGGTGGGAATTTCGAACTTCGTTACATTCCTGAAGAACACTTCAGAATACAGACGCGATTTAAGACGGGTGGAGTACGGCGACGAGCGGGATCCGAAGATGCGCGACTTTCTCGAAAAAATTTCGCCCAATAATAATGTTCACAAGATCACAAAACCAATGTTTATTGTGCAGGGGTTGAATGATCCGAGGGTGCCGGCAACGGAAGCGGAGCAAATGGTGGACGCACTGAAAAAGAACGGAAATCCTGTTTGGTATCTCCTTGGGAAAGATGAAGGGCATGGATTCAGGAAGAAAGTAAATAACGACTTCTATCTTGCATCCGTTGTCATGTTTATCCGGGAGTTCGTGGTGAAGTGAAACAGATAACATTTCGCCCTTTTTTTTATCTTTACTTGCTAAAGAGCCCGTTCATGAACCGAATGACTATCCTCCTGCTGATTTTACCCGCGTTTTCATTTGCCCAATGGTCTGCTGTGCTTTCGGGGACCAATAACGCGGTGCATGTTATGTATAATGATACCATTGCTAACTTGTTGTATGTGGGCGGTGATTTTACCAGCCCCGGCACCCGGGTAGTATCGTGGAACGGCTCGGCATGGGGCAATGTGGGTTCCGGCCTGAATAATTCGGCCTTCTGCATGACTTTGTATAACGGGGAGATGCATATGGGCGGTAATTTTACAATGTCCGGATCTACTCCCATCAATCATATCGGCAAGTGGGACGGAAACACATGGACTCCCCTCACCACAGGCATTAATAATAATGTGTACTGCATGCAGCAATACCAGGGTGAACTATTCATTGGTGGCACCTTTAATACTGCCGGTCCGAACCAGAGCTATAACATTACCAAATGGAATGAGGGTACAAGTACATGGACCGGGTTCGGGAATAGTACCAGTGCCGGTGTAAGGTGCATGGCTGTTTATAACGGCGAATTATATGTGGGAGGCGATTTCACTACCATTGTCAATACCTCGGCCAGTTACATTGCAAAATATAATGGCAGCACCTGGTCGGCGGTCGGTGTGGGAATGGATGCCAGGGTTGCAGCTATGTGTGTGTATAATGGGAAGTTGATATGCGGCGGATTTTTTCAGAATGCCGGAGGCAGTCCGGCTACCTACATCGCTGAATGGAATGGTTCTGCCTGGTCTGCACTTGGAACCGGGATGGGGGGAGGTGATGTGAAAGCCCTGACGGTTTATAACGGAGAACTGTACGCAGGCGGAGCCTTTACAACCGCAGGGTTAGTTACCGCAAACCGGATCGCCAAATGGAATGGCAGTGCCTGGAGCCAGGTGAGCGTACAGGGAATGAACAACAACGTTGAAGCCCTGAGTAAATACGGAGGTTATCTGTATGCAGGCGGTATTTTTACTCTTGCAGGCGGAGGCATGGCTTTTAACATTGCCAAATGGAGTAATCCTGCAACAGGACTGAGTGATCCCGGTATCTCCTCTATCCGTATTTTACAGAATGGCCATGATACGTGGATTATCAGCTGCCCCGGGGTTGAAGCCGCATGGGAGTTATACAATCTTGCCGGAACATTAATCAGCAGGAAGCGTTTTACAGACAAGGATGAAATCAGTCTTGAAGAGCTGGCGGGCGGATTGTACCTGCTACGTATTCACGCCGGAAGTGAATTGCTGACAAAGAAATTGGTGCGGTAGCTGATTCTAAACGATTTCGTAGTTCGGCTTTCGCCGCCCCCGCTATCAACGGGAGTGAACATTAGAACATGGCTAGCCCGATTTTTGGCACAAATACAATCAGTCCCACCACCACGGCAGTAAGCGCCGCTAACAATACCGCCCCGGCAGCAATATCTTTTACCTTTCCTGCCTGATTTGAAAAATCCGGACATGCAAGATCAGTGAGGTATTCTATGGAGGTGTTAAATCCTTCTGCAGTGAGTACGAAACCTGAAGCAGCCAGCAGCCAAAGCCATTCGTGTTGTTCAATTCTGAACCAGAAGCCAAAAGTAACAACGGTAATCAGTGCAAGCAAATGGATTCTTGCATTCCGTTGCGTCAGGAATAACTGAGCAATGCCACGGATGGCGTATTTAAAACTCAATACGGTTTTTTTCATGCGCTGTGTTTTTTAAGGAAAGATGCACACCATGTGTGCTGAAATAGGCCAATGAGAGAAATAAAAAGAAGATGGAACTCATGCCCAGCATGCCCGGATGTTCAAAGGGATTTAATATAAGATCCGTTATATTGTTGAGAAGCGCCAGCGGATCAGACAATATATCCCAGGAATTCCAGCGTTCCACTCTCCCGAGGTACACGCCAAAACCGCAAAGCATGAAACAAAGGGTGATCAGTATTGCCGACTTCCATTTTCCAACATTACGGATCAGGTACAGATGAATAATCCGCGTGGAAGCCAGTCCGGTCGCGATGCCATTCCAGGCAAATATTCCAACCAGGCACACATCAAACCAGAACGGGGCCCCTTCCCTTGGTCTTAAATGAAGCAGATCGGTGATCAAATACGGAGCGTTGGGAAGAAAAAGCAGCCAGCCTCCCAGAATGAACAGATGTGGCCACCTGAACCGGAGATCCTTGCTGACTTCTTTCAGGAGCAAGGCCATGAATATAGGCATCCAGGCGAGTACCAGGTTCCAGGCCAGAAAAATATATTTCAGTGTATTGGTCTCCACTACTCTCAAACCCAGCAGAAAGAGTGCAAATACAGTGGATAGTCCTAAAAACGCAAAATTGATCTTCATGCCGCATGTGGTTTTTGTTGTTGAATCAGGATAGGAGAGGAGAGAGGAACAGGTTGAGTTTTTGTTTTGGCAAGAACACTTTCCAGCAATGGAAGCATATTGTTTAATCGCCGGTTCTTAATCACGAAGTTCCACAGTGGTTCAAATTTTTTCCAGCCACCGGCATAGGCGAAATGTTTAAGCTGATGTTTTATTTTATCGTGTACAAGGCTGGCCCTGGTAATGTTGCTCCAGCTATAAAAATTCCGGTAGGCCCTGTCGTAACCTGCCTTCAGGACTTCCGCACTCATTCCGCTTGTTTTATACACAACGGTGCGGGTATCGTATTCATTCCACCTCCGATGCAGGATCCGTTTCGCTGCTTCCATTTCTCTGAAAAGTGCGGTGCCGGGGTACGGAGTCATAATATGAAAGGTAGAAGTGGTGATGCCGTTTTTTACCGCCCAATCTACGGTGCGATCAAATACATCTTCCCGGTCGTCATCCATCCCAAAAACGAAACTCCCGTTAATCATGATGCCGAAGTCGTGCAGCCGTTGAATGGCCTTCTCATAATTTTTTCCCAGATTATGCTTTTTATTAGAAGCCCGGAGGTTGTTCGCACTTAATGTTTCAAATCCTACAAACAAACTACGCAGACCGGCTTCAGCCGCTTTCTCAATGAGGTTTCCGCGCAGTATAGAATCGACCGTACCGGCCCCCTGAAATACCCGGTTCATACCCTTCATTCCCTCGAATAGCTCCTCCGCGAACCGACGATTACCCAGCAGGTGATCATCCAGGAAATACAAGTGCCGTCCCGGAAGCCGGCTGATCTCCGTTAGAGCCTCATCCACGCGTTGGGTGTAGAAGGACCTCCCTCCCTCAAAGAAAGCATCCTTATAACAGAAGCCGCAATGGTGCGGGCACCCCCGGGAAACTACAATACTGTTCGGAACGAGATAGAGATGACGCTTAATAAGGTCGCGTCGTACCGGAGGAACTCCCTGCAAGGTGCGGATAGAGGAGAAATATACTTTTTTTGGATTCCGGGACCGGAAATCATGTAAAAATTCAGGGAATGTTTCTTCTCCCGGACCCATGAATATGGCGTCGGCGTGCTGTGCCGCCTCTTCCGGCAAGGCAGTTACATGCAAGCCGCCCAATACTACAAAACAGCCTTTTGCCCGGTAGTGATCGGCATAGCGGTAAGCCCGGAACGCATTCGTGATATATACCTGGATCACTACAAGATCTGGCCTGTCTTCTAAATCCAGTGTCTCCACATGCTCGTCGGTAAGTGATGCTTCATCATCCGGACCCAGGTACGCCGCCAGCGCGGTGAGTCCCAGAGGCGGAAAAAGAGAGTATTTGACAGGCCTCCAATAGGGGCTTTCCGCTTCGGTAAGTGCAGGAAGAATGAATTTCACTTTCATATAAAGTACTTTGAGATACAAAGTAAAACGATAAAAAAATATATTTATTGCGTGTTAACGTTTTTTAAGAAGGTTCTCCAGGCCGTGCAGGTGTTCTTTGAAGGCTTTTTCGCCGGGTCGTGTTGCTCCATAAGTAGTGTGGGGCTTTCGCCCGAGAAAGGATTTCCGGACGTTGAGGTATCCTTCTTTTTCAAGTGCGGTGAGGTGGGAAGCGAGATTGCCGTCGGTCAGCTCCAGGGTTTCCTTCAGGGTATTGAAGTCCACGCGCTCGTTGACCATAAGAATACTCATGATTCCAAGCCGCACCCTGGATTCAAAGGCCTTATTAAGTTTTATGATGGGATTTTTCATCGCTCATAGCGGGCCCACATGACCACGCCGTAAATAATATGGAGCACCCCGAACCCTAAGGCCCAGAACCAGAGGGAGTAGGGAACAAAGAAGGCAGCTACGAGACCGAGAATGATCTCAGAAACACCGAGATAACGGATATCATTGAAGGTGTATTTGCTGGCGTTGATAAGGGCCAGGCCGTAAAAGATCAGGGTGGCGGGTGCCACAAGGTACCAGTTGTTATACCAGAGCATTATAAGACAGAACAACCCGCCGGTAACCAGCGGGATGCCCAGGTTGATCAGCATGCGCTTGCTTGTTGGATCCCATACTTTCAGTCCGGCCTTTGCCGCTTTCCGGCGGGTGAGGAGAAAGCCGGTAAGGAGAGAGAGTATCAGAACGGACCCCGCATCCAGAATAAAAAAGGTATAGAAATCTACCAGGTGACGTGTACCTTCACCGTGTACGGCCAATGACTGCAGGCTGAAATCGTAATATTCATACCTGGTTTCGGTACTCAGATGGGTAAGATACCAGCGGGCCACCCAGGCTCCTGCCAGTGCATAAATACCTGCAAACACGCCGGAAAGTCCGCTTAATGACAGAAATCGGGATGACCGCTCCATGATGGAGCGAATGTGCCGGAGGTCTTCGTTTGCCTGGTCCATAGTTTTTACTTTGAACCACAAAGCTAAGAATTTCCTGCGTACCCGCTACCGGCTTAAACCCTCACCCCAATGATCAGAATATCATCTACTTGTTCACAGCTGCCCTGCCATTCACGGATGGTTTGCTTCAGGATTTTATGCTGTTCAGCCATTTCCTTGCCCCGGATTCTCAACAGTAACTCTTTCATCGGCCGGTACTTGAATTTCTTATCATTGGGTCCTCCGAACTGATCCGCATAGCCGTCCGATAACAGATATACCAGGTCGCCGCGATGCAGACTGAGCCGGTGATTGGTAAATTCATCTGCCACGTCATTCACGTTTGACCCGATGATCTTTTTGTCGGCCTTGATTTCCAGGATATCCACACTGTCCTTTTTGAGCAGCCAAAGGGGGTTGTACGCACCGGCATATTGCAGTTCCATTTTATGCCAGTCAATGCAGCACAATGCCAGATCCATTCCGTCTTTTACTGTATCGTCAGAACCCGACTGGCGCAGGGTCATATTAACGCCATTGTCCAGGTTTTTCAGTATTTCTCCGGGTGTTTGGAGTCCTTTGTCATGAAGGGACTGCTGTATCAGATTAAATCCGAGGACACTCATCATGGCACCCGGCACTCCGTGCCCGGTGCAGTCCACAGCGGCAAACCAGGATCGTCCGTCTTTTTTATCGGCCCAGTAAAAATCGCCGCTCACAATATCTTTAGGCAGATAGAGAACAAAAGAATCGGGGAGAACGGCTTTAACGATACGATCGGGTGGTAAAATGCTTTCCTGAATTCGCCGGGCATAGTTGATACTGTCTGTAATTTCGTTTTTTTGATGCAGGATCTCCTCTTTCTGGAGTTGCAGTACTTCGTTAGCGCTTTGTTTGCTTTTGTTACGCTGGAAAAGAAGGTAGGCGATAATTCCTACTGAAAGAACGGCGAGGATCAGCAACACCACAAATATTTTGTTACGGTTCAGTTCCAGGTCCCTTATTTCATCATTCTTTTTCAGAAGGTCCAGTTCCTTTTCTGTCTTCAGCAGTTCCTGCCGGGCCTCCAGGTCTGCGCTTTTTCTGGCACTCTCGTCTGAGAACAGGGAATCGCGCAGTGTGATGAATTTCCGGTAATATTCATAAGCGGATTTATGATTGTTTTGCAGCCGATGGACCTCGGCAAGTCCCTCGTAGGTATCTTTCAGCTGAATAAATGAACCCGTGGAGAGGCACAAAGTCTGGCTGGAGTCGAAATAAGTCAGTGCCATGGCCAGATGGCCGGAGTTCTTATAAGAGTCAGCTATATTCGTATACGAGGTGATTAGTCCGAAATCGTTTTGAATTTCTCTGAAAAGATTTAATGCCTTGAAATTGTACTTCTGGGCTTCTTCGTGTTCGCCGGATTTGTCGTGGTTCACACCCAGGTTCAGGTAGCTGGAGGCGATCCCCCGCTTGAAGTCCAGCTTCTCAAAAATGGCCAGGGAGCGAAAGGCAAATTCATTGGCCAGATCCATACGGCCGAGATTTTTATACGTCACCCCAATGTTATTGTAAACATTACCAAGAAGTCTGTCATCCTTTCTTGCTTTGGCAATGGCGGAAAACTTTATAAAATACTTCAGAGCAACCTCGTAATTCTTTTGATACGACGAAATGATACCTATTTGATTATAGGTGCGTACAAGAACAGCAGTGTCTGCTGTTTCTTCCAGCAAGGGAAGGGCTTTGTAGTAATAATCCATAGCCTCCTTGAACGATTGCAGATGATCGAAGCAGGTGCCTTGCAGAAAGTATGCGCGGCCAAGATATTTTTTATTTTCTGTATTCGACGCCAGCAGTTCCAGTTCGCGGGAGTAGTGCATCGCTTTCTGCACACTGTCCGAAGAAAGGTGATCGGCTAATTTGTACAGTACCTTCATTCGTACGCTGTCGGACAAATTTTCCGCTAAGCGACCCTGCAGACTGTCCTGATATTCATCGCCCCTGGCCAGTCCGGCAAATGCCAGCAGTATGATCAGCCACTTACTTTTCATAGGGTATTCTCTTTATGAACACTATCTTTCACGTTTACCGGTATTGATACATCAGACTTTAAATCCGATTATGAGTACATCATCTACCTGGTCGTATCCCATTTTCCATTCTTCAAACTCTTTATGAAGTTTGGCCTTCTGCTGCGGGGCGGGAAACTCAGCGATTTGTCGCAGGATTTCTTTGAAGCGGCCATATTTAAACTTCTTTCCTTCCTGTCCGCCAAACTGATCCGCGAATCCGTCCGTAAAAATATACACACAATCGCCGGGGTGCAGCACCGTAGCATAATCCCGAAAGTGCTGCTTTTCTGCGGAATCTGATATGCCGATAGAGATTTTATCGGCTTTTACCTCTTCCATCTCATACTTTCCGTTCTTGCATCGGGCGATAAACATGGGATTGAAAGCAGCGGCGAACTGGAGGGTTCGTGAAGCCGGATCATATGCGCATAACGCCACGTCCATCCCATCTTTCACTTCTTGTCCTTCCACACCCTTCAGCAGTGTTTCCTGAAGTGCGGCGTTCAGGTTGTTCAGGATTTCAGCGGGTTGGGTGAGGCCGCGTTCAAAGACCATTTGATTGAGAAGCGAATTTCCCACCATACTTAAAAAGGCACCCGGTACGCCATGTCCCGTACAGTCCACAGCCGCGAATATGCTGAGTGCTTTCACCTTTTCAATCCAGTAAAAATCACCGCTCACAATATCTTTTGGTTTGTACAGCACAAAGCTGTCGGGCATGGCCGTCTTCACCTGCTCGTCGGAAGGAAGGACGGCCTCCTGGATGCGCTTGGCATAGATGATACTGTCCGTGATGTCTTTGTTTTTTTCCTCGATTTCACGGTAGGCCTGCGAAAGTTTTTCGTTCGCTTTTTGCTTGAGTTTATAGCGTGTGTACAGGATGTATCCAATGATCAGGGCGGCAATTCCGAACGCCATCAGAAGATACCATGTGTTTCTGGCTTTTTGTTCCTTGAGCTGGTTGTCCTTTTCCAGCAGTTCCAGTTGCTTTTTTTGTTTTTCTGAATCGTACTTTGTTTGCAGCTCTGCCATCTGGCGGAAAGTGTCTTCCTGAAAAAGTGTGTCATTCAGGTCAGCATACTTCACCTGGTATTCCCAGGCCAGTTTGTAATTGTTTTGTTTAGCATAAAGTGCAGAAAGGGCTTTATAAGCGGAGACGAGCAGTGTTTTTGATTCCAGTTCTTCAAAGATCTCTCTGCTGTGTTCAAGGGTGTTAATGGCATCCTGAATTCTTCCCAGTTTTTCATATATAGTGGCCAGATTGGACAGCGTTGAAGCAATGCCCGGCCGGTCGCCCATGTCCTCCCGGATCTGTAAGGAGCGCTCGCAATATTCCTGGGCTTTTTTATATTCTCCCATCGCAAGAAACAATTCGGCGATATTGTTGCAGGTGGTACCCATTCCTTTCTGATCGTTAATTTCTTCTCTGATCTTTAACGACTGCAGGAGAAAATGGAGTGCCTCTCCATAATTCTTGAGGTTCATGTAGGTGGTGCCCACATTGCTCAGGGCGCTGGCAATACTTTTTTTGCTTCCTGATTTCTGTTTGATTTCCAGGGCGTCCAGCTGATAC
This sequence comes from Bacteroidia bacterium, assembly GCA_020852255.1. NCBI lineage: Bacteria > Pseudomonadati > Bacteroidota > Bacteroidia > Bacteroidia bacterium. The sequence goes on along the minus strand of JADZBD010000016.1, from coordinate 179,383 downwards.
ACCAGGGCTTCGCTATAGCGTTTCTGGTCAGAGTAGAGGATGGCAATGTTGATATAGGCCGTTGCGATCTGATCGTCGTCTTTTAACTGCTCCGCGTAATGCAGGCCTTCATTGAAATATTTATAGGCCTCTTCAAATTCGCCGATGGAGCGATAGCTGTTCCCGATACCCATCAGCGAGTTCACGATTCCTTTCAGGTCTCCGCTTTGCTTTCTTTTTTCAATAGAGCGGGAGTAGAAATCAATGGCCTTGCGGTATTCGCCTTCATTAAAGTTGGCGAGCCCGAGGTTATTCAGGGTTTTGGCGCATCCAAGGGTATCGTTAAGCGAAGTGCGCATCTGCAGGGCGGAATCGAGGTAAATGGAAGCCTCATAATAATCCGGAAAGTAGATGTAAGCGGTTCCTGTAGAATGCCAGGCATTGGCACGGGCAGAATCATCCTTAAACTGGCGGGCAAGGTATAGCGCTTCCTTGGCATAATAAACACCCCGGGTGGGTTTGCCCTGCATTACCGTATTGGAGAGTTTGAGGTAGATCCTGATTTTCTCCCTGTCTGGCGCGGTTTCGAGCACCTGCAGGAGAGAGTCCACGGTTCTTTTCTGTGCATTCAGCAGGGCCGGCACAGACAGCAGAACGTAAATGAAAATATGAAACCTGAAATTCATCAAAAGGCCGGGCTTAAAGGTACCAAAAAGGCCTGTTCCAATTTCATGCCATGTTGCGCCTTCAGGAACGGCATTTCTCCGGCTTCCGTATATTTGACCATGCGCTGGTTGATCCTCCTGGTCTTCCCTTTCTTTCTTTCCGGTACCGACCCCGAATGCCCGATAGAAGTCAATGCTTTTGAGGCTGGAGAACGGCTCGATTACCGGGTCATGTATAACTGGGGAGTCATCTGGGTGGAAGCCGGTTATGCCTCATTCACCACGGAGTTGGGTACATACGATGGGAAACCTGCATATCACTTCGTAGGAAGGGGTAGAACGTATGACAAGTATGACTTTATATATAAAGTACGGGATTATTACGACAGCTATGCCGATACAGCCACCCTGAAGCCTTACCGCTACCGGAGGGATATTAATGAAGGAGGTCGTGTGATGTACGAGGACGCACGCTTCAGCCATAAGAAAAACAAAGTATATACAATGGTAAGGAAGGAAAAGGAAGTCAGAGTGGATTCTGTAACCTTTGGTTCCTGTGTGGTGGATGTAATGACTGCCATTTACTATGCCCGCTGCATGGATTTTAATAAATACAAAGTGAACGATACTATTCCGTTGAATCTGTACCTGGAAAACCAGACACATTCGGTGTTTATCCGGTATCTGGGTAAGGAAGAGAAGCAGATTGGTAAACTGGGGAAGATTAAATGTATCAAATTCAGTCCTTTGCTGATCGAAGGCACTATCTTTTCGGGGGGAGAGGGTATGACGGTGTGGGCTACGGATGATCACCGGAAAATTCCCGTTTATGTCGAAACGCCTATACTTGTGGGCAAGGTGAAGGTGATGATATCGAAAAAACCATAACTTAAGATAAACAGGCTCATGAAAAAATTATCACTTGCGGTAATAACCCTCTTTATTTCATGCCATCTTTTCTCCCAATGCCACTATGTGCCTTCCACATCTAGTCTTACGGATAGTGTAACATGGTCTTTCACCGGCGGCTCTTTCCAGAGTTACGGTTGTGCTCCCATTGACCCTACGCGATGGCTCAGCGGAGGTGGAATGAGTGTGACCATGACCTTTACCAATCCTGAAGATTATCCGATGATACGGGTCTGGGGAATGAACGACGATGATGTGGTGAGTGTAACCGTAAATGGAAGTCCGTATACCATGAATTATTCCACAGCCACCTATCTTCCAAAAGTGGTTTGCGGTCTTTCTCCCGGGCCTGATGGAGTCTATTTCATTGGAGGTAATATCGTGGGAAGCAATACAAATGCTCAGGGAAATTATTCCTATTCCGATGTGATGCTCCTGACCACCGGAGTGAATACCATCACAGTAACCGGAATCGCCGGTGCAGGCTGGGGATTTGCCGGGGTTTCGGTGAATTGTTCGGAAATTACGGGAATGAATTCCGGAACACAACCTGAGCCGTTTCACATCTTCCCCATCCCGGTTTCCAATCAACTTAATGTGATTTCAACCTTTGGTGAGAATTTTCAGCTTGAAATTTCCAACGCTTATGGGCAGCTGGTGCTTTCTGAAAAGCGAACTTCACAAGACCATACACAGATAGACGTAAGCGATCTCCCGGATGGAATTTACATAGTGGTTTTGCGGACTGGAAGTCATGCCTTTTCGAAGCCATTTCTTATTTCAAGGTAAAAGCGAAAATTCAGAACAATTTTCGCCTAAGATCTTCAGCTGAAATATCCGGATCACCGCCGGCTAAAACGTGGTCTGCGAATGCCAGTAAGAATCGTTCGCAGGATTTGTAACGTTCATGGTCGCAGGAGCCCATTTGAGTGAATCCCAGACGGCTGACTGCATAATGCAGTTTCCATGCAAGGTCACTTCTTCCTTTTTCTTGTGTCTTCTTTAGATCCTTCATATTTCCAATACCCTTTCTCAATGTAATTTTTAAACAAACTGAGTTCCCTATTTCTGTATTTTTTCTCCAGATAACTATCGGTAAGAATGAAATTTAATTTCTTTTCCCATTCCTTGAGGTCCAGATTTTTCTCATACAACTCTTTAATACGGGAGTTATTCCGACGGGATGCGGATACAATTCTTGCTATTTTCAGCTCGGTGGTTTTGAACAATGTCGCTTTGAATTCCTCTGATTTTCTCACGGTTTCCTGTTCTTTAATGTTCTTGAATTCCTGCCTCATCAGAATGATCATCCTGCGTTGGTCGTTTAATTCCCGGAAAGAGCAGGATTGCTCAGCTTTTTTCAAGTAAGAAACGAATCGCTCCGTTTCCCGGATCAGAAAAGAGAGAAAATAGTAAAGAGCACGGTCAATGAATTCCATTTTTCGTTTTGTTAAACGCGCATCGGACGGTCTGGTCCACGGCACCGTGCCTTGTTTTTTCTCTTCACACCCTGGAAGAGTGGTCGGTTGCCATCCGGAACTATTCCGGAATTCTGAATGCTCTTACTTTAACGGAACTGTTTTCAAAATGTTTCATCCCACTACCATCACTACTACCACTACCACTAATCCCCTGATTCCCAACTCTTAGCCTAAATTTCACCACATTGGTCGATATCCTTCCTGACCTGCCTTATTTTTTCCTACTTTCGGTACCCTAAAATCCTAAGAACAATGAAGTTAGGTGTACCCAAAGAACTTAAACCAAGAGAAAACCGCGTGGCGCTCAGCCCCGACGTGGTGAAGGATCTGGTAAAGAAAGGATTCGAGGTTGTGGTGGAGAATGGAGCCGGACAAAATTCTTTCTATGCGGATGAAGTATACACTGCAGCTGGTGCAAGCCTTGGAAGTAAAGACCAGGTTTACAGTGCAGATGTGGTTCTCAAAGTAAACGCTCCATCTCCGGATGAAGTTGCAAAGATGAAGAAGGATGCAATCCTGATCTCCTTCATGTTCGCCGCTACCAACCCGGACCTGGTGTCTGCCTGCGAAAAGGCCGGAGTGAGTGCGTTCTCCATGGATGCAGTGCCCCGTATCTCCCGTGCACAAAAGATGGATGCACTTTCTTCTCAGGCTAACCTCGCCGGATATAAAGCAGTACTCATGTGTGCGAATACACTGGGAAAAATTCTTCCCATGATGACCACCGCGGCCGGAACCATCCGTCCGTCTAAGATCGTGATCTTCGGAGCCGGTGTAGCCGGACTGCAGGCGATTGCTACGGCAAAACGTCTGGGCGCTGTGGTGGAAGTTTCCGACATCCGTCCTGAAACAAAAGAGCAGGTAGAATCGCTCGGTGGAAAATTCATCGAAGTAAAAGGAGATACATCCATCAAAATTGAAGGCGGTTATGTAAAGGGCGTTTCCGAAGAATTTTTGAAAAAGCAGCAGGAGCTTGTTGCCAAGCACGTAAAGGATGCAGACGTGGTGATCACCACCGCGTTGATTCCCGGGCGTAAAGCCCCCGTACTGGTTACAGAAGATATGGTGAAATCCATGCGCTTTGGTTCTGTGGTGCTTGATATGGCCGTAGAATCCGGCGGAAACGTAGTGGGTTCTGAAGTAAACAAGACGGTGCAAAAACACGGAGTAACTATTATTGGCGAAGGAAATATTCCTTCCCTGCTCCCGATGAATGCGTCTGAATTATACGCCAAGAACATCCAGACTTTTCTCCTTCACCTCGCAGATAAAGACAAATTCAAGTGGGAGATGGAAGAGGAGATCACCAAAGGATCTCTGATTGTTCATAGTGGCAAGGCCGTTCACCCAAGTGTGTTGAAAGCAGCTACCGCCTAATCTGAAACATAAACTCAAACCATAATTTTATGGAAAACATCTTAGATTTCTTCACTTCTAACCGCGAAATGATCTACTTCGTTATCCTCTCCATCTTTGTGGGAGTTGAAGTGATCGGCGGAGTGCCTTCTGTACTCCATACACCTTTGATGTCTGGTGCCAATGCCATTCACGGGGTGGTGATCATCGGTGCTATTCTGGTTATGTTGCAGATCGATCCTGAAAACACTCTTTCGCTCGTGCTCGGTACACTGGCAGTATTCCTCGGAACCCTGAACGTGGTTGGTGGATTCGTGGTGACAGACCGCATGCTCGAAATGTTCAAAAAGAAAAAGTAACGCAGCACCTTGCACTTCGGAACGAATTAAATATATTTTTTACTCGAAAGAAATATGAAAGCGAATCTCTTAGAAATCTGTTACCTCATCGGTTCGATAACCTTTATTATGGGTTTAAAATGGATGGGAAATGCCAAGACAGCCCGAAAAGGAAATCTACTCGGAGCCTTCGGTATGACGGTTGCCATTCTGGGAACCATCTTCCTTCACAATTATGAGGTAAGCGGTATGATCTACGGCCTCATCTTTGCGGCTATTGCTGTGGGTACGGCTGTGGGCTGGTATACGGCAAAGTCGGTGCAAATGACCAAAATGCCTGAGCTGGTTTCCATGTTCAACGGGATGGGAGGAGCCTGTGCCGCGCTTATTTCGCTGATTGAATTCCATCATCCGTATGAACTGATCCACACCGCTATTGAAGAAGGTCAGAATGCAGAAACCATCCGCGAGCTGATCGGAACTCAGGTTCCCACACTACTTGCCATTATTGCAGGACTGATCATTGGTTCAGTTTCTTTCTCAGGTTCAGTTATTGCCTTCCTGAAATTGAATGGTACTATGAATAAGCCGGTCCGTATTCCCATGTACAACATCATCAATAACCTGGTATTGATCGGATTGCTCGGATTTGGAGCTTATCTTGTTTATTCCGGTGGGAATTATCAGCTGGTTTGGTTGTGTTTCGCCGCTGCCATCCTCTATGGAGTCATGTTTGTAATTCCGATCGGAGGGGCAGATATGCCGGTGGTCATATCTCTGTTGAACTCATTCACAGGATTAGCAGCAGCATTCGGGGGATTCCTGTACGATAATAAAGTAATGCTCACCGGAGGTATTCTTGTTGGTTCTGCCGGAACCCTCCTGACATTCGTAATGTGCGAAGCTATGAACCGTTCACTCGCCAATGTGATATTCGGTGCATTCGGAGGCGGAAGCACAGCTACAGGCAGCGGACCGGAGGTGAAGGGAACCATTAAAGATGCCAGCGTTACGGACATTGCGGTGATGATGAACTATTCCAAAAAAGTGGTGATTGTTCCCGGATACGGACTGGCTGTTGCACAGGCACAACACGTGATCAAGGAATTGGAAAACATTCTTGAAGAACGCGGTGTAGAAGTTAAATATGCCATTCACCCTGTAGCCGGCCGTATGCCCGGCCATATGAATGTATTGTTGGCGGAATCTAACGTTTCGTACGACAAGCTCGTGGAAATGGATGAGATCAACCCGGAGTTTGAACAAACCGATGTGGTGCTGATTGTTGGAGCCAACGACGTGGTGAACCCTGCTGCAAAGTCTGACCCTTCTTCACCCATTTACGGAATGCCGATCCTTGAAGTGGATAAAGCAAAGAATATCATTGTGAACAAGCGTTCCATGAATGCGGGATATGCGGGAATTGACAATCTGTTGTTCTATGATCCGAAATGTTCCATGTTCTTCGGAGACGCAAAAAAGGCGTTGACAGAGCTGGTTGCGGAACTGAAGACCATGGATTGATCTTCTGACTTGAAAGACATCAAAATATTCTGTTACTGCTTGGGCGGATACTTCATTGTTGGTGGGGCCGCCATGTACGGAAATTCTTCCTTCTTCGATTTTATTGCGGGCCTGGATCAGCATGTTGCCGCTGACCCTGTTTTCGGATTCATCATGTCTGTAATGGATGAGTTGGTGAATTACGGGTTGTGGCTTGTGTTGTTCGGGCTGGGCTATGTTTTTCTGGGTATCTACCTCGAACGCTTGCTTCAGCAGGCATTGTGGCTTCACATTGCCATCAGCGTTTGCATGATCATCTGGGGAGTGCTTTGTTATTTACATTTCCTTCCGATGATGGGTCAATTCTACGCGATGATCCCCATGCCTGAAGCAAATTTTCTGGAAACATGGAACAAGATGGTCGTGTATGTTTCTGTGATCGCCGGTGCAGTTCAGTTCGTGATTCCCCAGTTTTTCCTTGGCCGTATGATTTGGAAAAAGCAACAGGAATTGGCTGGTCAGTGAACAAGTCTTGTGGCCCGCTTTTCACACCCGGGAACCCCGTCCCTCAAAACATGTACTGAAACTTTTCCCGTGCGAAAGCATTATTCCCCCTGCGTTTTCCAAAAATAAATTCCAGGTCGGAACTCCATACCAGCGAAATTTCATGCGTATTTTGATGTGCTTTCCGTAAAGCCGACATCCCAATGTCATATGAATAGACTATCTGGCATTGATCCAGCAGGATGAATCCTGCGTGAAGCGCCACGGCATCCTTTAGCCGGTAGCTGGCGCCGCCGATCATTTTGTTGCGGATAAAAATGCGCAGGGAATAATCCATCGTGATGGTTGCCCCGGTAATATAGCCGGCATTAAAGGTGTTTTCCCAGACAAAGTCCGGGTGCCCGGCCCAATTGTATCCTACGGTGAAAAACGGATGCGGAACCATTTTTATAATCGCTCCTTTAACGGAATCCGGAACCCCATCGTAAAATTCGGCCGACTGCTGAATGAGATTCTGAGCGCAGAGTCCGACATGAAAGCGATCGTTGTATAACAAAAATCCGGCATTCATGTCAAAGAAACGGTCATCGGCCAGGATGCTGCGGTCAATGGTCTTATCCTGCGAATTGCGGATGGTTATTGCGGCTCCATTGATGAAATATTTGTAGAAATTAGCACTTACTCCAAGCGACATTTCAATATCCGGGTAGCGAAAATGATAGGCATACCCCACACTGAACAGATCCCTTTCAGTTGGTCCGGTTATGTCGGTCCAGTATTGAATACCGGCTCCCATTTTTCCCTTGTACAGGCGCGAATTCAGATTAAAGCCCTGGGTTTTAGGTTGCCCATCAAAACCCACCCACTGGTTCCGGTAATTGAAGCGAAGATCAATCAGCCGTTTTGTGCCCAGCACTGCCGGATTAAAAAACACCGCGTTGGTACGTACCTGAGTGAAGTAGGGCATCTGCTGCGCAGGAAGAACCAGCGTGGCAAAAATCAGGAGAGATGCAATACTAATCTTCATCGAATGATGGTTACAGATCCGAAATACTTTCTCCCTTTCCCGTCATCAAAAATATAATAATACGTTCCGTCAGGAACATCTTCACCAAAGTTTTCACCGTCCCATAAATTCAAATAGGGGGTGGTCATATATACAATATTTCCGTAGCGGTTGTAAATAGTGAGTTTGTTGTCGGGATACTTGAATACGTTCCCGATATAGAAAAAATCATTGTCACCATCGTTGTTGGGAGTGAAGGTGTTGTAAAAGATCAGGCTGTCATACGGGTTCACAAATACGGTAACCTGATCGTAGCCAAAACAGCCTTCAGCACTGGTGCCAACCACTAGATAGGTAGTAGTGGTCAGTGGAAAAGCATCCGGATTTGCCGTTGTGGCATATAATAGTGTATTGTTTGGTGTCCACCAGTATTGCGAGGCACCGGAGGCCGACAGCGTAGTAACATCTCCTTCGTTAATGGTAACATCCGGACCTGCTGATACAGCCGGCAGTGCATAGATCGTTACGGTAACGGTCTCCGTCATCACCGGACATATCCCACCTGAGATAGTAACAGTATACGTGGTGGTGGTATTGATGGTGCATTGCGGATTGGGAGCGGAGGGGTTCGGTAATCCCACCGCCGGCAACCATGCAAAAGTCAAACCGCTGCTTGAATTACCCGGCTCTCCCAGTACCACCGTTTCTCCAAAGCAAACTCCCGTGTCATTACCCGCCCCTGAAAACATTGCTCCCTGGTGCCAAACATTCATGGAATCAATAGCGGTGTTACCCACTGCGTCCGTTACCTGAACATAATACATCCACACGGCGGTGGTGGGAGTTAAAAGGGGATTTGCGCTATTCGGATTACTCAGGCCCTGCGACGGGGTCCATAGGTAACTATAGGGTGGAGATCCGCCTAGTGCGGTTGGACTCCCCCCAATAGTGTAGGTCTGATTCGGACAGGCTGAAACTGAATTCCCGGCCTCTGCCGCCAGCTGTGCTATGCAACTGTTCCCGGAGCTGAGAAGAAGCAAGGGTAGAAGAAAATATAAGATAAGTTTTAAATTATCTGACATTCAGCAAGTTAGCTACTTACAAATATAGCGATTCCTGTGCAACCTGAGCATGCTTGAACCTGTCTTTATGTAAAGGTTTGTAAAAGAACCATATAAGGTCTAATTTTGTTCTACCAATTAACCTTGAAAATGAAAAAAACTATTTTATCTCTCGCCTTCGCTCTTTGCGCACTTTTTGCATTCGGACAGTATACCTACACGGAGAACTGGCCCGACGGAAAAAAGAAACTGGAGGGGCAGTACCAGTCAGCTGTTGAAATTCTCTCTACTGACACCAAAGAGCAGAAAGCTCAAAAGATGTCTACTGCCATCCGCATTGGAAAATGGCAGCACTGGCACCAGAATGGCCAGCTCGCTTCTGTGGAATATTACAACAATGGTGTTATGACCGGCCACTGGCAATCTTGGTATGAGAACGGATCGGTGGAGTCTGATATCGATTTCTCTACCGGCAAAGCTGTTTATTACTACAGCGATGGAAAAAAGCATTCTGAGGGAAAAATGAAAGCCGGAATGATTCAGGATGGGTTTTGGGTAGCATATCATTCCAATGGAAATAAGAACACAGAAGGTTCCTATACGAATGGTCAGAAAAACGGAGAGTGGAAGTTCTACGATGAGAAAGGGAACCACTATTTCACTGAAAAGTGGAATAACGGTGTAAAAGCAAACTGACGCCTCTTTTTTTATAATCTTACAACCCGCCGTTTGGCGGGTTTTTTTTTATGGCACAGCACCTGTTGTCAAAATCTTCCTTTATCAGAGGCGTTCAGTGTGAGAAGGCCTTGTACCTGAGCCGGCATTTTCCTTCACTACGGGATCCGCTTGATGAAAAAAGGCAGGCTATTTTTTCGCGCGGTCACCTGGTGGGAGAGAAGGCACGCGAGCTTTTTCCCGGCGGGAAGGACGCTTTTCCGGGTTCATATAAAAAGACTTCGGAGTGGATCCGACGTACCCGGCAATGGATGGATGAAGGGATGCCTGTTATTTACGAAGCTGCATTTGAATTCAACGGCATTATGGTGGCGCTGGATATACTGGTCAGGGAAGGAGAGATGTGGTCAGGGTATGAGGTAAAATCTTCTGCGCGCATATCTCCCGTATATCTCGAGGATGCCGCCATTCAGTACTATGTTATTTCCGGAAGCGGAGTGCCGCTGAAGGAATTTTCCCTGGTACACATTGATACTTCTTATATTCTGGAGGAGCGGCTGGATGTACACCGGCTTTTTACCGTTGTGCCGGTAGGGAAGGAGATCGCATCGAAGAATGAGCAGATTGCAGCACGGGCCGCAAAGCTGATCTCCATGCTTCAGCAAAACTTGACGCCGGATATTTCCATAGGAGAACAGTGTCATTATCCGTACACCTGCGATTTTTTTTCTCATTGCCGAAGTCATCTTCCCAAGGATCATACCGTATTCGACCTGGGCGGGGTGAGTATGCAGAGAGTGTATGAGTGGTATCATACGGGAAAGATTCTCATCACAGATCTGTCAACGGATGACCTGGACACGCGTGATGTCCGGATTCAGGCTTCCTGTCTCCGGAGTAACACGGTACATATAGAAAAGGAATTGTTGCAGCAATTCCTGAGCGGACTGAACTTCCCATTGATCTTTCTTGATTTTGAAACCATGATGCCGGCTATCCCGGTCTACAGAGGGTCTCATCCGTATGAGCAAATCCCATTTCAGTTCTCCGCGCATGTGCTGGATGCTCCCGGCGCAACGTTGAAGCACCACGACTTTGTAGCTCCACCCGGGGAAGATCCGCGGCCGGAGTTTACAAAGGAATTGGTAAAGGTCATCGCAAACGCCGGCACCATTCTGGCATATAATGCAAGCTTTGAACGTAGCATTATGAAAAATTGTGCCGGGCGGTTTCCGGAAAGTGCCTCCGGACTGAATACCGCCATTGCGAAGGTTACGGATCTCATGGAGCCTTTTAAGAAAAAATGGTACTATCATCCCGGAATGCGGGGCTCCGCTTCTATTAAACAGGTTCTTCCGGCCCTGGCACCCGGCTTCAGTTACCAGGGGCTGAATATCAGTAACGGCGCCGCGGCCATGAGCCGGTATGAGTCACTCTCGGCAGCTGCAGATCTTTTTGAAATTCAGGAAACCATTGAGGATCTCAAGGAATATTGTAAACTGGATACGCTGGCCATGGTAAAATTATGGGAAACACTTCAGCAGGCTGTTATGCCCGTTTCCCCAGTTCAATAGCCTGTAACTCCTGCACTTTTCCTTCACGAATGGTAAATCGTAACATGGTTTTTACAGTATGAAAACCATGAATGCCCGCGGCTCCTGGATTCATGTGCAGCAGCCCGAGTTCTTTATCGGGTATCACTTTCAATATATGGGAATGACCACAAATGAAGAGTCCCGGTCTTTTTTTCAGAAGCTTGGCTTTTATTCCCGGTGCGTAATGTCCGGGATAACCTCCAATGTGTGTGATAAACACTTTTAACCCTTCGAGCTCAAATTCCAGCGTTTCCTGCAATTCTTTTCTTGTTTTACCGTCATCAATATTCCCGAATACCGCTCTTAAGGGCTTAAACTTCCTTAGTTCTTCCAACACCCCTAATTGCCGGCCCTCCTGTGCTCCAATATCTCCAGCATGCCATATTTCATCGCAGGTGTCTGCGTATTTAAAGAGGAGCGGATCCAGGTGTCCGTGAGTATCGGAGATCAATGCAATGCGCATAGTGTCAGGCCTAAATTACTAACTTTATTCCCCTGTAATGAAACAACGATTAAAGGACCGGAGTGAGCGGGGGGCACTGCGAAAGCTGAAACCGCCCGGAGGAGTAGATTTCATTTCCAATGATTATCTCGGCTATTCACGTCTGGAACTGCCGGAAACGGGATTGCCGCACGGAAGCACCGGATCACGTTTATTGTCGGGCAATCACAAGGTATTCGGGGATACAGAGGACTTCATGGCCGGCTTTTTCGGCGCAGAGTCATCCTTGTTGTTCAATTCAGGGTATACTGCGAACCTGGGCTTGATTTCGGCCTTGTCGGATAAGGAATCTCTTTTTATTTACGATGCGTATTCCCACGCCTCCGTACGGGATGGGTTGCGGATGGGATTTGGCAGGCACTGGCATTATGAACATAACGATCTGGATCACCTGGAGAGTTTGTTACAGAAGGCAAGTGAGGGCGTCTTTGTTGTTACGGAATCCGTATTCAGCATGGATGGTGACGAGGCACCCCTGAAGGAAATAGCGGATTTATGTGAGCGTTACGGGGCGAAGCTGATTGTAGATGAAGCGCATAGCGGAGGAATTTTTGGACGGCAGGGAAGAGGGAGTTGTGAAGAGGCAGGGATCTGCGGACAGGTATTTGCACGCGTGTTTACATTCGGGAAAGCATTCGGGCGCCACGGTGCGGTGGTAGTGGGAAGCGGTGTGTTGCGGGAGTATTTGATTAATTTTTCGCGTCCCTTTATTTACAGCACCGCAATGTCTCCACACGAGGTAGAACAGCTACGGATGTCGGTGGAATATAGGAGCTCTGAGGAGAGCGAAGTGGATTTGTTACGGAGGAATATCGAATACTGGAATAGGCGGACCGGATCACTGATACGCACCCCTATCCGCATTATTCCGGTAAGCGGGGGCAATGAGGTGGCGCGGACGCTTGAAAAGAAGATCGCTGAGGCCGGATACCGGGTGCCGGCTATTCTTTCGCCAACTGTTGCACCGGGCAGGGAGCGCTTGCGCATTTGTTTGCATAGTTTTAATACGGAAACAGAGATGCAGGGTTTGTTGAAGGCAGCGGCGGGGTAATCCGGATCAGGAAAACCGGCCGCTAACATCTATGTAATTGTCATTCCGGTGAGAATATTTTTTAGCTTCGCTTTGCCCGGACACACCGGGAGACAATTAATCAATTGCAGGTTCTGCAACGGATGTGTGATTTTAGCGTAATTTGGATAAGGCTCCTGGCAGATTAGCCATAAGTCAGGAAAGAACTTAATACTTTCGAAACATGATCGCAAACGAATTTTCAGAAACTTTTAGCACCTACGAAAACTTTATGATTTTGGCTGTCGGCGGTATCGAAGAGTTTTTCGAAGTGAACGATGTGCTGCCGCGCATTTTTAAAGATTTTTATAAGTTTCCTGTCACGGAACTTAAGAGCAGGAGACAGGAAATTGCAGAGAGCGACATGGATATTATTGTCAGGACTCTTTCCAATGTGGACGACAAGCATTTTTTTATTTTTACCCTGCACGACTCCAACCACCTCGATCTGATTAAGATGCAAATGATGAAAGTGATGAACTTCGGAATGGACATCCAGCATCTGGAAAGCAACAAGCTTTACATTTTGGCAATGGACAGAAAGAAGAATACAGATTACGGTTTTTGACCCCGGGGTGCAACGGCATGACCTGATGAAGAAGGCTTTTCTGCCCCGTTTTTATATTCGGGGAATATTATACATTTGCTCATGATCCAAATAACTCGTTGATTATGATAAATTTTATTTCCCTGCGGCTGGCCAGCTTCGCATTTTCAGTAGTTTCTGCACTAATGTCCTTACCGGCCTTTGCCCAGACGCCGGGCATAAAGTGGTGGTACGATACACAGGACGCTTCCTTTGGACAGTCAGCTGCCGGTGATATTGACGGAGATGGAATGCTGGAAATTGTTTTCGGTTGTTACCGGAACGATAGCTGCGTATACGCTCTCAACGGAAATGACGGCACGTTGCTCTGGAAATATAATACCCATCCGCCCAATGCGGAAGGATGCAATGATGTGGCTCCTGTGATCTTTGATGTAGACGGTGACGGATCCCTTGAGGTGATTGTTCCCAGTTCCTGTAATCCGGTGACCTTCTGTTTTAACGGTCCCAACGGAACGGTGCAATGGCAATGTAGCACCCGGGGATCAGACTCGCCCCCTACGATTGCAGATGTGGATAATGATACCAAACCGGAGATCCTGCACGGAGAGTTTGGCGGATATGTCAAATGCATCAATGCGGAAAATGGAACCCAGGCCTGGGAATTGCCGGTTGACCTGAACTCCTGGATTCAGACCGCTCCCACACTGGCAGATCTCGATAACAACGGGCAGATAGATTTTGTGGTTGGAACATGGAACTTTAACGGGTTAGACAGCATCTATGCATACAGGGGAGATAATCAGTTGCTCCTGTGGTCGTATCCTGTTCACGATTACATGTATCATGGTACGGCCGTTACGGATCTGGATAACGACGGAAAACCGGAGCTGCTTATAGGTTCCTATAATGATACGCTCTATTGCATCAATGGTGAGAATGGTACTACCGCATGGAAGTATAAAGCAAGTGGTGGCTATATCGGCTCCCCGGCAACCGTTGCTGATCTGGATAACGATGGAATTTGTGAGGTGATCTTTGCCAGTTCATATCAGGTTACCGCGTTAACCGCATCCGGAACGCTGAAATGGCAGTATAATAACCCTGGTTTCGAGCAGTCTTTCAGGGGAGTGGCTATTTCGGATATTACCAATGATGCCTACCCGGATGTGATCTTCGGTACCGACGGCGGAAAGGTGCGAGCACTGAACGGCAACAACGGAAGTCTGATCTGGACAGTGGATCTCGCGGCACACTACGGTGATCCTGATTTCGAACTGGACCACGCTCCACTGGTAGCAGATTTTGATGGCGACGATACGCTGGATGTATTCATTGTGGGCGGCCACGCGGAATATCCTAATTTTCAGAATGATTTCGGCCGGGCTTATCTGATCTCTGCGGGAAAAGGTAACGGACCTGACTGGCTCATGTTCCAACGTGATGTGTACAGGCAATCTTCCCTTTGCACCTATTCATCAGTTGGTGTACAGGAGTCGGCGGGATCACCGCCGCTAACAGTGTTCCCCAATCCTTTTTCGGGCAGTGCAAACATCGTGTTGGCAAGCCCGGTGACACATGCGGAGCTTAACGTGTATGATCTGAACGGGCAGCGCGTGAAACACCTGGCAGGAATTTCAGGACAAAGTATTGTTCTGGAAAGAAGTGATCTTCCCGCAGGAATGTATTTTCTGCACCTGACGGAGAATGAGAAATTGGTTGGAACAGTCAAGTTGATCGTCGCCAATTAAGCCGGGAAGTATTGTACGTTTCATGAAAAAGTACTTCATAGGGAAACACCTCGGAGATAATGTCGATTTGTTCGAAAGGGCAAGAGCGTTGATGTTCTACCGCTTCGTGCTCACCTTCAGTCTCCTCTTCCTGCTGCCTGTTTTTACAGATGTGGCTATGGGATGGAATAAGGTGCTCATTAAGCACCTGACGGATCTGGCGGTGATCTTTCTTCTGCTTTATTTCCTGCGGAAGTTTAAAGTGCTCGACACCTCCATTATTTTTTTCTTTTCCTACGCCTTGATTTCCTACCTGTTGGCATTTATGATGCTGAATCCGGTAAAGCTGGATAGTGTTTCGATCGTATGGTCAGCGTTTTTTCTGACTATCGGTGCCTTGTTGCTGAGGGGATGGACGAGAATTTTATATTGCTGTTTTCTTGGTTGGGTTCCGATCATTTATGTGTTGCTGAATGCTCAGCTAAACGGCCTCCTGACCGTACATGCAATCACTGAAAGCATACCCGGAGAGGCCCCGGTTTTTCTGAATTTCATCCCTATCCTTCTCACCGTTACGGCTATCTGGAGTCATATGAACACCATTCGGGAAGCCCGGACGATTATTACTGAACAGAAATTGCTTCTGACTGAAAAGAACAAAAGCATTTTGGATAGTATTAATTATGCGCAACGTATCCAGCATGCGAAACTGCCGGACCTGTCGCAATTTGAAACCTTCTTCCCGGAAAGTTTCATCTTGTATAGACCGAAGGATATTGTGAGCGGCGATTTTTATTTTTTCCGGGATAATGGCAACACGGTAAGCGTAGCGGCGGCTGATTGTACCGGACACGGAGTCCCCGGTGCCCTCATGAGCATGATATGTACAGAAAAACTGGAGGAGGCTCTTTCTGTATCGGATCATCCCCCGGAAGTTTTGAAAAATGTAAATATCAGGGTGAAGCAATCTCTGCGGCAATCGGAAGAAGAGGAAACAGGAAGAGACGGGATGGACATCGCACTTTGTACTATAGACAGAGCGAACCGTACAGTGAAATTCTCAGGGGCAAACCGGCCGTTGTGGATCATCCGCAAGGGAATGGACAGTATCGAAGAAATTAAGGCAACCAAATGTTCCATTGCCGGACATACTCATGACAACATGGTTTTTGACAGCCATGAAATCAGGCTGCAACCGGGCGATCTACTCTATCTTTTTACGGACGGCTATGCAGATCAGTTTCATGGCAAGACCGGAAAAAAGATGATGACAAAGCAATTCAAATTGACCTTGCTTAGTATCCGATCCCTCCCTATGCAGGAGCAGGGGAAGTATCTTGGGAATTTTTTCGGTGAATGGATGGGAGGTGCAGAGCAGGTGGACGATGTGCTGGTGATCGGGATCCGGCTTTGATTCACCATTTCTATTTGCACACGCATTTTTTTCGTCTGTATTTTTCACTGTTTTGTCTTACCTTGCATAGGGAACATCGTTTCGTTCGTAAATTTTAGGATACAATGGTTCTTTTTCGGTTAAAATATTTAACCAGGGGGGGCGTTTCAGTTTTTAAATGCGAACCATGAGGAGGAGATTTACTCGGAATAACACCAAAAACAGAAATCATGAAAAACAACATCCTCATCGCATGTCTGCTGGCCTGGATGGCTGCGGCGGCACAAGGGCCGGAAACAGATCCCGGTCCAACAACGAATACTCCCGCGGGTGAAATTGAATTCGGAGTAAGGAGCACAGGAAGTGTTTTTACGCTTAACGGTAATCATTTTGGTTTGGGCGCGGGCTGGCAATGTCGGTACCGCATTTCCCGGACACTTAATACGGAATGGTTTTTTGACTGGATTACGACAGATATTGCGGGCCTCGGGCAGAGGGTAGATGCACACATAGGAGAGTCTATGGTTATTTATCCGGGTAAGCAAATCAAACAGGCCGGTCGGTTTACACCTTACGTACTCGGAGGATTTTGTGGTGATTACGCAAAAATTACCACTAATCTCTATTTTGATGATGAACAGGGTGATTATATGAAAAAAACACGCGACCGCTGGAGTTTTGCAACGCAGCTGGGTATGGGAACCCATTACAACTTTACCGACCGCGTAGATATTTCACTGACCGGACAATACGTGCTGCATTTCGGTGGAGATATTCATACGTACGTGGGGGAGAACAGCTACGGAGCTGAGTACCTTGCCATGAAAGAAGAAAAGGGGCATGCGCTGGAGGGACATTTCTTCCTTACCGTAAGTGCTAATTTTGTTGTAACAGATCTGCTCAAACGCAAATAAACCGGACATGAGAAACTTCATCCTTGTCCTTCTGTTCCTGCCGGCCGTGTTCTGTGCGCAGGAAAAGAAGCCCTTCATTGGGCAGGGACTATTCACAGGTAAAGGAACACTGGCAATCGGGAAGCCGCTCACTTACTCAGGAACGAATATGTACATCAGCGGAAATCTGGAGTACTACATACAGAAGAATATCTCCTTTCGTGGAGGCGTGTGGTTCTTCCTCGATAGCGACGGCATGCAGCATCCGTTCAGCAATAACAGCGGCATTTTTACCGGATACTACTATCATTTTCCGACCAAGAGTCATCTGGATCCATACATGGGTTTTGAACCTGGTGTGAGCTGGACACGACTCGCGAAACCCGAGCATCCGGAAAATGAGCCGGAGCCGTATAACCGATCCGCTTATCCTGCATCCATTAATCCTATGGCGTCAGTAACAGCAGGGCTGCATTATTATGCCAGCAAGTGGACCCATCTTTTCATGGAGGTGAAATATGCGGCCGGTACCCATATCTCGGATATCCCGGCCGTTTCCCTGAATGAATTCAGGGTGGCATTTGGTTTCGGATTTAATATCTGGACACTGCGGAAAGAGACCTGATCCGGTCTGGTTTTTTTGTACATTTACGGAAGTCCGGCGGTTGTTTGATGCAGAAGATTAGATTAAATAACCGCCGGCACTTTCACAACAGGTATGTCATCACGCAGAATTTTTGTTACCGGCATCGGTACCGATGTAGGTAAGACAGTGGTAAGTGCTATACTTTGCGAGGCATTGCAGGCCGATTACTGGAAACCGGTTCAAACCGGGAACTACTTCGGTTCTGATGCAGAAAAGTTGCGGAAGCTGATTTCCAACCCGCGAACGGTTATCCATCCCGAAAGCTATTCCTTTAAACAGTATATGTCGCCCCACGCAGCGGCTGAAACCGAGGGCATAACAATTGAGTTTGATAAAATTGTTCCTCCTGAAACATCCAATACACTGATTATTGAAGGAGCAGGAGGAATTTTAGTTCCCCTTAACCACAGGCAAATGATTGTGGATATGATCCCCGCATTCGGCGCTGAGGCGATTGTGGTGGTTCAGAATTACCTCGGCAGCATTAATCATTCCCTCATGTCCTTTGAGTGCCTGAAGCAGAGAAATATCCGGATCACAGGCTGGATCCTTGACGGGCCTTCCCACCAGCTTTCCGAGGATATCATCAATGAGCTTTCGGGCGTTCCACAACTGGGAACAATTAAGAAAGAGGCGGAGGTAAATAAGGAAATGATTCTCCGCTACGCACCATTGTTTGCGAAAATCTGATGGGCAGAAAGTCCCACCTCTTTAACTGGCATCCTTTTACCCCCGGAATGAATGATAGTCCGGAGCAAATAAAACGCGGTAAAGGACAATATCTTTACGGCTCAAACAACCGGAAATATTTTGATGCGGTGTCTTCCTGGTGGACCTGCACACACGGGCATGGACAGCCGGAAATTGTACGGGCAGTGCAAAAGCAGATTGCTATTCTGGATCATGTGATGTTTGCCGGGTATACCCATTCAGCAGCTGAAGAATGTTCACGGAAATTATTGACATTGCTTCCCGCAGAGCAGGAAAAAGTTTTTTACTCCGACAACGGCAGCACGGCCGTTGAGGTGGCAGTGAAGATGGCCCTGCAGTTTTGGAAAAATAAAAAGAAAATTCGCCGGAAAATACTGGCCCTTAAGGGAGGTTACCATGGTGACACATTTGGCGCTATGAGTGCGGGAATAAGTTCTGGTTTTTTTTATCCGTTCCGAGAGTACTTGTTTGATGTGCAGGTGATAGACCCTGCTGACATCCGGAATCTTGCTCCGGTAATCAAAGGAGCCGCCGCTCTTATTTATGAGCCACTCGTGCAGGGTGCTGCAGGGATGAAAATGACAGATCCCGGAAAGCTGGAAGAACTACTTCATACATGCAGGAGAAACGGGATACTGCTGATCGCTGATGAAGTATTTTCCGGCTTCGGACGAACGGGAACACTCTTCGCCTCTGAACAGATAGAGATAAAGCCGGACATTTATTGTTTTTCTAAAGGACTTACTGGTGGTGTGATGGCGCTGGGTGCAACAGTGGTTTCTTCCCGGGTTGCGATCGCCTTCCGCTCCCACGATCCGGAAAAAATGCTGAGACACGGACATTCTTATACTGCCAATCCGGTTGCCTGCAGTGCGGCTTCCGCCTCACTTGGTCTTCATCTCCGGCGTAGTCCGGATGCCGGAATCAGACGGATTACTTCTGTAATTAAGGAACTTTCTCCGGAAGCGGGGGAGTGGAAACGGGTTAAAGAATCCCGTGCACTTGGAACCATCCTCGCGATAGAAGTAGCTGTACCACAAGGGTATTTTAAGAGATCACTCGCAGAAGCTGAAATCTATTTTAGAAAGCGAGGTACCATGCTGCGCCCGATCGGGAATGTGATTTATATGGTACCCCCTTATTGTTCCCGACGCCAGGATCTTGTGCGTGCGTTTGAACAGATAAGAGATTTTATACGCCTGCTGAAATGAACCCCGACTCCAGGAAAGATACCGTCTTCATGATCCTTGCGGGATTTTTTATCACCAATGCAATTATGGCGGAGATGATAGGAGGTAAGATCGTCAATTTCGATTTTATGGGACTATCTTTTATTCAAAGTATAGGTATTCTTCCGTGGCCGGTTGTTTTTCTAACTACTGACCTTATCAATGAATATTATGGGAGAAAGGGGGTGGTACGACTTTCTTTGATAACCGTAGGACTCATCCTCTATGCCTTTTTACTTCTCTTTATCGCTATTGATATTCCGGCGATCAAGGGATCTTCCGTCAGCTTTGAAAGCTTTAAACAGGTTTTTGGAACATCCCAGTGGATTATAGCCGGAAGTGTGATCGCTTTTCTTGTTGCCCAATTGGTGGATGCCTTTAGCTTTTCAAAGATCAAAGGCTTAACCGGAAATAAAATGATCTGGCTCAGAGCAACAGCTTCCACCGCCATTTCACAGCTTATGGATACTTTCATTGTTCAGTTTGTGGCCTTTGTAATTCCAGGAGCGTGGACTGCGGAGGAATGGATGGAAAGAGCAAGCTGGGGCTATTTGTTTAAGCTAATGGTTGCCCTTGGACTGATTCCGGTGATCTATCTCGTACATGGTGTGATTGACAAGTATCTTCAGAAAGAAAGATGAAATTCATAGGGAGAAAAATATCATACCTGGAAAAGCCGGAGGAGTGTAGTATCGTAATTTCCTCCTCCCCGGATAAAAAGCAGGGATACTTCCGGATGATCTGGTTCTTACTCTGGACCGCCTGCGGAATCGTAGCCATCAGCTTTTTTCCTGCCGTTACTGTGAGGGAGCAAAAGGTGATGCTATTCGTTTTTCTTGGCTTCTGGCTGTATTTTGAGTGGAAAAGTCTGCAACTTTTCCTTTGGAAATGGAAAGGAAGAGAGGTGATCAAAATCCGGCCCGATGGCTTGCGCGTGGGTGAACGGACCTATGGCAAAGGCAAGGCTCTCCTCTTCCGTTACGACGGTTTCAGAGAAATAAAAAAAGTGGTGCAGAACCGGTCTTCGCCTCTGAACATCCTGCGCGCGGTGGATCTATTTGCACGGAACGGGACCATTACGCTGAATTATTTCGGGAAGGAATATTCTTTCGGGTACGATCTGGCGGAAAATGAAACCGCAGAGTTGTATTCCCTGTTGAGGCGGGAAATACGCAAATACAAAAAAGATTAGAATTTAGATCGGGTGCGTTTTTTGTACGAGAGCTTATACGCCATGGTAATGTGTACAAACATATAGGCATCCTTGTCTGTAGGATCGCCCCGCTGCTGGCCTTGCCATACGGAACGGGGAGAAGGGCCCTGGCCGAGTGAAGGATCAGCGAAATAAACATGCAGGGGATCGTTGTTATAGTAGGTGCGTATAGAATCCGTGTAATAGGTGCTGCTCACATCGTCCAGATAATCCGTGAATGTTTTTCGCATTCCCACTTCCAGTCCAACCGAAAAATAACGCGTAAATAAATGTTTGATGCCGATTCCCAGAGGAATGGCAATGGTTACGCGGCTGTATGGATCAAGGTCAGGTTTGATACCCTGACCTTCTGTTCCAAGCGGCTGAAGCTCGTACCAGCCACCGTTAATATATTTGGCTTTGGGATTAAAATAAAGCCCGGCAATTCCTGCAAATCCATAAACATTCAGTTCAATATTCTTCCATCCGCGGGCACCTTTGATTTTGTACCGGTGGCCTGGTTGTTCTTTGATCAGGTGTCCCTCAATCTGGAAAGAAAGCTCATAGATGTTGGATTTGAAATGCAGCTGCCGGTTGTTTCGGTAAAATTCATCTGTTAGCTTATCGTCGCCACGCACAATCCCCCATGCGAATAATCCTTTCACGCTCCAGTGTTCGTAAACACGGTAGCGGAGACCTGCCGCCACAGAAGGACGAGTGAGTATAAGTTCGAGGTCTTTAAGTCCGTTGGTTCCAATCTGATCTGCGCCACCCAGGTCTCCCAGAAAGTTAGTAGCACCGATTCCGAGAAGGGCTTCATAACGGAATTTATTCCAGCGCTGCGCATCGGCGGTAATGCCAAGAAAAAGAACGAAAATCAACAGTACGGAACGGTTCATCACAATCAGGCAAATTTACGGAATCCGGCAAAAAAAACACTTACTGGCCTGACAATCAATGAACAAGATATTTGTTCATACAAGTTGTTTTATCTTGAAAATCAGTGATTTAGGTATTTTTTTGCCTCCCGGCCAGACAAGGAAACTTTTTGCAGGCAAGGTATCCAGGGCTTCACCGACACTCCGGAAGAGGCCGGCGGAGAGTTTTCCCTTGCGCATGGCAGTTTGGAAAAACCCGGATGGGAAGGTGGAGGTAGCGCGACGAAGAGAGAGGAGGAGGGCCTTACGGTGTTTAACACGCAATTCATTGGTAGTAAAACGCCGGTCTTTGAGCAGGGATGTGCAGTTTATCAGCACACAAAGATCCCTGAACTGTTTGTCGGTTCCCACTGCCAGTACCAGCTTTTTTTTGTCACGGGTAAGTATGGTTTCGCCGTAAGGAGCAATGTTGGGATGCAGCATGCCTTGTGGTAGGGGCATTTTTCCACCCAGCAGATAATTGCCGGCCTGGTTGGCAAGGGAGGCCATGGCGGCATCCATAAGCGAAACCGACACAAGTACTCCTTTTTTTCCTTCGGCCAGGGCGCAGAGAATACCTTCCTTGAGCTGATGTGCCGCAAAAAGATCAATGAAAGCGACCGGCAGTTTCGCCGGTTGTGTACGGGTGCCGTTCATGCTGAGCATTCCGCTTTCGGCCTGCAGCACGAGGTCGAAGGCCGGCCGGTCGGGCTGATCGTGGTACCCGGCGATCCTGCCAATGATGGCGGAAGGATTCATGCGATGCAGATGCACAGGTGAGAGCCCATATTTTTTTTCAGTACCACGGGAGAAATTGACGATAACGATGTCGTGCGAGCGCACGAGTTTCTCCAGAGATTTTCTCTTGCCCGGGTCACCGATATTTATGCGTACTACTTTTTTTCCGTGATTCACGGAGAGGTAATATGCCGAGGTACCTTTAGGGGTTTGTTCTCCGGGTATTCTCCAGCTACGTGTGATATCGCCGGAGGGCGATTCTACCTTGGTAACAGCGGCGCCACATTCAGCGAAGAATTGCCCTACGGACGGTCCGGCCAAAACACCGGCGAATTCCAGCACCCTGAGATCGCTCAGTTTCATGTGAGATGAAAAAAGCCCACTCTTGCGGAATGGGCATTTGGGTAAGTAGCCGTGATTATTTTTTCGTCTTGCTCTTGCCGGCCTTTGCGGGACCTTTGTTTCCACCCTTTTTCTTTTTCCGGCGTGTATTGCCATAAGAGCCGAGGCGGATCTTGCCTTTTTTACTGCGTTTATCTCCTTTTCCCATGATGTTTGGTTTTAACGAGCCAAAAGTACGAAATTATTGCTGTCCGCTCCGTTCCAGGAAATCTTTCTCTATACTATCACAGCGATGGATAGAACTCCTGTACCATTCCAGCAGCACCTGCTCTTTTTCCCGTTCCGTCAGTTCCCATCCGGAAAGCCGGTGCAGTTTTCCAACCAAATGACTCAGGCAGATTGCGGCCGAAACAGAAATATTAAAACTCTCAGAGAATCCGTACATAGGGATTCTCACATAATCATCCGCCATCTCACGAACCGTTTCACTGATTCCTTCCAGCTCCGTACCGAAAATAAGTGCAAGGGGTTTGTTGATGTGCAGTTCGCGGATGTCAGTATCATTGCTGTGCGGGGAAGTAGCAACCAGACGATAACCCTTCTTTCGCAGCGACTCAAGCGCTTCTTTCGAGTTTTGTTCAGTCCGGTTGTACTTTATTAAATTCAACCATTTGGTGGAACCAAGGGCTACATCCGGATTAATCGTATACTTGTTTCGATTCTCAATGATGTGTACATCCTGTATTCCGAAGCAGTCACAGGAGCGCAGCACGGCGCTGGCATTGTGTGGTTGGTAAATATCCTCCAGTACAACGGTGAGATGCCGCGTACGCCACCGGATCACCTCCATGAATTTCTTCTGCCGGGCTTCGGAGATGAAACCGGAAAGGTAATGAAGTAAAGGCGCAAGACCTTCAGGCTTTTCCATTAGAACGCGCAAGGTATCCGCACAAACGATAGAGCATCCGGGCACCTACATTAGCATCCCATTCATCCTTCCCCGGAGAAATTTCATTCAGATCAAAGGCGATGAGTCTGCGGCCGGAAGCGAGTAGACGCTCCACGAGTACACACGCCTGCTCGAATTCAAAGCCCCCTGCAACGGGCGTTCCGGTGTTCGGGCATAGTTTCGGATCCAGTCCGTCAATATCGAAGCTCAGGTATACTTTTTCTCCCAGCGACGAAACAATATCATCGCAGATATTCACCCACGAAATACCGTTATATATTCGCTGCCTGATATCGCGGTCGTAGAAGGTTTTTACCTTCGGATTTTTGCTTGATATCTCCGCCTCGGCCTCACAGTAATCCCTTATTCCTGCCTGTACCAGTTTGTTCAGCCCTTTCAGCCGGAGCGCATTGAACATTATGGAGGCATGACTGTAGGTGAAACCTTCATACGCTTCACGTAAGTCGGAATGCGCATCAATCTGCAATACAGAAAATGTTCCGTGAA
The DNA here is from genome assembly GCA_020852255.1 of Bacteroidia bacterium. Lineage (NCBI taxonomy): Bacteria > Pseudomonadati > Bacteroidota > Bacteroidia > Bacteroidia bacterium. Next base: position 154,946 of record JADZBD010000016.1, on the reverse strand, counting down.
CTTTTTCCAGCGCTCTCATCATTCCGAGGGGGGTGCTGTGATCACCTCCCAGTAATCCCACCAGTTTGCCTTTCCGAAGGTGTTCCAGAACGGTCCGTTCCACGTGGGCGTTCATTTCTTCGCACGCCTTATTCACCCGGGTCACCAGAGCCTTCATTGATTTATCCTTTGCCGGATTTTTACCTTCAGACAGTTTGCGTATATAGGCGCTCGTTTGTTTACGAAGTGTGTTACTTTTTTTCTGTAAGGCCGCCGGGATACGATCCATCGAGATGCCGGCTTTCCAGAGACCGGGTACCTGTGGATCATAAAGATCTACCTGGAAGGAGGAGTCAAAAACAGCTGCAGGGCCTTTCGCTGTTCCGGATCCGTAGGATACAGTTACTTCCCAGGGAACGGGTACAATCACAATAGCGGCCTCATCGTTCGAAAAAGGTAAACCGAAAATATTCAGATTTGTGTCGCCCACAGAATTTGGATCGAAGCCGGCGATCTTATTTTCTTTATTGCCCATAGAGTAAAGGTGCAAAAAAAATCCCGACCTCTCGGTCGGGATGGGTTATGAAAACAGGGTAGGGATTACTTGTTCACTTCACTGGATAATTCCACACCGGCTTTGAACTTGGCAACGTTCTTAGCGGCTATTTTGATTTCTTTTCCGGTTTGGGGATTTCTTCCTGTACGGGCGGCACGCTTGGTCACGGAAAAAGATCCGAAACCAACCAGGGCAACACGTTCTCCTTTTTTCAGCGCCTTTGTAATGGAATCCAGGGTGGAATCAATCGCACGTTGTGCATCAGATTTAGAGATTTTCGCTTCGGCAGAAACGGCATCAATAAGCTGGGCTTTGTTCATAGAGGTAAAAGTTTTTGTTACACGTTTTAAAAGGGATCGCAAATATATAGGAAAGTGCATACCGCTTTACATACCCCGGCAGGAAAAGATTTTATTGTTCATAAATGCACATTACCTGTTAACAAATTGCCCCTGAAACCATTGAAAACAGGGGTTTTTGTCATTTTGTAAGGATTCCTTATTCATACTGCAAAGGATTGATCCGGGAAGGAGAACCCCCGGAGGAAATCAGCCGCGGGCATACGTTTCTTACCGGCAGCCTGCAGGGAGAGAATATCCAGACTCCCTTCCCCGCATCCAATGAGTATGTGGCCTCCCTCACAAAAGATCTCTCCCGGTTTAAGCCGGTGGTCAGATGTTCGTACCTGGAAGATCTTCACAGGAAGGATGCTGTTACTCCCGCAGTGAAATTCGGTCCAGGCCGCAGGGTAGGGTGAGAGTCCGCGTACAAAACGATGCAGATCGGCAGCAGTTGCAGTCCAGCGAATGCGGCAGGTCTCTTTGAATATTTTTGGTGCCACAGGTAATTCACCCGATGCCAGTTCCGATTGGGGAACGGGTTGGATTGATCCGTTCTCGATCGCCCTGGCGGTGCGTATAACCAGCCCGCTTCCGGCCCGCATTAGTTTATCGTGCAGGGTACCTGCATCATCCTCTTCCGTAATGGGTACTTCTTCTCTGAAAAGGATATTTCCGGTGTCGATCTCCTCCCGGATGAAAAAAGTTGTTACACCGGTAATCTTTTCTCCATTCATAATGGCATGGTTAATGGGTGCAGCTCCGCGGTAGCGGGGCAGGAGGGAGGCATGAAGATTAATGGTTCCCTTTGTTGGCATTTTCCATACGGCTTCGGGTAGCATACGAAATGCTACCACAATGAACAGGCCGGCATTGAGCGCGCGCAGTTCCCCGAGAAATCCTTCGTCTTTTAAATTGGCCGGCTGAAGAATCTTCAGTCCTTTCTCTGCTGCAAATTTTTTAACATCAGAGGCGCTGAGTTGCTTCCCTCTTCCTGCCGGCTTATCCGGAGCCGTTACTACAGCACACACATCCATTCCCGCGTTCAGCAGTGCTTCCAGCGATGTCTTTGCAAACTCCGGTGTCCCAAAAAAAACAATCTTCAATTTCGGCTCTTAATATCTTCAATTTCCACCATCTCGCCGGCCATACAGATAGACATGCTCCCCTTTTTAGCGGGCTTGAATTTGACCCATACGGCTTTATTCTCCACCCGGAAGTCTTCCGGAAGATTCTGCGGTTCTTTCTTTGTCTTATCCTCCATTTCCAGCATCCACATGCATCCGTCCAGTGCGTAATTGATCACGGTCGCTTTTTTATAACCCAGGGCGGCATAATCCGGTTCGGGTGGTGCTTTCTTTGCACAGCAGGAATGAATGGCAACAGCGATCAGGAGAAGGAGAAGTGTGCGGGAGATAATTTTGTTCATAAGCTCTCTGGTTTGGATTATGCCGTAAATTTATCATTCTTCATGAAACCTTCCTTCAGAAAGTCATTCCTGATTGCCATGGGCCCCACCTTTGCGGTTTTGGTTTGGACCCTGTTCGACCTGGTTCCAGGTGACCGGAAGGTGACCTGGATGGCCGGTATTGCAGTCTGGATGGCCTGGTGGTGGCTTACCGAGGCGGTGCATTTTGGACTTACCTCCCTGCTTCCTCTGATTGCCCTTCCTGCCCTTGGGATAGCCGGATTTAAAGAGGTGTTGCTGGAATATTCCGATAGAATACTCTTTGTTTTTGCCGGTGGGTTTGTTATTGCCCTGGCGCTGGAGCGGTGGAACCTTCACCGGCGGATTGCATTGTATCTCCTCTGCCGGTTCGGAAACAGCCCTGGTGGAGTGCTGGCCGGTGTTCTTCTCTCCACCTACCTGATCTCAATGTGGATATCGAACACCGCTACGGTTATGATGCTGCTGCCGGCCGTACTGGCGGTAGCGGGAGAAGCGTTGCCCGAAGGAACTCCGGAAGCAAAGGGAAGGACATTTTATACTGCCCTGCTTCTCGGCCTGGCCTATTCTGCCACGATTGGAGGGATGGCTACGCTGGTAGGAACACCTACTAATATGATTTTTTACGGAAAAATTACCGAAGCCTTTGGACCTGAACCTGGAGTAAATTTCGGATCATGGATGCTTTTTGCTGTCCCGCTGTCTCTTCTACTGCTGGGGGTATGTTTTCTGATTCTTTACCTGCTGTTTATACGAAAGTTCGGTTCAACGGGTATAAAATCTGCGACATTCCTGAGCGATCTTAAAGCGCTCGGCCCCTGGTCTAAACAGGAAATAATTGTTGGGATCACGTTTCTTATGGTTGTGGTAGCGTGGTTCACACGCAGCGGCATCCGGACGGATTGGTTTACGCTGAACGGATGGGGTGACCTGTTTCCTGCAAAATCGGACCTGCATTTCCTGAATCACGATTTTTTACCTGCAACGGCAGGGGCACTTTTTCTTTTGCTGTTTCCTTCCGGAAAGAAGGGGGGGCTTATTACTGTAAGCGAGCTGAAACGCTTTCCCTTTGCGATTATTCTTCTTTTTGGCGGGGGATTCGCTCTTGCGAAAGGAATGGAACTTAGTGGTATGAGCGCGTGGATGGCTACCGCACTCAGCGCTTTTGCTACATGGGATCCACTGTGGTTCTTGTTGTTGATGACAGCGTTGATTTGTGTGATCTCTGAGTTCGCTTCCAATGTAGCCTGTATTCAGTTGATGATCCCGGTACTCCTGGCGTTCCACCAAAGCATGGGTGTTACTGCACTTTATCTTCTTATTCCGGCAACGCTCGCGTCCTCACTCGGATTTATGCTGCCGGTGGCCACTGCCCCGAATACGATTGTGTTTAGTGCAAAGAAATTCCGTGCAACAGAAATGCTGAAAGCCGGCTTGCTTCTGGATCTTGCGGGTATAGTGCTTGTTACACTGTTTGCCTGGTTGCTCGGCCAAACGATTTTCAGTACACCGTAAGAAAGGATTCAAGTACACGTTCATTCAGTAGTTTGTCTGATACGCGGATCCTGATTGGAAATTTTCCTTTTTTGAGGAGATCTGAAGGAATGAACAGTATTCCGGTCTTTGGCTCATATTCGCTGAGTATCCACTGGCCGTCCAGCTCAATGCTCCATTCCTGAAGTCCGCTGAGATCATCTGCTACAGGAAAAACGGCCGGCTTACCGGATTTTATTTTCCATCCAGCAACGGGCGGTGTTTTTATTTTTGGAGCCGCGGTATCGTAGGATATGGCGTAGGTTCCGAATGTTCTCATCCGGTCGCTGATCCATCCTTCTCTGACAGTGCCACCTGCCCAGGTACGCTTGTTTTTTTCATCCACCCTCACCAGTGTGAGTTTGTTTTCAGGTATAGGAATCGTCTCGGGCAGTTTCATGCTGATTTCGAATGATTCATGTGCAGGAACTCCCGGAAGAAAAACAGCCAGCCCCGTTGTGAAGCAAAGGGGAATACCTGATTTTCTCTGCGCCACGAGTGGAACGAACTGGTGGTTATAGAAAGTATTCCCGGGGAAGACTACCTTGTATAGGTCGTGTGAGAGGGCGTAGGTACTGTCGCAACGAATACGGTATTCCGGTGCGCGGGAGCCGGATTCATCCCCCGTACTGACTTTGACCGGAAATTCAATCCGGGTTTTATTGCCTGCGAAATCCGACAACTCTATCCGGATGATCCGCACTCCGGCATTTATGATCCGGATAACACCCCGGTTCTTTTTTTCAGTATAGATTGAAAGCGGATCACAGGGATCGTGATAACATTTTTCAAAAAGTTCTTTTTTATTTATGAAATAACTATAGTCCATATGTGCATTTGCAGCCCGTGATTCATCAAAGGAGAAACTGTCGCAGCGGTAGGAAAAGTGCAATACTCCGTCGAGATACATCTCCATTTTATAGAGGCCGTTCCGGCTGTTCTTTTTACTGGTTCTGTCCCAGCACCTCAGGGCCACTCCAAACTCACTTCCATGCACTTCCAGGGTGTCCTTTATCACGGGAAAACAGCTACCTTTTTTCTTTTTTACTTTGAATTTACCTGAAACAGGCAAGCCGTTAACCGTGGTAACAGGACTCAGCGGATCCAGTCCTATGGATTCAATTTCAGGTGCAACAGTGTCCGGCGGTAAGAGGCCGAACAAACATGGATTGATTATCTTTTCAGTGGAGGTTCTCCTGATCTCAAAGTGCAGATGAGGTCCTGCGGAATATCCCGTATTGCCCGAATACCCGAGGAGTTGTCCTTTCTTTACCGGAAATTCGTTTTTCGATGGGCGGTACTCTATTTCAAACTTTTTTTCTTCAAATTGTTTGCGGCGCAGGAATATGCCGATGCTGTCTTCAATGGATCTCAGGTGGGCATAAACCGTTGTATAACCGTTTGGATGATCCACATAGATCACTTTTCCATATCCGCCGCTCCCGATTTTTACTCTTGATATCCATCCGTTTTCTGCCGCCACAATTCTTAGTCCTTCCCTTGCGCCGGTTGACAGATCGATTCCATAATGCAGGTGATTGAGCCGGATTTCAGCGAAGCCTCCTGTAATAGTAACGACCGTATCCACGGGCCAGCGAAAAGAATTAGGGATAACCTGGGAAATCATCCCGGTAGCGTAGAACAGGAGAATGAACAGCGTTAACCTGTTCCGCACTATTTTTTAAATTGCGGGGCTACCACCAGCTCCTTGGATCCCGGGGTGTGAACGTAAAATCCTTTGCCGCTTTTAACACCGAGATGCCCGGCTGTGACCATATTCACCAAAAGCGGACAGGGAGCATATTTCGGATCTCCGAAACCATCGTGCAGTACTCTCATGATGGAAAGGCACACATCCAGTCCGATGAAATCAGCAAGCTGCAGGGGACCCATCGGGTGAGCCATTCCCAGTTTCATGACCGTGTCAATCTCCTCCACTCCGGCCACATTCTGATAAAGCGTTATGATCGCCTCGTTGATCATGGGCATAAGAATTTTGTTTGCAACAAACCCCGGGTAGTCGTTTACTTCAACAGGGATCTTTCCCAGCTTACGTGAAGTTTCCATCACGGTGGCGGTCACAGCGTCGGAGGTTGAATAGCCGCGGATTACTTCTACCAGTTTCATCACGGGTACGGGGTTCATAAAGTGCATCCCGATAACCTGTTCCGGTCGCTTGGTAACTGAGGCAATCCGCGTGATAGAAATAGAGGATGTGTTGGAGGATAGAATGGCTGCCGGCGGACAGATGGTATCGAGCTGACGGAACAGGTTCAGCTTTATTTCCACATTTTCTGTGGCGGCTTCAACAACCAGGTCGGCATTTGCTGCACCTTCTTCCATCCGGGTAAAGGTTTTAATATTAGCCAGGGTAGTTTTTTTCAGATCTTCTGTCAGGCTTCCTTTTGCCACCTGTCGTTCCAGATTTTTCCCAATAGTTGCCAAGGCTCTTTTCAGTGCATCTTCTGAAATATCCACAAGGCTGACATTGAACCCATTTTGCGCAAATACATGCGCGATTCCGTTACCCATGGTGCCGGAACCGATGATTGTAATGTTTTTCATAGTAGAATTATTTACGCAAACGTGGATCCAACGCTTCGGTTAATCCGTCGCCCGCAAGGTTGAAAATGGTGACAGTGATAAAGATGGCGAACCCGGGGAAGATGGCCAGCCACCAGGCAGTGGGCGTGGTTCGTGCCATCGCCAGCAATGTGCCCCAGGTGAGTTGTTCCGGGGGAACACCTACGCCGAGGAAGGACAGGAAGGCCTCTGTCAGAATAGCGGAAGCAATTCCGAACGCCAGCGCAATGAACACAGAAGAAAGCGCGTTGGGAATGGCGTGTTTAAAGATGATGCGGAATTCTGAAAATCCCATGGCTTGCGCTGCTTCAATATATTCAAGGCTTCGCACGCGGAGCAGTTCAGCCCTGATAAAACGTGCGATGCCCGGCCAGGAAGTAAAACCGATAATCACCATTACCACATAAATGCTGGGCTTCTCGATAATGGCAGAAATAGAAATGATAAGGAACAGCGTTGGAATGGAGTACATGACTTCAAATAGCCGGGAGATCATAATGTCCACGGGAATATTCACTTTTACTCCAAGGAATGGTATCTTTTTGAAGGGTTTAGCAACCAGGTATCCCATGCCAAGAAATGCTGCCAGTATAACAAGGCTAAGGAGTAGTTGAACAAAGAAAACACTTAATCCCTGCGAGAAAGATTCAGACAGAATGTAAGAGCGTGAGCTAAATGCGTAAAAGAGGCCAAAAAGAAGAAAGAGGATTATGAATAGGATGGATGCGCGGGAGGCTTTCAGCCGCTGATCACCGAAATAGCCCGCGAGCGACCCGAGAATAATACCAATCATAGATGCGATGAACATGGATATGAGTCCTACCAGCATTGCCGTTCGTGTTCCGTGGATCATACTGGATAACACGTCGTGTCCGATGTCATCGGTGCCCAGGTGGTGTTTCCATCGCCAGGATTTTACCTCTTGTTCGTCAAACGGACTTTTAAACTGCGAGTTAGCAACATCGGTGTTTTTCGGCAGGTAGGGAACCGGCGGAAATACAACCCAGTCATATTCCAGTTCCTTCCACGTAGCGTTTTGCAGGTCTGCGGGCCAGTTGCTAATGCCAAGATCTACAGCATAAGATCGGAATACAGGGAAGTAGGTGTTTCCTTTGTAGGAGCAGGCGAGGGGTTTTTCATTTGCAATAAAGTCAGCCAGCAGAGCTATGGAGGCAAGGAAGACAATGAAATAAAAGGCAAACATGGCCAGGCGGTTACGCCGGTATTGCTTTTTTACATTACCCCAAAAGCTCTGGTCGGTTTTTTCCTGTATTTTCTCCAGCGCTTTATCGCCAGAGGAGAAGGGAAACAAAATACGCCTGAGAATATTCATGGATCAGCTCTTGGAAGTGAATGAGATGCGCGGATCCACCATCGCGTACAGGATGTCTGCCACCAGGTTGCCGATCATGGTTAGAACGGCGGTACACATCATGGTGCTAAAAATCACAGGGTAGTTTCTGGCATTGATGGCATCAATGGTGAGTTTTCCCATGCCTGGAATGTTGAACACATGCTCCACCACAATGGAACCGGCGATAGCTGCCGGAAACACATTGGCAAAAAGTGTGATGATTGGGATAAGGGAGTTTCGCAAAGCATGCTTATTGACCACCTTGCTCTCTTCCAGTCCTTTCGCACGGGCAGTACGTATAAAATCCTGCCCCAGTATGTTGATCATTCCTCCCCGCATCTGGCGGGAAATAAAGGCCAGACTGCCGTAGGTAAGACAGAGGAGAGGCAGTGCCATGCGATAGAGCCATTCCCCGAATTGATACAGCAGTGGCGCATCCTCAGGAATAGGGGCCGTTCCAGGTGCGGGAAACCAGCACCAGTAATCGCCGCAGCAGAAAAAGAAAACGGTGAGCGTAGCGATCCAGAATACCGGCAGGGAGTATAAAATGAACAAGGTGGTGGTGATGATCTTTTCTTTTCGTGTTCCTTTATGGACAGCAGTGCTGATCCCCAGCGGTATTGCAAGAAGGTAGGCGAGGAGGATGGATAGCAGGGAAATAGACAATGTGTTTTTAAGGGCGTCCCACAATGCAGAACTTACGGGCCGCTGATCCTGGTATGAGATGCCGAAATCTCCCTGGATGAAATGGAAGAACCATCGGTGATATTGATTATTAAAGCCGTACCAATGAACGTTGGGAATATAGCGATTACTGATGTTCTGACTGTGAACGATATTCTCAAATGTGTTGCGGATCGAATTAAATCCGCCGTTCAGATCCAGAAAGGATTTTGTTCCACGGAACTCGGATTCTATGTTATTGAGAATAGACTTAATCTTCGATTCTTCATACGTCAGGTACAACAGGTTCACATATTCCTTAACCTTGGTGATGGTTTCAGCGGTGCTCGGAGTTTTATTGAAATTATAAAGATCCAATTCAAAAGATCTCACGGAGCGGTAGTAGGTAGCTACATGGTCCCAGTTGCCGTAGTCCCATGCGAGTCGTTCCAGTGTTTCTCTGTGTGAGGATTTGGGGATTCGGTAGAGGGTATCGGTTGAAGTGGCATTGGAGATGGAAAAATAAAAAACCGGGAGATCAAGACCCAGTTCCGAACGCTTGCGCATGTATGCTTTTTCTCCCGCGATCTTGGCAGCCGCTTGTCCTTCTCCGCCCTGATTACGGTTAAGCATATTCTCAACAGGATCTCCCGGTGCTTTTTGAGAGATCACAAACGTAAGAAGAGAAATAACGATCAGCGTAGGAATGAAGATCAGCAGCCTTTTCAAAATATACTTCAGCATAACCTGGTCTTCTGCGTGAAAGAAATGTTAACGTACAAAACTATTTCTGATTATCCTGCGCAAGCTTAAATCCTGCTTCCCAATAGCCGGGACGCATAACATAGGTTTTCGCATTCGTAAATTTCTTGTGAATTGCGATCCGCTCATACGGAGCCCACAAGAAAATATAGGGCACTTCATCATGCAGGATTTCCTGCAGTTTCATGTAGTGAACCCTTCGTTTGGTTTCGTCGATCTCAAAACGGATACTATCAATCACCGCATCGGATTCTGCATTGCCGAAACTTACGTAGTTCGAACCGTCGTTGGCGGATTCGGTATGGAAGATCTGCTTGGGATCCCAGGGTACGGGCGTGCCGATCCATGCTCCGAAAAACATATCGAATTCGTGTTTTTTCTGTTTGTCGAGGTAAACCGCCCAGTCCTGAGGCAATACATCAACCATAATTCCGACTTTCCGCGCGTTCTCCTGGAAGAGCAGCGCAGTTGATTTTCGCTCATCGTTGCCGGAGTTTATTGTGAAGACTACTTTAAATTCTACCCGTTCCCCGTCAATCATCTTGTCAATAGTGCCGTCGCCGTTGGTATCTTTCCAACCATCCTCCTCGAGCATTTTTTTTGCCAGTTCAGGATCGAAGGTGTAAGGAACAATGTTGGTGTTATAATCCGTTTTGGAGGGATGGATTGGACCTATCACCCGCTGGGCCTGTCCGTACTTAATGGTCTCAATCATTTTATCCACGTCGAGCAGGTGTGTGAGTGCCTGGCGGGTTTTTTTTGAGGTAAAGCACTTTTTTCTGAGATTCAGCCCGATATAGGTATAGGCAAGCTGTTTTGGTGTAGTGGCGTTGAAGTTCTGCGTGAACTTTTCCGATTTTGGCAACTCCGCATAATCCTTGGACTTTATGCTTCGCATCACATCCAGGTTTCCGGCCTTGAGCGAAACCAGGGCCGTGGTCTGGTCATTGATTGTTGTGTAAATGATTTTTTGTGGATAGGCCTGAAAGCGAAAGGACAGGGATTCCAGAGCATCTCCCCACCAGTTTGTCTTACGTTCAATCACCACACGCTGGCCGGTGGTCCATTCCGCCAGTTTGTAGGGTCCGCAGCCTTCAACAAATTCCTTTTCTCTTTGAAATTTTTCCGAATTAAATTCATTGGCAAATTCGATAAGTGCTGGGTCGTTCAGAAGTTTTTCCGCATCTGTGTTCAGCTGCACAATCGAGTAACCGGCAAGAATATTTTTAGGATCGTATTTGTAAGATGGCAGGATGGAAAAATCGCCGGAAGAGCTTTCCGCAAGCAGGTAGGCCTGATTGCAGATAAAAGTGAATTTCAGCGGATCGTCAGGAAAGAAAATCATATCCTGGATGAACTCATAGTAAGGCTTGTTCTGAGCATTATCTACTTTCGGCACTTTGAGAACTTTTACAGAGAATTCAACATCCTTAGCAGTAATGGGGCTGCCGTTATCCCATCTGGCTTCCGGACGCAGTTTGTATGTGATCATCAGTTTGCCCGATGAGTCTTTACTCATTTCTGGTCGCGACACCGCCAGTCCGGGAAGCAGTTCCAGTGTTTCAAAGTCGATCTCAAGAAGCGACATGAAAATATTTCTAATGATATATCCTGCGCCGGCATCGGAATACGTCACCGGGTTCAGTTTGTCTGCGTCGGAAAGTTCATGGATCCGTACTTCATTGTTTTTTGGAACGTAGTCAGTACACGAATTCAAAACCAAAATGCCGGAGAGGAGTACTGCGAGCCCTGCAAAAATCTTCCTGAGGTATTGAGTCATAGCCGTTTAGATCAAAGATTGAATAGGATTGCAAATATAACATTCAGCCGCCTTCAAACGTGTGATTTAGACGAAAATCACATTCTGGGGAACGAGTCTAACATATTGATAGACAATGAGAATCGTTAAGGGCTGCGTAAAAAGGTATTTAAGCTTCAGTGCAGGCTATCAGATGAGATACCTGAGGCGTAGACCCGGTGAGGGCGACTGATCTTTTCAATCGAAAAAATCTTTGCGGGAAAGGAGGTTCACACTTCGAACCTGAATCCCCAAGATTTAGAGTTAATAATTGAGTTTATAGAAAACAACTTAGACGAACCTATTTTTGACAGCCCAAAGGTACAAAAAAGCCATTCTAATGGTTTTTGACCATACGACCTATGGAAATCAAGTGCTTAACCCTGAAAGCCGCCTAAAAGCTCCTTAATACAGTCCCACGCGGTTCCACAATCCGCGAGCGAATAAAGTCTCAATGTTATCCTCGATTATTCAATAACAATTCTTCTTGTAAATGTTTTATTCTCACCAGAAAATCGAATAAAATAGACTCCGCAACAGAGGTCTTCAATATTTATAGTTAATTCTCCTTTTCTGTCTGCGTTAACTTCTTTTACTTTCTTCCCTGTCTCATCAAAAAACTGTATGAGCATTTTGTCTTGAGGTAGAGACAATTTGATTTGCAAATAACTATTTGTGGGATTTGGGTAAATAGAAATGTTGTTCAAAAATTCATTTTCATTTACCGATGTTATCGTATTGTTGGCTGAAATGAGCCATAGGTCGGGGTCTAATTTTATGGAATCAACTGTGAACGGAATATTGAGGGTGAAGGTTTCCCCCGAAAAAGTATGATTCAGCCGGACAATGGTATCCTGTGTTTGGTTTTTTAATTGAATCGGAAGCGACAATTCAAAAAATGACACAGATAGATGGGATTGCGTTTGGTTGACGGTAAGCGTAATGATATTACCGACTTGCGACCATTGGATTTGATAGGAAGGAAATCCCTGCCCCCAATACCAATCGCTAAAATACCATGTGAGGTTTTGTCCACTTGCTGCTTCCATGTGCGCCTTAAAGTTCGGAGTATAAGCAAAATTGTATGCGAGAGTCGTATCGTTCAGGTAATTATTCATGCCTGCAAAAAATGCACTGTCGCCAATCACCCATCTCAACTGATGAAGAATCATTCCGCCTTTGGCATAGGTGAGCCGACCACTGAAAATTCTGTTCACATCGGTTGTATCATCGCACCATACAGAACCATCGGGTAAACTGGTGATGTTATTTATCCTTCCGCTTTTGAATGCCATCCACCATGCAGGAGCAATATGTTCGTAGCATAGCCCTGACAGGTAGGTTGCAAACCCTTCATTGAGCCAAATATCTTCCCATGAGCCGCAGGTGATTTTATTTCCGAACCAATGATGGGCGAGTTCATGCGCCAAAAGCTCAAAGCCGAATGCCCCGGTGAAAGTGAATGTCTGGTGTTCCATTGCTCCGCCCCAGCCATTCTGACAGTGACCGTATTTTTCATCAACAAAGGGATATACTCCGAATAGTGTATCGAACAACTGCATAATCGGTATAATGACGGGGGTTTGATTTACAACGGCAGCAGAATCTTCAGGATATACATAATTCAGGACAGTAGTATTTGAAGTGCCGAAAGGAACAACATGAGTGTATTGGACATAGTTTGTAACTGCCATGCAAACTAAATAAGTTGCAATCGGGTAACGGTGTTTCCATTGGTAAATCTTATCGGGTCCATTTAGCATTTCACTCACCAATACTCCATTACTTGCAGCGCGATACAGGGAAGGAGTAGTGATGATAATATCAATGGAATCAATTTTATCGGTCAAGCCATTTTTGCAGGGCCACCAGTCGCTTGCTCCGTAAGGTTCAGATAGTGTCCAGAGTATAGGGGTGCCGTTGTGATTGTTTGTTACAAATGAACCAAACCCTGTGCTTGGAGGAATGCCCTGATAAAAAACGGTTATGGAATCCTGCACATTTATTCCTACTGTGGAAGGAAGCGGAATGGAAAGTACATTGGCAGATTGAGAAAATGAAAGGGAACTACTGTGGTATTTTATCGAATCTACAACCAATGAATCGCTCATGTTGAAAAGAATAGTGTCAAACCCAGCTGCCTGCGGATTGAAATAAGTTGTGATTGCTCCCTTTATGTAATTTATTGCCGGGTCAACTTGCCAACGACAGAGATGATAGTTGATTTTGTAATCCGTAATCAAATTCTGCGGAGTAGGATTTATCTTAAAAGCGTTTGCTTTATTTTCGGTATTCGCAATTTCATAGAGTTGATTGCTCTGGAATAATTGCTGCGCCTTTAAGGGAAGGATTTTACAGAACATTGTCACGCAAAATCCAATGAGTAAAATTTGGCTTTTCATTTTGTAGATTTTTAGTTTCTGTTTTTGCGCCAAGCATAGTACCCCAACAAAAAGGATATTATTGCAGGAATAATAATTTGCATGGTATTTATTGCCGGAGTTAAGGTGATTCCAAAAATGGTGAACGGTAAATTTCCGCTCAACCCAAATGACAAATGAACGATAGATTCCCATGCGGTTAAGCCGCATAAAAATTTTGCTATTTCTTTTTTCATGTTAATTTATTTATTCGGTTATGGGTACATCCATCTGAACTATCTCGGATTTCTTTTTTATTTCAGCGGGAACACCACCCGTAACAGTATTTGTAATAGAGCTATCGTAACCAATTCCATACAAATAATAATTCCCTTTGTTTAGTCCCGTAAATTCATACTTTGCATTTCCATCTGCTGTTACGCTTGCATCGTAGTTGGCGGGGTTTGTTCCCGCAGATTCTTTAGCTCCATATTTAATGTAGATTACCGCGTTGGGTATTGGCTTGGAGTGATGTTTTGCGATTCCGGTGATGGATGCTGTGCCTCCTGTTCCTTCTTTTTTACAAGATGTAATTGCTAAAATTACAATCATAATCGCTGACAGTGTTTTAAGTGTTTTCATCTGTTTTTTTATATGGTTAATATTAGAATTTCATTTTCTGAATTCTCACTGCATTCAATATCGCCAGCAAAGCCACTCCCACATCAGCAAACACCGCTTCCCACATGGTTGCTATGCCACCCGCTCCAAGAGCAAGCACAATTACTTTAACTCCAAAAGCAAGCCCTATGTTCTGCCATACAATTTTGTTAGTTGCTTTCCCGATTTTAATTGCTGTGGCAATCTTTGACGGCTCATCGGTTTGTATTACAACATCGGCTGTTTCAATGGCAGCATCACTTCCTAATGCCCCCATTGCAATCCCAACATCACTCAGAGCAAGTACGGGGGCATCGTTAATTCCATCACCTGCAAAGGCAATAATCCTACTCTTATCTTGCTTTAGCTCCTCTACTTTCGCAACTTTTTGCTCAGGCAACAATTCGCCAAAAGCGGTATCAATGTTTAACTGGGAAGCGATTTTTTGCGTTACGGAATTTTTATCCCCTGAAAGTACAATGACATTACTAACCCCAATATGATGGAGGTCATCAATAGCCTTTTTTGCGTCCTCCTTTAATTCATCGGCAACTGTGATAAATCCCTTGTATTGTCCGTTAATGGCAACCATTACAATCGTATCTACAATATTTTTAGGGTTGAGGGTATATAGAATGTTGAACTTGTCGAGCAGCTTGTGATTGCCCGCTAGAATTTCCATGCCGTCTGCTTTTCCCTTTAATCCATGCCCAGCAATTTCTTCAATATCCTGAACAGATATTTTTTTATAGTCTTCACCTGCATATTCTGTTATTGCTTTAGCAATAGGATGGGAGGATTTTGATTCAAGAGCAGCCGTGAGATAGACAAACTTCTTCTCATCAAAATCATTCGCTACCGCCACTTTTTGCACTTTGAATACGCCTTTGGTAAGTGTTCCTGTTTTATCAGCAACAAGGGTATTCACCTTTGTAATGAGGTCAAGATAGTTGCTTCCTTTAAATAAAATTCCATTTCGGGAAGCAGCTCCTATGCCGCCAAAATAACCGAGCGGAATGGAAATTACCAAAGCGCAGGGACAGGAGATAACGAGAAATATCAATGCCCGATAAAGCCAGTCATTAAATATATATTCCGAAACAAATAAATAAGGCAAGAAGGTTAATCCTATGGCAAGAAAGACAACGATGGGAGTGTATATTTTTGCAAACTTGCGGATGAACTGCTCGGTGGGGGCTTTGCGTTGTGCAGCATTTTGCACCAATTCGAGTATTCGTGCAAGAGAACTTTCAGAAAACACTTTTGAAACTTTTATTTCAACAACTTTTTCAAGATTAATCATTCCCGCAAGAACAGTTTCTCCCTGCCTGATGGTGTCCGGCTTGCTTTCCCCTGTGAGGGCAGCAGTGTTAAAGGAACTTCCTGCCGATTGCATTATACCATCTAATGCTGCTTTTTCACCTGCTTTTATCTGTATGATTTCCCCCACCTTTACCGTTTCGGGACTGACCTCGGTTAATGTGTCGTTTCGCAAAACAGTCGCTTTATCCGGGCGTATGTCGAGCAATGCTTTTATGCTGCGCTTGGCTCGGTTTACCGCTGCTGATTGCACTAATTCACCAACAGCATAGAAAAGCATTACCGCAACGCCTTCAGGATATTCCCCGATAAAAAATGCCCCGATTGTTGCAATACTCATCAGAAGAAATTCCGTGAAAAATTCCCCTTTGGCAATGGCTTTTACAGCATCTCTCATTACAGGAAACCCAACAGGGATGTAGGCGATCAAATACCAAATCAGGGGGATTTTATTTTGAAAGAAGTATGGTTTAATGAAATTATCAAGTATAATTCCAGCAGTCAGCAAAATAAAACTTACAACCGCAGGAAGATATTCCTTCCAAACCATAGATTTTGCCGTTCCGTGATCATGCCCCTCGTGGGTATGTTCGGTTTTTGCATTTATTTTCTCTTCCAGTGTGCAACAAATCATTTTGCCTTGAGCATTGTAGGTATGTTTATGATTGGGGTCTGTATTAATCATGTTATCTTGATACCGAAAATTTATAATGTTGGATAAGCGAGCTTCCGGGTGCAGCGGTAGAGAGTTTTTGGCGCACCGATTTCATTCTTTTTTCCATTCCCATAACCTTTAACAAAATAGTATGCGTATGCTTTCTAGCCCGTGCTATTCGGAACAACAATGTTTTTATTCTACTTTCAATATTCATGGCTCTTTGTTTAATATCATTGACTTCCCATTCAATAGGGTCAGCCTTCTCCTTAATTTGCTTCATCTTTAACTCCAATGCGGAAATTTCATCCTGAATAGTTGCAATCTTAACATTTGGCGCATTGAGCTTCTTTATATCAATAAGTTTAATTTGTTCATATAGTTTTCTTGCCTCTGCAAGGATTGGAAATAATTGCTTTTCAAGCACATCCATTCTTGCGTTTAATATACTTGAAGATTTACTCATGTTAAATGTAATTTGGCGGGCAAGAGAACCTGACTATGAAAATCCCTTTTTATCGGGAAAAAGAAATCAGGTCTCCGCCCATATTTTTAATGCTTGTGCCCGTCTCCTTCTTTGTGAGTGGTATCATCCTTTTCATGATTGTGACCATCACCCTCTTTATGTTTTGTTTCTGATTCTGTGTTGTTGTTTCCGCATCCGGAGGTTCCGAATGCAACTGCTCCAATGAGCATAAGAATTAATGTGAGCTTTTTCATTTTGAATTGTTTTAGTGGTTTATGATTGATAATTATTTTTAATGTGTTATTCCAGCTCCGTAGGGGTCAACGGAGACTTCTGCTTTATACCCCTGAATAAGCTGTAAAGTATTCATATCAATTGCGGTTACATATCCGTTACGTCCGCCACAAACTGAGGAGTGATGCGGTGCGGGTCCGCCATTTGTAACATTTCTGTTGGTTATATAGACTCTTTTATTTACATCATCTACTGCCACACCATGCGACTGATGCCCTGCATAAATGGTGGCAACCACTGAATTAGTGTTGTAATTTATCACATAGACTGAACCTGTTTTTCCGGGGAAAGTCAGATTATCTTCTGTGCAACTGACAAATAAATATGGATAAATTGTTGAAACGCCCATTTCTTGTGGATATACACCGACAGGAATAACCGACAACACATTGTCATTTGATTTTTTAATAACTCGAATTTCGTTTGTCATTTGACAAGTAATAAAATACTTTGAATTATCAGGGCTGAAGAGAATTTCGTGAATATTAAGTGAATTGCCCACCATTGGAGGATTGCCATCCATGCTTTTCTCTTCATAATTTCCAATATCATTTACAGGTATTTTGTAAACAAAATTTCCTGTTTGCGCGGTAAGGTACAGTGTATCGCTTGACGCATTTAATGCAGAGCCATGAGGGAAAACAAATCCCGTAATAAGTTGTGCAGTCATAGCGCTTAAATTTACTATTGCAAACCTGCCTCCGCTCCAATCTACCACATAAGCAGTTTGTGAATTAGATGAAATTGCAAATGTATTCCATGAACCAGCGGTAATGTTTACCTGACCGAGCAAAGAATTATCACTTACGCTGAACTTCTGAAAATAAGATCCTCCCAAGTAAGAGGCGCACCAAAACTGGTTGTTTGGGGCAACTTTGACCATGTGAGGAGCTTCTGTATTGCCTGTTGCACCAACTTTTGCATAGCGCATAGCAAGCATACTCTGTGCATCAAACACAGTAACCTCATCACAGCCCTGATTGCCCGCATAGAATTTTTTTCGGTTAGGATTGTCTGAAAATTTTACAAAACCATCTGCATTGGGAGCACCTGCAATAACCCAATCGTATAATATTTTCATTTCATCATAGGTTAGAGCTGAGTTGCCTACGGGCATTTTGGGCGTGAGTTGTATCGTGCCAAATTCATTGAAGGAATTTGTATAGTAAATCAATGTGCTGAAATCGGGGCGGTACGGAATAACAACCGCACCCGCTCTGCTACCCTTAAACATCTTATCCCATGTCTCCAATGATAATCCGCCCGTTGCTTCTTTACTTATATCATCATGACATCCTGAAGTGGCACATTTTTTCACAATGATTTCTCCAACTTCTTGAGGAAAACCTTTTGAGGAGAAATCGAGTTCGCCCCTGTCTTTTGTACAGGAATTCACGATAATAATCGCAAAGCAAAGAAGCATGATTGAGAAATAGAAATATTTTGCTCTCATTTAATTTCGTATTAAGAAATAATAAGTTTACTCTGTAATAGCGACATCCTGCTCTATTTCTTTTTTGCGCTCACTCCATTTTATTTTAAGATGTACTCCACCTTTTACAATTGCCTGTGCAACGCTGTCATAACCTACTCCATAGAAATAATAATTGCCCGGACGCAATTCTTTAAAATGAGTGTGTCCTTCTGCGTCCGTTTGCTGATTCGCATCATACTTGCTTATATCTTCTCCCGGAAACTCCTTTGCACCGTATTTAATATAAATCGTTGAGAAAGGAATAAGTCTGTCGTGATGTTTGGTAATAGCAGCTACGGTAGCATCACCGCCTATTCCGTTCTTTTTGCAAGATGAAATAATTATGAGTACAAGAATCGCTGATAGAATTTTAATTGCTGTTTTCATGGTTTTTAGTTTTGATAGTTATTATTTTGTTGCTTTAAAGGTCAATTTTTTATTTATTAATGCTTGTGCCCGTCTCCACTTTGATGCTGTGTAGGTTGCTTCTTTGGCGGTGAATCGGTATAGTAAATTTCCTTGTCCTTTATTTTTGATACCAGTTTTCCTTGCATATCGTAAGTCAAATAATAAATGGTCACAGTTGTTGCACCATTTGCGCTTTTTTCCTTTCGTGCTTCCAACTTATAGGTTACTATCCCGATTTTATCTATGGCTTTAATCACCTTTAAGATGGAATAGCCCTTATACTTTTTTGAAAATTGTTCTTGCACCTGTAAGGGTAATGAATCCTTAGAAATTTTTGTTTCAGTTTGCCCAAAACTCGAAAAGGAATTAAGCAATAATAAAATTGGAAGCAGCTTTTTCATTTATATTTGTTTTAAAGTTATATATATTGCTATTGATTTTTAATGTGCATGACCTTCACCTTTATTATTCATTTTGGCTAAGATGAAAAACGCCCCATTTACAACCACTTTGCTGTTTGCAGGAATTTCTTTGAGCAAGGTGATTTCAGAATACCCAACATCCGTTGTCCCTTTCTTTACAGGAATGCGCTCAAAAGATATTTCTCCTTCATCAACTTGTGTGCTGTCCTTTTTTTCATCCGAATCGTGTTTATGACCATGCTCATCATGATTTTCCCCATCTCCTTCTTTGTGGTGTTCTTCCTCTGTATGCTTATCCGTAACAACAAAAATATAATCCTGCCCCTGAAAATTCACGATAGCATCTGTCGGAACTGCATCAACAGTCGCGTTTTCGAGACTGACTAATGCAGTAATGCTCATTCCGTCAATCAAACCGGACTTGTCTCCTTCAACGGTAGCGTGTACTGCAATGGCTTTTGTATTTTGCTCAAAAGTGTTGCTGATAGCGTATATCTTGGCATCGTATTCCTTGCCGGGGTTGTTAGTTAGAGTAAAATGAATGGTTTGTCCTGCGGAAAGTTTGCTCAAATCCTTTTCGTACACATACAGGTCAAGGTGCAACTGTGTATTATCCACTATTTCCGCAATAGGAGTGTTGGCATCTACAAAACTTCCGATATTCACTATGACATTGCTTACAGAGCCGCTGATGGGGCTTGTTATGTTTATTACGGATTGCATATTTTCAGCGCTAAGATTTTCCGTATTGATTCCAACAAGTTCCAACTGCTTTTGCAAGCTAGACTTTTGTGCCTTCAATGCTTTTAATTCGGCTTCGGCAGTCTGAAGGGTTTTGAGGGCGGTTGCGTTGCCTTGCTGTAACTCTTTTTGCCTTGTGAATTCTGTTTCGGCTAAAACTGTTTTTGCTGAAATGGTTAAAAACTCCTCCTGCATCGAGATAAATGAAGTGTTTGCGATTGTTGCAATCACCTGTCCTTTAGAAATGGTATTTCCCGTTTGCACTAATATGGATTTTATAACTCCTCCAAGCAAGGCAGTTGCATTTGCCTTATTCTGATTAGGCACTTTCAAAATTCCGTTTGCTTTCAGCGAGGCGGTGAGCTGCTTCTTTTCAATTACACCCAGCTCCATGCCTATGGATTTCATTTGTGCCGGAGTTAATGTGGCTACATTGCTGTTTTCATGTTCCTCGTGATGTTCTCCTTCAGATTCATGCTCAGAACTGGAGGAATTTCCACAGGATGAAAAGAGCAGGGCTAATGATGCGAGCGATAAGATGATATACTTTTTCATAGAATTATTTTTTATTTGTTCGTTAAGAAGTTGATGTTGATAACCGATTGATTGAGCTGATTGATACTTTGCAAGTAACCCAACTGTACATCAGTTGCCGTCTGCAAAGCCGTGAGGTATTCGATGTAATTAATGCTACCACTCTTAAAACCAATTTCTGCCGTTTTAACGATGGTTTCAGCATTAGAAAGTGCGGTGGTTTTATAGTAATTGTATTGGGCAAGATTCTGATTGTACTGCTGAAAAGCAGACTGAAGCTGTGATTGTAAGAGTAGTTTGGCATTGTCGGCATTCAACTGGAGCGACTGCTGCTGAAGCGAAAGGGATTTAATTTTCGCAGAATTACTGAAGAAGGTAAGCGGTATGCTCACACCAACATTGAACCCTGTAAATCGCTTGCTAGCATCAAAGTAAACATCGCTTCCATTCACATTCTGAAAGCCGATAATGGATTGATTAAAATAACCCACCTTAAAATCAGGCAGCGTGGAGGCAAGTTCCAGTTTCTTATTTTGCTCCGCTATGATTGCCTGTTGATAAAGAAGTTTTAGCGAGGGATTGTTTACCAAAAGGGTCGTGTCAAATGCTTGACTTAATGTTAATGGCTCAAGTTTTTCCCCTCCAGTGATTACAAAATCCTCCTTTGAATTAACTAAGGCTTTCAAAGCAGCATATACAGAAACATATTCGCTTTCGTATTGCTTCAGTAACAGCGAAAGTTGCCCGCGCTTTGTTTCCGCAGTTGTCTTTTCAAGGAGGTTGGTTTCCCCTGTTTTGTACCGCAACGATGCTGCATTAACAAAATTATTATACAGGCTATCCAAGTTTTGTAACTGCTTTTTTACATTTTGCAGATACAAAATCTGATAACAATACAACTGTACCTTCGCTTTTACTTCGGCAGTAGTTAGTTGCTGCTGCAATTCGCTTCCCTTAATTTCAGCCGTATATAAATTCGACTTTGCCGAATAGTAAGTAGGAAAAGGAATTCCCTGTGTTAACTGGAAGCCGTTATCCATGCTGATGCTGTTGTACTGCCCGTACTGGTAATTGAATTCCGTTTTTGGCAATTCAAAGGTTGATTTCTTCAGAGCTGTTGACGACTGCACATTCAATTGCTCCGACTGGATTTGCAGGTTATTTTTCAAAGCCAAATCAACTGCATCGGTCACTGATAATTGCTTTGGCGACTGTGCATTCGCACTGCCAAAAGAAAGAAGCAATAGTATTATTGCCGCGCCTGTGTTTATTTTCATTTTCCGTTTTGATTTTGTTGTAAAGAGGATATATAATAGGGGTAGTACAAACAGCGTGAGGAATGTCGCTGTAGCCAAACCACCAATAACCACTGTCGCTAACGGTTTTTGTACTTCCGCACCTGCTCCATGCGAAAATGCCATTGGGAAAAAACCAAGCGAAGCAACGGTTGCCGTCATCAACACTGGGCGTAATCTCATTTTTGTTCCTTGCAATACCCTTTCAATTATATCGCTCACACCGTCCTTTTCCAACTGATTAAAAGTGCTAACCAATACTATTCCGTTCAAGACCGCTACTCCAAACAGAGCAATAAAACCAATGCCTGCTGAAATGCTGAAGGGCATATCGCGTATGAGCAAGGCAAACACGCCCCCAATCGCACTCATGGGTATTGCTGTGTAAATAAGAGTGGCTTGCTTGACCGAAGTAAAAGTGAAATACAGGAGCATGAAAATTAGTGCAAGTGCTACCGGCACGGCAATCATTAGGCGCTGCGATGCAGCTTGCAGGTTTTCAAAAGTTCCACCATAGGTGTAATAATATCCTTCGGGAAGCTCTACCTTTTCAGCCAGTAGCTTTTGAATGTCGGTAACTACGCTCTCAACATCGCGACCTTTCACATTAAACCCGATAACAATCCTTCGCTTACCATCTTCACGGCTGATCTGAGCGGGACCCAATTCCATTTTTATATCGGCAACCTGTGAAAGCGGGATTTGCATTCCGTCAGAAGTAGGAATATAAAAATGGCTCACATCCTCGATTTTATTCCGATGCGTGCTGTCCAGTCGAACAACCAAATCGAATTTTCTTTCGTTTTCGTAAACAACACCTGCCTCTCCTCCTGCAAAACCCGTACTTACGATGTGGTTGATGTCTTCAATGTTCAGCCCGTAATTGGCAATCTGAGCGCGATTGTATTTAATTACTATTTGCGGCAGCCCGGAAACTCTTTCTACCATAGGCTCTGTTGCGCCTTCTACACCCTGCACAACCACATTTACCTTGTTAGCATAATTTAAAAGGGTGTCCATATTCTCGCCAAAGATTTTTATTGCCACATCCTGACGAATACCTGTCATCAACTCATTAAAACGCATTTGGATGGGCTGACTTTTCTCGAAGAAAACTCCGGGGATGGTTTCTAATTTCTCATTTATTTCATCAGCGAGTTCATCATAAGAAATGTCGCGCTTCCACTCGCTTTGTGGTTTTAGAATTATCATCATGTCGGATGCTTCAGGAGGCATTGGGTCAGTCGGCACTTCGGCACTTCCTGTTTTACCTACCACCATTTTCACTTCATCGAATTCCTTTATTAGCCGTGATGCCTGCATTGATGTCTCTATGCTTTGAGATAAGGATGTGCCTTGAGGAAGAATGCAATGGAAAGCAAAATCTCCCTCTTGCAGCGTGGGAATAAATTCTCCTCCCATTTTGGAAAAAATAAATGCAGCTATGAAAAAGATAACAACTGTTACAGTTACAACTGTCTTTTTGAACCGAATTGCTTTATCCAAAAGCGGGGAATAAATTCGCTGGAAAAAATCCATCATTCTGTCACTAATTGTTTTTTTATGCGTCATTTTTTTCGGCAGGAATAATGCGCTCATCATGGGAATATAAGTGAGGGATAGAAGCATTGCGCCAATGATTGCAAATGCAACTGTTTGTGCCATCGGGCGGAACATTTTCCCTTCAATGCCTATTAAACTGAGAATAGGCAAGTACACAATCATAATTATAATTTGTCCGAAGGCAGCACTGCTCATCATTCGTTTTGCGCTTGTTTCAACCGCATCATCCATTTCTAATTGAGAAAGCCTGTCGGTGCTTTTTCTTCGCTCCAAAAAATATAAGGTCGCCTCTACGATGATTACTGCTCCGTCCACAATCAAGCCGAAATCAATCGCACCCAGGCTCATCAGGTTTGCACTTACACCAAATACATTCATCATACCTAATGCGAATAGCATGGAGAGAGGAATGGCAGATGCAACAATCAATCCGGCACGGAGATTTCCGAGAAAGAGAACAAGAACCAAAATCACAATTAATGCCCCCTCAATAAGATTTGTTTCGACAGTATTAATCGCCCTGTTCACAAGGTCTGTTCTATCGAGATAAGGTTCAATGATTACATCATCCGGCAAGGACTTCTGAATGGTTTTCATTTTCTCCTTGACCAGACCAACAACTTCTGCGCTGTTTGCTCCCTTCAGCATCATTACCACTCCGCCAACTGCATCCACTTCCCCGTTATAAGTGAGCGCACCATAGCGAACTGCATTCCCCAAGCGAACCTCAGCTACATCCTTTATAAGAATAGGAATCCCGTTTGGGTTCAGCTTCACAACAATATTTTTAATATCGTCAAACGAACCGATGAGTCCTACGCCACGAATAAAGTAAGCATTCGGTTTTTTATCAATGTATGCTCCTCCCGTATTTTCGTTGTTCTTTTCGAGAGCGGTAAAAATTTCCGGTATGGTAACATTCATGGCAAGTAATCGGTCAGGATTTGCAGCTACTTCATATTGCTTGAGCTGCCCTCCGAAACTATTTACCTCTGCAATTCCGGGAGTGCCGTAGAGCTGCCGTGCCACAATCCAATCCTGCATAGTACGCAAATCCATTGCGGTGTATTTTTTCTCGCTGCCCTTCTTAGGGTGGATAATGTACTGGTAGATTTCACCCAACCCCGTACTGACAGGAGCTAATTCAGGAGTGCCGATTCCTTTTGGGATTTTTTCTTCAGCTTCTTTCAATTTTTCATTGACGAGCTGACGGGCAAAATAAATATCCACTTTGTCCTTGAATACAACGGTAATTACCGAAAGTCCGAAGCGGGATATGCTCCGCAGTTCCTCAAGATCGGGCAGGTTAGCGATACTTTGTTCAATCGGATAGGTTACAAGCTGTTCCACTTCCTGCCCTGCAAGCGTTGGGCAAAGGGTGATAATTTGCACTTGATTGTTTGTGATGTCGGGACCTGCATCAATGGGCAGTTTATTAGCGCTCCAAACTCCCCATACTATTAGGGCAAGTGTCATCAATCCGATAATGAACTTGTTTTTTATACTGAATGATATGATTTTATCGAGCATAATTATCTTATTAGGTGATGATAATAATGGTAAACCCTTTCTGTAACGCCAAATAGCAATATCAGGCTGATGAGGATAATTGATATAACTCTAATTATCTTTCCAAGAGTAAGCGGTTTCCGTTTCTTTTTGATTTCAATATTGTTTAAATCCAATTCCTATTAAATGTAAAACACCATTATCCGAAAGGACATAATACGCCCTTTCAGAAAATTGATAAAAAGGAAAAAGATTAAACTTTAGGCGGCTGCCAGATGGAGTAGGAAAGCTCGGAAGTAGAATTATCGAGGTAAATACTTGCGGTGGAAGAAACCAATTCAACTACAAAACTCGGAGAATGGTCATAAATTAATGTTATGCCACCGCAACACTGGCACATACAAAGCGGTGAGCAACCGTCTGATTCATGACTATCCTGAGTACCTGCTTCTATATGCAAACAGGCAACAGTTTTACAGGTATCAACGGCAACAGGGGAATCGCTACAGGTTTTGACCGATAGCCATAAAAAATATGCGGCTAAAATGAAGCTGATAAATCTCACATGGCAAAGATAGGCATTTTTAATGTATGTCCAAAATGGCACATTTGGGACCAAAATTCCCAGTAGTCTATCCAAAATCCTTGTCAAGCTGCTCGGTGGTAATAATTTTCGTAGCCAATATTTTCTTCATGTTCTTGGTATAAGGTCTATCCGGTAGCCTGTTTATCATATCCACCATTTTAGGAATTTCCTTATTATTTTTCACTATGATATAATTTATCTCATCAGGCGTAAAAGTTAAAGGAGCTTCCTTTCTTAAAAGTTTATTCAACTTGAATCTCCGTTTAAATTTTCCTCTCCAAAGCACAGGGTATTGGCTTCCATAAGGAACATATCTCCATTCGCGTTCATCATAAAACACGGTATCTGCTCTTTTATATGGTTTAAGATATTTATAAATGTGCATCAGTTCGCCCATAACATTTTCAAAATCCAAAATATCATCATCTATTGTTTCTGCTTGCTTTAATCCTGCTTTATATGTTTCGTCTAATACTGTAAGGTTCTCGGTCAGTTTTTTGATGTGAGAAACCGTGCTTGAATTTTTATCCACATAAATTATCGGACAAATTTTCTGCTTTAGCCCCCACTTCTTTGAAAGCCCAATTCCATAACTACCATAGTCCTGAATATGCTTTTTAATTCTTGTCAAGGGAATGTCGCAAAAGCAAACCATAGGAACATAGGAAACTCCATATTCGCTTTTACTGCGAAGAATGTCCTTTAATACTTCACGATGATAGGAAGGGTAAAATCCCGTTCTGAGAACACCACGAATAACATCAAGTCCGCTCGTGAAGTGAAATAGGGTATTTGCGCTTACCGCGCTATAAGATGAGCGGGAAGCCATTATTCAGATAAATCAAAATGAGAGGATAACTCTCTTACTGTGGAGCAATAAATTTCAAATGCCTTCTCGTTTTCATTCCGTTCAATAAAAATACAGGCAAGGGATATTTTCACATAGAGAGAATCATAAACCATTTTTTTATCTTTTTGCTTTTTAAGCAATTTTACAATTTGAGGCGCAATGGTCTTATACTGCTTCAACAGCAATGACCCTTCAGGAAGAAGGCGAACATATTCCTCTCGGAATTTTCTGAGCGTTTCCAATTCATAGCAATTATCAGGAAGCCCTTTTGCTTTTACGCAGGCAGTTGTAATGAAGCAACCATCATTAGATGCTCGGTCTTGAGGATTGACTACTTTTTGTATCTGTCCGTTCGGGCCATGAACTGTAATTGATAATCCCTGATTAAGTGCAATTTCCCTTGCAGCCAAGTACGCTTCTCTCTGCGTATCTCTTATTGCTGAGGCTTTTGAGTTGCCATCTTTTTTGACAACCCAAACATCTCCATCGGGATACACTCTTATCGTATTTGGCATAATAAATTATTTTGTGTACTTGCTTTCAAACATTATTGAAACTACTTTTTTGCAATAGTCATTTTGTTCAATCAAATTTTCTAAAGTTGACTTGAAATTTAATATTTCTCTTTGTTCAACAAGCTGCTGACTGTTTCCAACTCCTATATTTGATTTCTTGAGCAGAAGAGTACAGCATGGGCGAATTGTGTTTAATGTAAATGGCATATCAACGATAACAATATTATTCTTATCGGAACTATCGTATGCAAATTGAACTTTGAATGGTCGTTTACCATTCTGTATTTCGGAAATTTCTATCGCGTGAGTATCAAAAAACAACTTTGCCTTCTCTGCAATATCATCACTTAAAGTTTCCGGAATTATAACTTTGATTCGTTTGCATGAATAATTTGCATCCTTGATCTTCACGCAATCCTTTGTTTCCATCAGTATTGCAGTCGCACTTTTCAAAAAGCTATTAAAGTAACCTACTGCTAAAGCGGTAGACGGAAGCAGATGAAATTCGTTATGCTTAATGCTTTTAGAAATATAACCTGCAACTTCGCTCAGTTTTGATTCGAGATTATTTTTCTTTACCGAAAATCTTGGCAGGGTAATTCCATTCAGGTCAGTAGGTAACTTAACTCCGCCTTCCTGCAATAAGAGTGTCCTCGTATCTCCTAATGCACCTAAATACAAACCGAACTCAAAAATTACATTATCTCTTGGAACACTATCAACCATCCTTCGCCACCAAACAATATCATCCTTTGTGGCCACAAGAATAGCAAAGTCATAAAGTAATCTTCCTTTCAGCAATGCTTCAAAAGTGCTTTTATTGTACTCAAACACACCAATATTTTCCCAAACAATACACTCTGCATTCAAAGTCTTTTCGAGAAAGGTTTTAGTTTGCCTTGCTATTTTAATTCCTTCGCTGGAACTACCTATGAAAATTCGTATTTTCATTAAGAATAAATTAGTGTTTCATCAATACGCTTGAGCTTTCTTCCTAATTCTTCCGTAACATCCTGAATCAATTCATCTAACTCCAGTTTTAATTTTTTCAATTCAACTACTTTGGATGAATTGGTTCCATAAACTTTTTCCTTTCCGTTGGGCGACACTAAGTTCTCCCTGTAATTACTATCGGAAATAAGTTTCTCAAGATGCTTACTTCCTTCGTTGAGTAAAAGCAACTGCTGATTGTTATGCTTTGTAAGAACGCTGTTATCCATGCCGTACACCGAACTTACTATTTCAAAACTTGATAACTTAATTTCATAATCGGCATCAACTTTGAGTGTTTTTAATAACCGTGAGAGCCTTCTAAGTCCGCCATTAACATTGCTATCCTTAGTATTAACACGATTAATATGAAGGAAAGGGAAGTCTTTTTCTCTGGTATGGCTGTCTTTGTCGTAGATATGAACTCCTCTGTAAATTTCCAAACTGTAATTTCGGTAATCTGATGTATCTACCCAATTACTTGGAACAACTTCAACCTTGCGTTTCGGATTCGTAGGATAAACCGTTATTGCTTTTGAATTGGAATTGTCAACCTGCGAATAGATTCCATTCAAAACATTAAAACACTCTTGTCGTAGTTCTCTTAAATCATCTAACGGGCTTCCTTGATACACCGAAGAAACTGTTACTGGCGGCTCAACTGAAAAATATTTATCGGTGAATACAAGAATATCAATATCGCTATGAATTTTGATATGAGTATTAGTTTCGATTGAACCTTGATGTCTGTATTCAACAGATAGCCCTTTCTTAATAAGACCTGTGGTGAGATTTGTTCTTATATTTTCAGAGGCGAGATAGGTATTCTTTGTATAGTTAGGGTCAATTTCACTCATTGCTTCCAAAGCGTACTTTACACTCTCACTAATGTTTATATCGGAAAATGATTTTGAAAGAATCGCTTTCTGAATACTCTCATCAAGTCTTCTTTTTCTCAGCTTGTCTAATCGCTGTGTGTAGTTCTTATTCATGGTTTATTTTTTTGAGTATTTAATTTTTTGTTCAGCAACATGAAGTGCCTTTATTGCCTGCTCTTCATCTTCCACCTCATATACTATTTTATCCGAGAGCCAAGCCACAATCAAATCCTCTCTGTTAACCTTGAAGTAATCGGCAAGTTTTATCACCTGTTCTTTGGTTGGCTTTCGTTGCCCACGCTCAATCTTGCTGAGTATAGCAGGGTCAACATCAAGAAATGCCGATACAATCCTTAATGGAATATCCTGAGCTTCGCGCAGCTCTCTAATAATCTCTCCGAGATTTTTCATGTTTGAATATTATTATCTTGACGAATCGTGTCAAAAGTATAGAATCGGAATCAAATTTCATTAATTTCTGCTTTTGACTTTTCAACATTTCTAAAAACCTCAAAATCAACACAAATTTCAATAATTTTGAAATAAATAGGTCAATTACTTGGTCAATTCGGAAAATATGTTTTCCTTTGCCCCGAAACGCATTTTAATACAAATTATGGTTGCAACTGAAGTACAAATCAACCCCAAAATGGTGGTTCTCGCACGGGAATCCAGAGGTGTATCGCAGAAGGAACTGGCTGAGAAACTCAGCACTTCTCCTGCTTTCATCTGCAAAATTGAGATGGATAATAAGTCCCTGCCTGAGCCCACCCTTGAGCGCATGAGCAAATTGCTCAAATACCCTATTGAGTTCTTTTATCAGGAGGGGGAGGCATACCTGCCCATGAGCTTGAATTACCGCAAGCGCGACCATGTATCGGCAAAAGTTCTTATGCCTTTAGAGGCAAGTCTGAACATATACCGCCTGAACATTGAAACCATTTCGCAGAAACTAAAACTTCCTGCGCTGAACATTCCTGATTTAGACTTAAAAAAGATTGGTTCAGAGGAACAGGTAGCAAAGCAATTACGAAAGTCATGGAAGATGCCAAAAGGACCCGTTGAGAATCTTACCGAACTTTTAGAAGCCAACGGCATTATTGTTATTGCGGTTGATTTCGGAACGGAACGAGTGGACAGCAGAACTATCCTTACCAAAGACAAGCACCCGATTATTGTGATAAATAAAACACACCTTGCCGACAGGCAGAGGTTCAGCCTGGCATACGAGCTTGGTCATTTAGTGATGCACTCGCATACACTTCCCTCGCACGACAGAGATATATCACACGAAGCAAATTTATTTGCAGCGGGTTTATTGATGCCTGAAAATGAATTAAAAAAGGATTTTGAGAAGGGGGTTTCAGTTTCCTTACTTGGGGAATTAAAACGCAAATGGAAAGTTTCCATGATTTCGCTTTTATATCGAGCCGCAGATCTGGGATTCCTTACAGATAACCAAAAGAAGTATCTGCTTTCTCAATTCAATCAAATGAAAATACGCAGACGCGAACCGATTGAGTTAGATTTCCAAAAGGAGAAACCCCTATTGCTGCGCGACCTGATTTTGAAATATAAAAACGCCCATAAGTTCACTTCCAAAGAGCTTGCAGCAGCCCTGCATCTCGAGGTGGAAGAATTTATGACTAAATACTCCGAGTAAATTATGAGTTCAATATATAATACCTTTTTATCATGGATATTTCAAACAACAAGTTAGAGCTGAAGCCCTACTCGAAAAGAGAGCTAGCACAGATTTACGGAATTAGTGTAAAATGCCTCAACAACTGGATAGATAAATTCAAAGCCGATGTCGGGGATATATGCGGGCGATACTATAATGTGAATCAGGTAAAAGTAATATTTGCAAAACTCGGCTTACCCGGAACAATAGGCGAACCGCCACACGAAGAATCTCAGAAAAAAAGTAATAACAAAACAAAAAAATAAACTATGGCGAAAATAATACGAGAGGATTTTACTCCTGATGACTTCAAACAGATTGTTGAGCAGTTTTTGTTTACCGATACGCAAATCTCAATGCCTTTGGAAAAATTAAACCTGATGAAAGAACGATTATTGAAGGCAGGACCATCTTTTCAGAAAACATTTCATGCGTATTTCGAGTTTACGGACAACACTCGCTATGATAGATTATGCAGTCGGGAAGAATCGTTCATAAAAAAGCTACTGAAATACAATGAGGATATGAGTGGTGAGGAAAAAACTATGTTCAATTTATTTTGGAAGCATATTGCCGAAATGATTGAAACAGATTATATGCAAATGAATGACCAATATTTGAAAAATAGTTGCCGTTACTTTGTTTGGGAGATAAGCAAGTTCTCTTAATCTAAAAATTTCTTCGTTTTTGTCGAGCCTCCTGATTACAGGGGGCTTTTTTTTGCCCTTCCCGAAGCTCTTACCGCTTCCTGTAACGCTGTGTAATGTCGTGTAATGCTGTGCAATGCCGTGTAGGGTTGTGCCGAGTTGTAATGACTTGCAACGAACTGTAACGAAATCTGCCGAAACCTTCCCAACTCTGCCCAAATCTTCCCAAGTATTCCGAATTCATCCATTTCATTCCATTTTCTTCCGAGTTGCGCCAAACTGTTCCGAAAACGGAAAGTGAGTTATTCCACTACCTCACCTTTGTTCCGTGAAATCAATCACACATCACGGATAAGCAACAATAAAACACAAAGTAATATGAAAACTTTCAGAAACAAATCAAAGGTGCGCGTTCACCCGGCAGCAATTCGACTGCTTACCAACGCAACATGGGAATTCGCTCACAATATTCTGTGGAATGGCTATCCCTTCAGCAAATCAGAAGTTGAACTATCAAAGCTGTTCATACGGGAATACTACGAGGATATTCCTGCCGAGCAATTCTCGGAAACAGCCCACAAGCATTTCACGGCATACTGTGAAAGAATCCTGCTTGCTAAAAATTATGTGAGCCGATTCTCGCACCGCTACATTCCACATCCCTGCATTTGGCTGAACAAGGACAATGCTAAAGGATTTGCAGGAACGAAAAGATGGTATTTGGAAAACCTTGCCAAGCGCAAGGGAATTCACTACTGCGCGAACTGCGGAGAATTCCATCTCAACCCGGTATTAAATCATTTCCACTTCACCGCTTAAATCAAACAAGATGAAAGGAAAAAAATTGAAAGTAAAAACAGTTCCGCTAAAATCTTACACGATAAAAGAAATCAGGGAACTATACGGAATCTCTGCAAGAACATGGAGAGAATGGATAAGGGATTACAGGAAGGAAATCAACATCGGAAAAGGTTTAGTGCTGAACATTAAACAAGTCCAATTCATTTTTGAAAAGTTCGGGGTTCCGGGCGAAATCGAGGTTGAAATGGATTAGCGAGGACTGACAAAGTTGCAACGAGTCGCACTTAGTTGCAACGACTTGTCAAAAGTCGCTGCGAAAACGGAAAGCAAGTTAAAACACCGCCTAATCTTTGTCCTCGAAATCAAAAAAATAAATCTGAAAAATGGAGCCAAGACATCATACAACAACATCAGACGGAAGCGGAAACTTCTTTCTGACAGGAGCAATCCTGTTTGCAAACCTTGATGCTTCGGGACTTGCAGAATACGCGCTGAAAGCCACCATCGGTGGAGCGATATGGCTCGTGTTCAAAATATCAAGTGATTACCTGAGCGAAAGAATCAAAAACAAAAAAGGAGAATGAACCTTAAAAAAATCATAGTAGGTTCTGCCATAGGAGGCGGAATAATTGCCGGAGCAACTTATCTCTTTCGGTTGAAACGGACGAGCGTAGAGTTGGAATCGGTTGTTACCGCTAACATTTTCAAACTTGATTTGAGCGGTTTGGTTTTGCGTGTGGATGTTCAGTTAAAAAATCCCACCGCAACAAAGTTCAAAATCAAATTCCCTTACATCAAGCTCATCTACAAAGATGCAACGGTGGGAAGTTCTCAGGTAGTGGACAAGGACATAACAATTCCTGCATACGGAGAAGCAGTAGCGGAGAAAATTATGATAACGATTCCACCGAGAAACATTTTTTCGGTGAGCGCAGGAATGATAAAATCTCTTTTGGCAGGAGAATCCATCAAGCTCAACACGAAGACTATTTCAACGATTGACCTGGGCTGGAAAAAACTCCCTTACGAGAAAATAGAAGAAGTAACCCTGAAAAAATAAATGGAAGCATTAACATATAGGAGAATAAACACGGGAACGCAATACAATTCCATGTTCCCTTCAGCGAATCTAAAAGATGAAACGGTGAAGAAGGGAGCTACTGTTGGCGATACTGTTCGATTTATTCCGAAAGTGGTTAATGATACCCTTTCTCAAACGGAACAAGTTGCAGAAATGCTTCGGGGAAAAAACCTGAGTGAAACCTGTAAGAACATTTGGGATTTTGTTTACAACCATATCCGATACAGCAAAGACGAAGAAGGCAAAGAACAGATACGCTCACCTGCCCGAACATGGCATGACCGCCAAAAGGGAGTGGACTGCGACTGTTACTCAGTATTCATCAGCAGCATACTGACGAACCTGAAAATACCGCACTCACTTCGGATAGCCAAGTACAGGAAGGATTACTTCCAGCACATCTACCCGATAGTTCACAAACCGAATGGCAAGTACATCACGATTGATTGCGTGGTGGACTATTTCAACTACGAAGAACCATACACAGAAATAAAAGACACAAAAATGGATTTACAATACCTGAGCGGAACAGATGATGACTTCAACGGATATGATTCCGAAGATGGTCTCGGCAAAAAGAAGCAAAAGGAAAAAGGCAAAGGAAAAGTGAAAGAGCTTTTGAAGAAAGGACTTCACATTACCAACCGCGCCAATCCTGCAACACTTCTTCTTCGCAATGGGCTTTTAGCTGCCATGAAGCTCAACATTATGAAAATCGGTCAGCGAATCAAGTATGCCTACATGACCGATGAGCAAGCGAAGCAAAAGGGAGTTGATATGGCAAGGCTCCAACACCTTCGCAAAGTAAAAGACAAGCTCGAACAAATCTTTTACGGAGCAGGTGGTAAACCTGAGAACCTGAAAAAAGCAATCCTCACCGGGAAGGGAAACAAAAATCACGAGGTGAGCGGACATGGAGTAATGAATGAAGCCACGCCACTTCCTGAGCTTCTTGGACATGAAATGTTCCAATCTGAAAATGCTGAAACTCTCGGAGAACTTGGAGAACCTGTAACAGCCGCATCCATTACGGCAGCCACAGGCGCATTAGCAGCTATCGCAGGGCTTTTGAAAAGTATCGGGAACATCTTCCCCAAAAAAAACACAGGAGAATCAAAAGAGTTTGAGACAAGCGGAAATGAAACCGACCCGAAAAATGTTCAGAATGAAATTGAGCAGAACAAAAACGAAATCCTGAAGTTGGATGCTACCGCATCGGATGTGAATTCATCGGGAAGCAGTAACAAAACGGCTTCCGATTCGGGCGGAAGCGGTGGAGATACTCCACCTGACAAGCAAGGCTTTTGGGATAAGAACAAAAACTGGCTTAAACCGACACTCATCGGTGCAACGGGGCTTGGACTTCTCTATCTCGGATACAACGCTGTTACAAGCAGCAAGGAGAGTAAGCAGAAGTCCATGTCGGGAACGAAAAGTAAAACGAGCCACGACAAAAAAGACCCTGTGGCATTGATGTAGAAAAACAATTACAAACAATTAAAAAACAAAAATCAAATGAGCAAAAATTCTTACGAAAGAGCCGCGCAAAAAAAGTCTCTGCTTGGTGAAATCACCAAAGATTTGGAGACAAAAGGCGACATGAAGAATTCCACTATCGAAACGCTGAAGGATGTAGTAGTAGGCGTTGTAGCGGGAGGTGTTGCCGGTTCCGCAATCGGGCGAGCATCGCTGATCATCGGAGCAGCCGTTACCGGCTTGGGACACTATTACAAAAGCCGTCTTGCTTCCGTATTCGGAGTGGGCATGATGGCAGCTAACGGCTATCAGCAAAGCAATACCCAAATGAAGGGTACTCCGAAAGACGGACTGGAAGGTGTGATTGAAGGAGCGAAAGACCGCGTGATGACTTTCAAAGACACTTTTTCCCAAAAACTTTTCCTTGACAAAGTGCTGAAGAAAAAAGACGACAAGAAAGAGGAGCAAACAAACGGTGTTGGTGAAGTGCAGTATTTCACTTATCCCGAAAACAAGGAATTGGGCGAAGGAAAAGAACTTGACCTCACCGCGCTAGACAAACTCGAAAAGCAGGTGATTGAAAGCGGAAATGCCTTCAAGCAAACCAACATGGGAACACTTCCCGCTCAGGAAATGGGCGAACTGGACCCCAACGAAATGAACTACTAACCGAAAATCAATAATCATCAACAATTAAAAACCACAAAATCATGTTTGGAGAATTAAATGCAACAGAAGAGTACAACAACGCAGGAGCGTTGCTTGGACTGGACGGAGAAAACGATGACCTCGTGGGCGAAGTGATGGGCGCTCTCCGCAAAATGAATCCCATCAAAAGAATGCGAACCATGAACAAGCTCGCAACAAACCCTGTTACGAGCAAAGGGAGCCGTGCAGAAATGGAGAAGCATTTTTCCGAACTGCCACCGCACATCAAAACTGCATTGGCAAAAGGAGAACTGCGCCTTGCCGACACCGTGATATACTCGGTGAAACCTGTAACGAGCAAAACAATCAAGCTCTTTGAAACGCAGGACGACAAGGAAATCGGACTTCGCAACATTTCAAATGCGAAGCTGCCGAAGAATCAGGCATTGCTTGTGAGCGGAATTATCCTGCTTGGCGGTGTGTCGGTTGAACCTACAAAGGATTCAATCATATCCACCCCATTCGGCTTCATTGAGGACTTCCCTGCGATTGCAAACGGAGAGTTCAACCTGAAGGCAAACAAAAAGCAGATTGTTCCTGAGACGAGCAGCAATGTTTTCAAAACACGCACCTACTCCCAGGTTCCTGTGGGTTACTACAAGCTCGCTAACCCGCGCCTCATTCACGATGACATCCTGATTGAGCTGACGCTTGAGCTTGGCACAATGGCAGGCATTGCACCAAACACAAATGTTTGGGTGGGCCTGCATGGAACCATCACCACACCCTAAAGGGTGAATCGGAACGAAGCAGTTGGCAGTACCGCAAATGTAAAATGCGGCTGCCTCTGCCTCCCGGTTACAAACAATCAAAAGACAAGAAACAATGATTAAAACAGTATATAAACGATTTGACCTGAGAGTAACGCAGGCAAACAAAACCTTCTCGCAGTCCTTTGAACTGGACAAGAATTATATGAAGGTAAAAGGGCTGATGCTTACTTCCGACAGGCGCGACCTGCTGTTTTTCCGCGGGTCGCAACGCCTTGAAATCAACAAGGACGAATTGTTTCCTGAAGATTATCTGAGCGAATTACTCATGTCGGGAATCAATGTCCCGGTGAACCAACGCTACTATGATTTGAATATTGACACAGGAAACAAAATCGTGAAAGTGGATTTCAAAGATGCTGATGCTTTCGGTGCATTGTTCGCACCCTACACAGTTTCCATAATCCTCAAATGCGATAAAGACGATTCAATATGATTAAGCGTAGAATCATAGCGATAAAAATAAGAATCACTAAACAGGGAGAAATAAAATTCTTTCAGGTGAAAGTTCCTTTCGATGCTGTAAGCATCATGGGAATTGAAACAACTATGCGCCTGAGAAATTTTGTGGCTCAACCTGTGCCGAATATCGCTGTGCCAAATGATATTCCATTCGGGAATGTCGTTGCGTTCAACGGAGAGGGAGGCGACATGGGAAATATTCAACCCTTAGCCTTCTTTGGAGTTCCTGCTCCGATTGATATTCCGCGTAATGTTCTTGCAGGAGAATTGAAACTTCAGAGCAGCGATGACTGCAATGTGTTTTACGCTACGGATGTATTTGACCAGTCAGTAAAAGAAAACCTCGACAAAGCTCCCTCTGTAACATTCATTACGGAAAATGTTTGGACGCACGGATATAAAAGAGAACTGGAAAATGTATTGGTTGACGGAAACACAACCGTTATCGCAGGGCTTTACAAGGACAGGCTCGGTGAGATGATCGGGCAGAACATCACTTACGATGTGTTCCTCTATGTGTGGTACAAATTCAAAAAAGAGGACAAAAAATGACAATCAATCTTGCACTTGAATACAT
Source organism: Bacteroidia bacterium (assembly GCA_020852255.1). NCBI lineage: Bacteria > Pseudomonadati > Bacteroidota > Bacteroidia > Bacteroidia bacterium. The sequence goes on along the minus strand of JADZBD010000016.1, from coordinate 118,207 downwards.
ACCGCGCAGGATGAATGAGCTTGGTTTCGGAAACGAGTATTATCTGCGCTTCCGGCACTTGGTTCTTCAGCCATCAGAGGAACTTGAAATACCTGCCTTTAATCAATTCTACATTCTCGTGGAAGAAGCACAGGATGTGAGCGTAAAATCGGAGTTCGGGATTTTCGACCTGAGCCTGAACAATACCAACGAAATGTTATACGAACATCAGGGGCAGTTGAAGGTGAAGAACAAAACTGCGGCATTAAGGCATATCCGATTCATTCAGGTCATACCTAAACATCAATTTAAGAAAAATGAAAGAGATAACTAATACATACGAACCGTCAAGGCTTGAAACCATCAAGCGTGTTCTTGAAAACGAACAAAGGAGAGGCAGTCCGCGCTTTTATGAAATATGGGTGGACGGAGTGAAGGTTGTAGAAAAGACAGACAACCCGGAGGAGTTCAGCAAATACGAGGAATTCATTTTTGCAGACACGCAAAAAGTAACTGTCAATCTTTTCACTTCTTCGCAAACTTCATCGCACATCGTCAGCAGGCATCATTTTACTTTCGGGGAGGAAGAAAAAAGCTCACGGGATGAATCACTCAGGGGATTCGGGCTTGGAGAAATCGAAGCGCGAATCAACGAGAAAGTATCGCTTGAACGCGAGCGTTGGGATTGCGAGCAGGTAAAAAAAGACCTCGGCAGTACCAAAGATAAGCTCCGTGAAGCAGAGGAATACATCGGGCAACTTCAGGATGTAATTGACGAGACGAAAAAAAAGCTCACCGATGCAAACGGCATGGGAGAAATTGCCTCCGTCATCAAAGACCTGGCTCTGCCACACCTCTTAGGAAAGAAGCCTGAAGAAAAAACCCTTTCGGGAAATGAAAAACCAAAAGAGGAAGCAAGTTTCAAAATGAAATCTTCTGAAGAAGAAGCTCTCCCCGAAGCCGATAAAGCCTTCATGGAATTTGGAAGGAAGCTGAGGGAAACATTTAACCGGGACGAGTTTGATATGGTGCTTTTGGTCATTGACGAGTTTATGAAAGACAAGACCAACATCAAACCCGTAACCGAACTCTTGAATATAAACCCACAAAAAAAATAAACCATGCAAAAATTCAATTACACAATCACAGTAGAAGCTCCAAGCAAAGAAATTGCCGATATGCTGATGGACCACATCTGCAAAGAGAATATCGGTCTCTTGGAAATGCTCTCCCGCCTCAACGCGAAAGACAAAATCAAACAACCTGAACCGCCCAAGCCCAGCGACAAAGAAAAATTTCTGAGCGGCATAAAGCAGTTTGAAAAAGTGATTCAGATTATCGAGCGGTGCGTAATGGACGAAACCGCACTTGACCGAATCGCACAGACCCTTGGAATCAATGTTCAACCTGAAACAGAACTACACTAATGAAAAAATTCAACTCAGAGTTCTCTGTTCCTGCCAATACGCAGGCAGAGGCAGAAACAAAGCTCAAAGCACTTTCAATCCTCGCCACCTACCTGACGGCTAAGGAGCTTGAAAAAATCGCTCATGTGGTGAAGAACGACCCGATTAAAACATCGTTGGCAAAAACCTATCTCGGAGTTTAAGATGAACACGCCTGTAAAAAAGAAAGAGGAAGAATTTACGCTGAAGGAAAAGCTCCTTTATGCAGGCGGTACGCTTGTCGTAACAGTAGGTACTTTCTTTTTGGGAAGGAAAATTGTCCGCAGTCTTGTTTCTAATCGTGAGGAGAGAAAAACGCTGACCGAAGATTCTCCTGCCACCTATGCCAAGCAGATAAAAATGGCATTTGAAAATGACGGATGGTTTGGAACAGATACCGAGAAACTAAGGACGGTGCTGAGAGAAATTCCAAGCAAACAGGTTCTAACTAAAGTGGCAAGTTCCTATCAGAAACTTTACAACAGCAGTATGTACAAGGATTTGAGCGATGAACTGCAAAGCACCGAGTACAACGAGATGCTTTCTATCATCAACGCGAAGCCTGACAGGATTGGAAAGAAAGGAGAGCCTCAGCAACTCACTTCTAAAAACTATACCGAATGGGCGAAGCGAATGAAGGCAGCGTTTGACAAAACCTACGGGCCATTCCCCGGTACAGATGAAGATGCAGTTAAAGCGGTGTTTACCGAAATGCCAACACAAGCTGCATTTGTTGAAACAGCAAAAGCATATTACAAGGAATACAACGGCAATATGCTTGACGACCTGAAGGATGAAATGGACGACTGGAAAGATTACATGAAAATAATAACATCGAAACCTCAGAAGTAAAATGGAAAAGGCAAAACCAAATAAAAAGAAAAAGTTCCTCCTCATTGGATTGGGTGTAGCAGCAACAGGCTTGCTCAGTTATTTTGGATGGGACTACTACCAAAAGCGCAAGCAGAAAAAAGAGGAAACTACGGACGACAACACGCCCGAAACTTCTCTTTTGCCTCCCAAGCAAAACACTTTCACTCCAACCTATTTCACTCAGCCTACAAAGCGAAGTGATGAGTTTCCTTTGAAGAAAGGAAGCAAGGGGACAAAAGTGAAAGCATTGCAGGATGCGCTGATTGCCAAAAACGGAAAAGAGATTCTTCCGCGCTATGGAGCCGATGGAGATTTCGGTAGTGAAATGGTTGCAGCCCTTAAAAAACTCAACCTGCCTGAGAGTATTGATGAGACAACCTACAATGTTCTTGTTTCCGAGCCAAGTCTTGATTCTACTGCCCTTGCAAAATCGCTCTACAAAGATGCCGTGAACAAGAGCATCAGCGGAGTGATTGCCTCTCTTAAAAAGATGAGAACAAAGGAGGATTACACATCCGTCAGCAACGAGTTCAAGAAGTTCACACTTCGCGGGGTTAGTCAAACGCTTGTGAACGGATTGCTCGGCAGTTTTTCAGAAGAAAGTCAGAAGCAACAGATACGCCTTGAGTTCTCCCGAATGGGATTGAAATACGATGGAACTAAATGGTCATTATCAGGAGTGGATGGCTTCAAAGTAATGACTACAACGCCCACAACTGTTTGGAGGACCCCGAGTGAAGGAGCAAAAGTCCCTGCGAACATGATTCTCGGAACTGAAATAGCCACCAATAACGGGTTTACCCTTTTTGAAAGCAACGGAAGAAAATTCATAGTTAAAACATCAACAATTAAATATTTATGAGAAAGATAAAATACATCGTGGTGCATTGCACCGCAACAGAGCCAACCGCCACAGTTGAGGCTATAAAAAAATACTGGAAGGAAATACGCAAATGGGACAAGCCCGGTTATCACTACCTGATACTGCGCGATGGAGAAATTGTTCTGCTACTTGATGAGAAGGAAGTTTCTTATGGAGCTTACGGACACAATCAGGATTCCCTGCACATCTCTTACATCGGAGGCATTGACAAGGAAGGAAAGCCGATTGATAACCGCTCAACGCTTCAGAAGCACGCCATGTTCGACAAGCTGATTGAACTGAGCGAAAAATATCCGCAGGCTCAGATACTCGGACACCGTGATTTCCCCGGAGTGAAAAAAGCCTGCCCTTCATTCGATGTAAAGGAATGGCTTCGCAATTACGAACCTGATTTCAAAAAAGCAGCGTAATGATTCTGCCGAGAGTAAAATCCATACTGCGGAGCAAAGGATATGTACTTCATACGCGCCCCTACGAGTTGAACATCGTAGGTGTGCGTACCCGAAGCACCGTTCCGAATCGTTTTGACGATGAGATTCATGTATTCTACAAATCCAAACCATTGAAATGGGAATACCACATCTTCAAAGCCACGACAGATCCCGGAACCTACTGGCTTCAAAATCCTATGCAACCGCAGGGAACAGCCATACTCTCTCAGGGACAGTATGTAAATGCCTATCAAATAGGGATGCACTTGGGAAAGTACAAGGCACTTGTTCAGATTGCACCTGTTACCATACTGCGCGACTATGACCGAAATGCAAAGCTCGATTTCTTCAATGGACGAAAAGACACAGGGTTGTTTGGAATAAACATTCACCGCGCCATGTCCAAAGGGACTACCAAGTTCATTGATAAGTTTTCGGCAGGATGCCAGGTCTTTCAACGAGCAGAGGACTTTCAGCATTTCATGGAACTCTGCGAGAAGCACCGCTCGCTTTACGGAAACCGATTCACATATACGCTCTTGGATTTCCGTGCCATGCGAAGGGAATCCATCAAACGGATAGTAGTCGGCACTCTCACTCTCGGAATAGGATTAATCGGATATATCAACTACGACACCAATGAATGATTTCTTGAAACAACTGATGAAAGACAAGGAAGGAAATTACAGCCTTCGGGAAGCAGTAACACTCGTGTTCGTTGCAGCCACGCTTATTAGCTGGATTGCACAACAATTTTTTCATATAGCCATTCCTGAATTTATGTTTTACTCTTTTGTAAGTATTGTCGGTGCAGGATGTTTCGGGTACTCATTGGAGAAAAAAAGCAAATCAACCATTAACGACAAAAACCAAGAACAATGAAAAACGAAGTATTCGCAAATACCATAAATCAGATAAACAGGGCGATGAGCAAAAGAGCAATTATCATAACATTTTTATTGGGCATACTGTCAGCCCTCTCCACTTACCTGCTTTTCGATTCAATGGAAGGATTCAAAAAAGAGATAAAGGAATCCAAAATTGTTATTAAGGAAATGAAAGCACAGGTGAGCCTGATTGAATCCAATTACCAGTCAGAAGTCCGTTACTGGGTAAACAAAAACATTGCGTTGCAGAGCCGTATTCAGGAAACCGATTACGCTCTTGAAAAATCAAGGATGAAAGAAAAATCCATGCAGGGAAAAATACTTTCATTGATTTCAGAAAGCAAAACCATTACGGACACTTCAGAATTTATTTCCAACTGTGATTCGATTAAAGAAAGAGTAACGGAGTTTATTGCAGAGACAAACATTAAAGACAGCTTATGCAATTCGGAAATAACCGACCTGAAGGAAGTGATACAAAATCAGGATTCGGCAATGACGGTTTGCCAAAACAGTTTCTCCATGCTAAAGCAGGTAACAGATTCATCCTTTGCATTTCAAAATAAGCTCGCGGATGAACTGAGCTTGGCAAACAAAAAACTGAAACGAGAAAGGATTAAATCCAAATTCCTATCCGCAGGGGTTATGATTCTGTCCGGAGCAACTACTTTCTTTCTATTACAAAAATGAACGAAGCAATGAAGGAGAAAGCGATAGTATCATCTTTTACGCTGATTACTTCCCTCACAGGGTACTTCTATGCAAAGAGCGCGGATAAGGATGTAGTGCCTTACATGATGGTAACAGGCTTCATCGGGGCGATACTCGGTGAAGCTATTGCCCACACTTTTTGCAAGGATAACAACGATAAAAACAAACCTAAAAAGAAATAATATGTCAGCAACTACACAAATCATCAATAACGGAGCATCGCTGAAAATAATCACAGTTGATGGAACGAGAAATATTCTCAAGCAGCAAATCCGCGAAGTAAGCCCCTTAGCAGATGGGGTAATAAAAATTGACATCGGCTTAGGCTCACTCAGTAATATTTTCATCACACACGCTGATGTGTGCAATCCTGTTACGGCTTCGCCCGAAGCATTGGTTGAAGCAATCAACGCGATGCTCCTGAACACACCGAACCTGGCTGGGGTTTCAACAGAAGCGAAGCAGGATGCAGAAATTACCGAGTTGCAGAACATCAAAACAAACCAACTCCTTTCCGAACCTGTAATCTGTGATGAAAAAACTCCCAACACAGTTTACAAGGGGTATGCAGCTCCCGGCTCCTTAACCTCTGATGCAGTTTGGGCAATTCAGAAAATCACAAGCAGTAACGATGTGATTACAACCCTGTGGGCAGGTGGAAACAAAAACTTCGACAAAATCTGGAACAACAGAAAAACGCTACAATACTCCTAAGCTAAATGGCGAAGCACAAATCATACTATCAAAAACCTGAAATGATTTTCACTTTGGGCGCATTGCGTGAAGGCGATGTGCCTGAAGTGAAACTTCGCCTTAACAGGTCTTCAAGAAGGAAACACTTTGGAAAAATTGGAGATTCAAAAGATGTTGCAGAATTTATCCGTAAAGTTTACAAACGCGGAGAGATTGAATTGCAGGAACAGTTTGTTGTTCTATACCTGAACAGAGCCAACGACATTATCGGTTACTATCGTCATGCGGTGGGAGGCATCACCGGAACAGTTGCCGATGTACGGATAATACTTGCTGCTGCATTGAAAAGTGCAAGCACATCAATAATTATTGCCCATAACCATCCAAGCGGAAATCTGAGACCGAGCGAGCAGGATATTTTGCTCACAAGGAAGATAAAAGAAAGTGCCGCAACGATGGATATTTCAGTTCTTGACCATATCATTATTACCAAAGACGGTTATTATTCATTTGCAGACGAGGGATTACTCGGTATTGAAGAAATATTTTCGGATGCCGAACTTGGATTTGTTGTAAAGGATAAATTAAAACCTCACTTGAATAAAGTAATTCAGGGGAACGCACTTGATACACTAAAAGACTTCCCTGATAACAGTATTGATTGTGTTATCACTTCACCTCCCTATTGGCAACTGCGCGATTATGGTTGGAAGGGACAATGGGGATTGGAAAAAACATTTGAGGAGTACCTTCAAAATCTTTGGGCGTTGATGGATGAGATTCAACGGGTATTAAAGCCCAAAGGAACAGTTTGGATAAATCTTGGCGACACCTACGGAACTCAATCGGGAACAGGTCGGGGAACGCAATATGTGAGTAAAAGCACCAAGCATCATGTAGAAAATGGTGCAACGCTGATAAAAGGAAACGCACCGCATAAAAGTCAGCTCCTTATTCCTCATCGTTTCGCCATCGGTTGCATGGAGCGCGGATGGATTGTTCGCAACGATATTATTTTGGCAAAGAAAAACTCCATGCCTGAAAGCGTGAAAGACCGTTTTTCCAAAAAACATGAATTTGTTTTTCTCATGGTAAAGAGCAAAGAGTATTTCTTTGACCTTGACAGCGTGCGTGAACCGCACAAAGCAGCATCCCTTGAAAGAACCACACGCGGTTGGAACGGACACAGAGAAAAAGGAAGTTCTTATGAAAACATGGACATCAAAAAGATGTGCCATGAGGACGGAAAAAACCCCGGAGACATCGCAGATTTTTGGGTTGTAAATAATAAAGGAGGAAAGGATAAGCACTATGCCAAGTACAGTTCGGATATGCTTACTAAACCCATCCTTGCAGGTTGCCCCAAAGGAGGAGTGGTACTGGACCCGTTCTGTGGAACAGGAAGCACAGGTGTACGCGCCATAGAGCTTGGAAGAAAATTTATCGGGATTGATGGCAAGAAAGAGTATTGCGGAATCGCGGAAAAGAAATTGAAAGATATTTCTCTGAACGGAACAGGACCCTTAACCACAATTCCAAAATGGAAATTTGTGGGCAGGATTGAAGATGATTTGCAGAAGAAAATTTCTCATACAAAACGCTCTATTGAAAAACTTGCGACCACCTTCGGTATTCACGACAAGAACTTGGTTAAGGAGCTTACGGAACTTGCTATTGTTCGCAGGGCAAGAGTTCTTGCTCATGCACAAGGAGCAGTACGCGAGAGGTACGCTTCCATAGTGGAGTTATACAAGAACCAGGTCAATCTATCTCATAGAACAAGTCAGAGTATTCTATTACAGCAATACTCAACACCTGCGCCCATAGGATTTCTTGCAGGAATATTTGTTGGAGCGGACAAAGGCATTTCCGTATTTGAGCCAAGCGCAGGAAACGGACTTTTGACTATTGCAGGTATTCAACAAAACATTATTGTAAACGAACTTGATAATACACGCAGAGAAAATTTGCAAACGCAGGGATTCAAACAAGTGTTGAGCCGGGATGCAACTAAACCATTTCCTGAGTTCTATCAAAAAATGAATGCGGTCATCACCAACCCTCCTTTCGGAACATTAGATACGGAGATTATGTTTGATACTTTCCCTATCAAAACGCTTGATCATCTGATGGCGTTGCGTGCGCTTGATTGCATGAAGCACAACGGAAAAGCAGCTATCATCATTGGCGGGCATACGCAATGGGACGAGAAAGGAAGGATTCAGGCAGGAAAGAACAGGATATTTTTCAATTACCTGTATAGCCGATACAATGTAGTTGATGTAATAAACATTGACGGCAGTTTGTATTCCCGTCAGGGAACTTCTTTTGATGTCAGATTGATTCTAATTGACGGAAGAAAACAAAATCCGCAGGGAGCCGCACCCATAAAGAATAGGGAACTGTCAAATGCCGTAAAAACATTTGACGCATTATACGAAAGAGTGATTGACGCTATTGACAATAGCGGAAAAGCAGAACTCCAAAGATTCAATTCGCTTAAACAAAAATATACTGATGTAATTCTTTTGCTAAGTACCGGGAGCTTCTATGAAACCTTTGGAGAGGATGCGATTAAAACATCAAAAATTCTCGGAACAATATTAGCACATCGCAAAGGAGTACCTGTAACTGGTTTTCCAATCCATTCACTTGACACTTATCTGCCACGATTGGTGCGGAGCGGAAACAAGGTTGCCGTTGCCGATGAACTACCTAATCCAAAAGAAATGAAACAAAATATCTCTCAATTAGAAAAGGAAGCTATGGAATTACAAAGACAACTTGGCTTTTTTGAGCTTGGTTCACCCTACATTCCTGCTTCAGCAGCGTGTGTTGTACTCAATACCCAGGTTCCCGATTCAATGAGCTTTGAAACGCAAAAAGCACTTGACCTGATTCGGGATGAAGTGGGCGGAGACATTGACGAGTTTGTTCGCCACCGCCTGAACTTCCGTAGCAAAACGGAACTGTGCAAATCTCTTTCGGCAGAACAGATTGATGCAGTCGCTATGGCTATTTACAATATTGAAGCTCGTGGACAGGGAATGATTATAGGCGACCAAACAGGTATCGGAAAAGGACGAGTTGCTGCTTCCATGATTCGCTATGGAGTTCAACAGGGATTGAAACCTATTTTCATAACTGAGAAAGCCAACCTCTTTTCGGATATATACAGGGATTTAGCTGCTATTGGTTCAGCCCATCTTGTACCCTTCATTGTAAATGGGCGCGAATCAAAGACCGACATAAAAGACGAGGACGGCAATATTGTTTATCAGGCTTTGCCTGCTAACGAACAGCAGAGAATTTTTGAAGGAAGAAAAGTTCCTGCGAAATTTCATTTCGTAGTTGGAACTTATTCGCAATTCAATTCTCCTGAGAAGAAACCTGAAAAGCCAAATTTCCTTCGTGAAATCGCACAGGGGAACATTATCATTATGGATGAGGCACACAACTCAAGCGGTTCATCCAACACGGGCGAATTCATGCAGTCCGTTGTTGCTGATACAAAGGGTGTGGTTTTCCTTTCTGCAACCTTCGCCAAACGCCCGGACAATATGCCAATCTATGCTATGAAAACGGCTATCTCAGATGCGAACATGACTAAGGATGAATTGGTCGAAGCCATTATTCGTGGAGGGGTTGCTTTGCAGGAAGTTTTATCGAGCCAGCTCGTAGCCGAAGGGCAAATGCTCAGGCGCGAGCGTTCATTTGAGGGTGTTGAAGTAAACTATATCACGCTCGACCAAAAAGAACAGGAACATAAAGCAGTTGCAGATAATATCACCGAAATTCTCAGAGACATTATCGGCTTTCAGAAAAACTTCGTGGACAAGCAGGTGGAAGACCTTGATAAGATAGCAGCAGCAGAGGGAAAAGAAGTTGAACTGCGCGAAGGTACATCACAGGCAGGTGTAGATAATCAACCGTACTTCTCAAAGGTGTTTAATGTGATTAACCAAATGCTTTTCTCCATAAAGGCTGAGGCGGTTGCAGAACGAGCCATAGCAAGATTGAAGGAAGGCAAGAAACCTGTAATCGCTTTCGCTTCCACGATGGGAAGTTTTATAGAGCAAATGGAAAATGACAAAGGTGTTCTTGTTGCAGATGGTGATGTTATCAATGCCGACTTTACCGAAGTCCTGAAGCGTGGACTGGAAGGAATTCTGCGCTATACCGAGAAGGATGTGGACGGCAATTCTATTTCAAAGAAATTTGAGATTTCGGATTTGTCCGTTGAAGCACAGGCAGAATACAGGCGCATCATGGAAAAAGTAAAAACTGCTTCAACAGGAATAACTATTTCTCCTATTGACATTGTGATAAAGAAAATTCAGGACGCGGGATATTCCGTTGCAGAGGTAACAGGAAGAAAATATGAATTGCAAATCAACCCGAAAACAAACAAGGGATTGATATTGCAGAGAAAGCGCATCAATACCAATGATGCATTTCGCCAATTCAACAATAACGAAGTGGATGTATTGATGATAAATCAATCAGGAAGCACAGGAGCATCTGCTCACGCCATTCCTACTGCAAAAGTTCCTGCCTCACAGGTAAAACAAAGAGCGATGATTGTATTGCAGGCAGAACTTGACATCAATACTGAGGTTCAGAAAAGAGGCAGAATAAATCGCACAGGGCAAATATTAAAACCTATTTACGATTATGTGAATTCGGCAATACCGGCAGAGAAGCGTTTGATGATGATGCTTCAGAAAAAACTGAAGTCCCTCGATGCAAACACGACCTCCAATCAAAAACAAAGCACCAAGATTTTAGATGTACCCGATTTTCTCAACAAGTACGGAGATAAAATCGTGAAAGAATATTTGATTGAAAATCCCGAAGTGAACGAACTGCTTAACGACCCCCTCCATTTGAAAACTACAAAGGGAGACGACAAAGAAACGGTGGAGGATGCCGCACATAAGGTTTCGGGCCGTGTGGCAGTTCTCTCAACCAAAATGCAACAGGACTTCTACAATGAGATTTCCGAGCGGTATAATGATTTCACGGAATACCTCAAGCAAATCGGTGATTATGACTTGGAGGTGGAAGCAATGGACTTACAGGCAGAGCGCATTAACTGGAACATTATCAAAATGGGCAAAGGCGGGGACAGCACATTCGGGGACGACAGCATATTGGAAGCCGTGAAAGCGAATGTTCTCAAGAAACCTTTCTCTAAGAATGAACTTGACAATCTTTTGAAGGAATCTCTCTCAGGGAAGGATGCTATTGCTTTGCAAGCAGGACTGCAAAGCGAATATGAACTTTTTGTTGCAAAGCGATTAGAGGAGGAAACCAAAGAGGTCAATGAGAAATACGATGAGCTGATTAAGGAAGTTCCAAATGAAAAGAAAATCCTTAAACTGAAAAGCGAGAAAGAAAAACTGAATGCAATTAAGGAGCGTGAACAGGAATTAGATACTGCAAGGCACGCTCAGTTGGAACAGACACAAACTTCTTTTAATAATCGCTCTCAATACCTGAAAAGGATTTTCAAGTATTTCCATATTGGAAAACGACTGAACTATCCTGTGCAATCATACAGCGAAGGGCAGGAATTGGTATTAGCTACCTTCTTGGGATTCATCATTGACAAGAAAAAGAAAAATCCGTATGCGCCAAGCGCAATGAAACTACGCTTCGCTATTGCTAACAGCAATAAATACATTGCTATTCCTGCAAGCTATTCCGATGACATCACCGCAATAATGGGAGCAAGTACGGGCTTACCTGAAACAGAAAGAGTAGAATTACTGAATGAATGGGAATCAGCAATTAAGTCAAATATTATTGATAGGAAAACGCGGCATATTATCACCGGGAATCTGTTACAGGCTTTCAGCGACTTCAAAGGGAAGCTCGTTAGTTACACAACGCTTGACGGAGAAACCAAAAAAGGAATCCTCATGCCTGACAACTGGATTCCTGCTGAACACATCGGAGATAAAGTGGTTGTTCCCATCGGCAAGGCAATCACTATCGTAAAATCGCTTGCCAACGGAGCAGCAATCTATACGAACAATGACATAGGCATTTTTCGTCAGGGTGAAGGTTACAAAGTGATTGTGCCATCATCAAGAGCAAAAGGCGGTGAGATATATCTCGACAAGGACATCCTTGAATTAGTGGATGGAAAGAATTTTGAAAAGGTGTCGGATAAAATGGTTGCCACATTTCCATTCAAACAGATTGAACCTTTCGTGGAGATACTTCAAAGCAAATTCAGCTCTGCCGTTACATTAACCAACTTCCAGTTTGATATGATTAAAGATGAAAAGCACAAACGCAGTTCGTCAAGAAAGAAAATCGAATTACCTCCCAAGCAGGATGAAAGCGAGCTTCTGAAAATATATGAACTGGAAGCGGAGGCATTGGCACTTGAACTCGAATTATTAGCAGCATAAATAAAACACTTACCATGATAAACGCAGACAACTATTTCAGCAAAGTAAGCTCACTTGATTTTTCATCCCTTCCTGCACCCTTGCAGAAGGGGCATGAATTTGTGAACAAGGTTACACAGAATGGCTCCGACTGGAACTCTTACCATTCCAGTCCCACTATTCAGAAAGTGGTTAACGAATACTTTCAAAAAATATCAGAACATATCCCTTCCAAAACGGAAAAAACTGAAAAGGAAGAAAAGGTAGTTCCGCCCAAGAAAGAAAAACACGAAACTCCAAAAAAGGAACCCGCCCACAAAGAGCATAAAGCCCCTGCGGAAACGCAGAAAGAAGCAGAGGACGATGTAGAGCTTGTTGAGCGCATCCCGGAGGAACTGCGGTTTATGAGGCGTTACATCAATCTCAATGGGAAAAAGAAAACGAAAGAGGAACTGCTTCGCTTTATCAACGGACTGCAAAGAGCCATCCTTGAGCGCAGGATAAGAAAGGATTCATCCTGGGCGAAGCAAATTGTCTATATGCAGGATAATTTGTTGAAGGTTTACAATGGAATGAAAGGGCGCTCAGTTGAAGTTGAAGTATCTCCTAAAACTTTGCGTGAGTTCAAAAAGGAAATTGATAGTGAGAAAATCTATATGTCGGTTCAGTTGATTAAGCGATATGTGAACCTGCATGGTAAAATCGGTGTCAAGGAAAAAGCGGAGAAGCTCTTTAACCAAATGACAAAAGCAGTAAAGAAAAATAAAATCAATAAGGATGATAAATACGCAAAGAAACTGAATGAGGTTTGGCTTTCACTCCGCGCTTTTATTGATGATAAGAAAGTGAAAACGCTTCCCATGAATACTGCCGAGTTGAATGGGCTACTTGGTTTCTTGGGAGAGCACGGAAAGAATAAAAAGCTATATGATACACGCGAAAAGAAATTGAAAACCATAAAAAGGAAAGGCAACATCATAACCTTCAAAAAGAAATTCTATCCGAAAGGCACGGCAAATCAGGGTTACACTCAAATCTTGGTAGCAGGAATAAGAAGGGAGAAGTCAGGAGCCATCAAAATTGAAGGGCAATGGTATGATTCGGATTGGTACAAGAGCGAAAATGAATTGATTGATGCAATAAATTGGGAATGGATGGAAAGTGTACATACTGGTGATGACCTTATGGATGGATGTAACTGCGAACTAAGCGGAACAGATGAAACATCGCAGAACGAAAATAAAATTATGAGCAGCCTTGAATTTGCGGACATGACTTTTAATTCAATCGGTTTCACAGGGAAATGGCGCGACCTAATCGGGGATCCTGCACCGGGCTTTACAGCAATGGTTTTCGGTAAGCCCAAAATGGGCAAGTCCTACCTCTGCGTGGAGTTTGCCGGATATCTTGCCCGTAGTCATGGTAAAGTATTGTATGTAGCCCGTGAAGAAGGATTAGACAAAACCTTGCAAATAAAATTGAACGATAAAAATGTGAAGCATGAAAATCTTTTTGTGAGCGATTACCTGCCTGAAGATTTGTCGGAATATGATTTTATTTTTCTTGACAGCGTGAACAAACTCGGTCTTGGACCAGGTGATTTGGACGCGCTTCGCAAAACATACAAGGGCAAATCATTCATCTTCGTTTTCCAAACGACTAAGGAAGGAAATTTCAGAGGCAAGAATGAATTTCAGCACGATGTTGATGTCGTAATTGAAATTCCTCAGAAGGGAAAAGCAGTCCAGTTCGGCAGGTACAATCAAGGCGGAGAGATGAACATTTTTGAGCAGTAAAAATCAAATTTTGCCAATTCAGAAAGGCTCCGTACATTTGTAATACATTGATAGTCAATGTAGTAAGTAAATGAAACGGAGCTTTTTGAATTGGCGACAAGAACCGGAGAACATGAAAGAAAAAGGGAAAATAATTCAGCTAAGAAAATCAGAAGGAATCAATCCTAAAAAAGAGCCGTTGACTGTATCAAAGTTGAAGGAGTTAATGGGCAACAAGGAAATGTCGGATGATGAAGCACAGGAAATAATATTTGCGATTGAAGCATTAGCGAACATCATCGTACAATTTCAGTTGGAACAGGAATTACTTGAAAAGGAAAATTCAGAACACAATATAAAGCAAGCAGCATGAACACAGAAGTACAATCAATCCTAAGCCATAAGTTTGGCAGGAAAAGTAAAACTGGAATGAAGAAGGTGGATTCACGAATGGTGATTAAATACACGCGGGTATCAGGAAAAAAACAATTTGACACCAACGAATCCATCGAGAACCAAAACAAAACAATCGAAGAATTCGCAAAGCGATTCGGATTACAAATCGTAGCAGGATTTGGCGCAACTTACGAGAGCGCGAAAACCGATGAACGAAAGGAGTTTCAGCGAATGATAGAATTTTGCAAACGAAGCAAAGGGAAAATCAGCACCATCCTCGTTTACAAAATGACGAGGTTCAGCAGAACAGGTGGTAAAGCCATTTCAATCGCTGATGACCTCAGAAATAAATACGGCATTCACATCATTGCTGTAACAGAGCCGATTGATACCTCCAACAGCAACGGAGTTTTGTTTCAGGAAATGCAACTCATCTTTGCTAAATGGGATAATGTACAACGCCAACAGGTAACGCATGATGGATTGAAAAGAAAATATGAGCAGGGGGAATGGTGTATTCCTGCTCCGATTGGTTACGATACAATCAAAGTAAATGGGGAGCGAAAAATTATCCTGAATGATTACGGAAAGAAATTAAGAAAGGCGTGGGAGTGGAAGTTGGAAGGATACAAGAACGAGGAAATAATTTTGATGCTTGAAAAGATTGGAATTAAAACCTACAAGCAACGCATTTACAAAATATTCAAGAATCCTTTTTATTGTGGACTGATTGCTCACGGAATTTTAGATGGAAAAGTTGTGGAGGGCAAACATGAGCCGATGGTGAGCAAAGAAGTCTTCTTCAAGATTAACGACATCCGAATCGCTTCCCCTAAATACGGAGTGCCCCACAAAAGAGAAAACGAAGGAGTGCCTTTGAAGGTATTCCTTAAATGTGCTGAATGTTCCGAGCCGCTAACTGGTTACATCGTAAAGAAAAAGAATCTCTTTTACTACAAGTGCAGGACTGTTGGATGTAAGTGTAACAAGAGCGCGAAAGAAATGCACAACTTGTTCTTGGAAGAACTTGGCAAGTATCAGGTAAATGAACCCGTTATAGAGCCGATTGTTTGGAAACTGGAGCATGACTATTACGAGACGAATAAAGACAACACGGAGAAGGAGGCGAGGTTTAAGAGCCTTTTAACTGAGCTTGACAACAACACGCATGGACTGGAAGAAAAATACTTTGTAAAAGAGGAAATGACGCGGGAAGTGTTTGACCGATTAATGAACAAATTGATTGGCGAGCGAGACCTAATAATGAAGGAACTGGCAAAAGTTGGGGTTACCATTTCGAACCTCACAGAAAAGCTCAAGCAAGCAGTAAACTTCTGCCTGAATCTCACCTCATTATGGGCAAAAAGTGGTATAAACTTAAGGGAAAAACTTCAGAAACTTGTCTTCCCTGAAGGGTTATCGTATGATAAGAATATACAGGCATTTCGAACCGCAAAAGTAAATTCCATATTCGCTGAAATCGCTCGATTATCAAGCAGTTTGGGGGAAGTAGAAAAGGGACTTCCCCCTTTTTTATGGGTGAAGTCCCTTTTTGCGGAGAGGGGGGGATTCGAACCCCCGGTACGCTTTTGGGCGTACGACGGTTTAGCAAACCGTTGGTTTCAGCCACTCACCCACCTCTCCGAAACAAAAATTCATCCCGAACACGGGTACCAATTCAGTTGGTTTCAGCCCTGTCTGACTATCGCCAGACAGGCAGGCACTCACCCACCTCTCCGAAACAAAAATTCATCCCGAACACGGGTACCAATTCAGTTGGTTTCAGCCCTGTCTGACTGTCGCCAGACAGGCAGGCACTCACCCACCTCCACCACATGCTAAAGCACTTCGCTACCAGCACAATACATCCTCACAGGGGTGTGCAAAATTAGCAATTAAGTGGCACCGGCAAAACAATTTTAATCACCGGAACATGTTAAGGTTGATACCTTTACAATGGTGGAGCGATTCCTCGATATCCTGCGCCGGCATTTTCGTACCTGGGCCATTGCCTGCTTGATTTTTTATGGCTTGTTTCTGGTCGTATCGGTAGGGTATATTATTACCCATCTCAAATTCAATTACGAAATGGAAAGCTTCTTTCCTGAAGGGGAAGAAGAGCTTGACTATTATCTGGAACACCTGGGTCTGTTTGAGTCTGATCATGATATTCTGTTGGTTGGGTTAACCAATAAAGGCGGCTTATATGACACCACTTTTCTCTCGAAGGTTAACTTCTTTCATGACCGGCTCAAAACCCGGACCGATGTCGTAAAGATTTTTTCCCCGGTCAGAACCGTTAAATACAGAATGCGCAATGGCGTTCCCTCCGCGATTCCTTTTTTTCATCCCGGGAACGTGACTAAACTACTGGAGGACAGTATCCGGATAGCGTCCACATCTCATCCGGTGAAAAACCTTCTGGATGTTGAAGGCGGCACACTTTGCATGGTCATCAAAACCCGGCCGCACATGGGACTCGACAGTACAAAGGTGTTGTGCAGCGAAGTGGAAGAGGAACTGAATAAAATCGGGTTCGATGAATACCGTTTGGCCGGACGTACCAGGGCCCAGGTATATATCATTACAAGTATGCAGAAGGAATTCTTCCTGCTTGCGGGCATCACCATCCTGGTGGTCGCCACTTTTCTTTTTCTGACATTCCGGAACAGGAATGGTATTGTTTTTCCTGTCATCACCGTGTTGCTGGGATTGGTGGGAACATTGGATTTTGCCCTGCTATTCTCTGACGGGATCGATATTTTCTCCATTATAATACCCACCGTATTGTTTGTGGTTGGCGTTTCGGACAGTGTGCATATTCTGAATAATTACTACGGGGAGATCGGAAAGGGTACAGAAAAGACGGAAGCGCTGATCCGAACGATCCGCGATATCAGTTTCTCTACACTGCTCACCGCTGTTACCAGTGCCGTTGGCTTTATCACACTGGTGACGATCACGATCAAGCCCATTGCGTGGTTCGGTATCAATGCGGCCTTTGGGATTATGCTTGTATATTTCATCTCGTTCACATTCCTGATTCCTGTTCTATACTTTTTGAAGCCGTTTGCCATACCTCCTTCGGATGAGCTTGTCAAGCCTTCCGTACTGAGCCGGCTATACAATTGGGTAGGAAGACGGGGGACACATCTTGCAGTGTTGTTTTTAATCACGCTGATACCCGTGGGGTATGGTGTTTCCCGTATTCAGGCCAATTCCTATTTTACTGAAGAACTGAGAGAAGGAGATCCGTATAAGGAAGATTTCGGCTACTTCGATAAACATCTTGGAGGAGTGAGGCCATTTGAGATGTCGGTAAAGATCACAAAACCGGGTGGGAGTGTTTTTGACGCAGATATACAAAAACAGATTGAGAAGGTATCATCCTACCTCCGTAAGGTATATGGGGTGGGAGGAATCAGTGATCCTTCCCAGCCCGTGAAAGCCGTGCATCAGATGTTACAAAATGGGGCAGAAGATGCTTTTTGTCTTCCCCCGGACTCTCTCTTCCCATCTGTACAGGCACATCTGATTTCTTTGCTTGATCGTCCTGAATTCCGTGCGCTCGTAACGGAGGATATGAAGAACGGAAGAATTGCAGGGAGGCTCTCCGACCTGGGAGCGATAGAGGTAAAAAAGCGAAATGAAGCGTTGTATGAATTTATAAGCCAGCATTGTGATCCATCTCAGGTCCGGTTTCGGGTCACCGGAATAAGTACGGTACTCGACAGTAATAATAACTTTCTGACAAGGAATCTGATGGAAGGGTTAATCTATGAACTGCTCACCATAGGACTGCTAATGGCTTTTTTGTTCCGCTCACTCCGCATGATGATCATTTCATTACTCCCGAATCTCTTCCCATTGGTTTTTATCGGAGGTTTACTGGGTTGGCTGGAGATCAATCTGAATCTCAGTAGTTCCATCATTTTTAATATTGCTTTTGGGATAACAGTTGATGATACGATACACCTGCTCAGCGGGTATAAACTCTACCTTCGGAAAGGCTTTGAAAAAAAAGAGGCCATCCGGTTATCCTTCCTGCACAGCGGAAAGGCGGTTACAATGACGAGTTTTATTCTGTTCGGAGGTTTTGCCGTGCTGCTGCTTTCCGGTTTCAACGGAATATTTCACACGGGCTTACTGGTAGGGGCTACCCTGATCGTTGCACTCTTATCCGATCTGCTGTTACTGCCGAATTTAGTCAAGTGGATGCACCGTTAACGGATGGGATAATTTTCAGAGAAAATTCTCCAGGTCTCCTCCGCCTGCTGTTGAAGCATACTAAGACCATTCATGGTAAGTGCCTTTTTTTCCCGGCCTCGTTTTAAGAATAATGTTTCGGGCGGATTATAGATCAGGTCATAAAGGAAATGATCTGACCCTACTGCATCGCTCCAGTTTTCAGGAAGCGGAGGTTCTTCGTTAACGTTGGGATACATTCCCGCCGGTGTGCAGTGAATGATCAGTTTACACATCCGGATTGTTTCGGGAGCGAGGGATTCGTAACTCAGGCAGCCGGGCATCGAGGAGCGGCTGACACATTTATAGGAAATACCCAGTTGCTTAAGTACGTACTGTACCGACTTAGAAGCCCCGCCTGTTCCCAGGATCAGTGCCGGCTGATGCCGGGATTCAAGAAATGGTTTCAGCGATTGCCGAAACCCGAAAACGTCTGTATTATATCCTGCCAGCCGGATTCCGTTCGACGAACGGATAACGCGCACGGTATTCACAGCTCCTGTTTCTTTTGCTTCTCCATGGATCTCGTCCAGCAGGGGAATAATTTTTTCCTTGTAGGGAATGGTCACGTTAAAGCCTTCCAGGGAACTTTCCTTAAGTAAAAGGGCGGGAAGATCAGCGATGTTTTGCAGGGGATAGGCCGTATACACGGTATTTTGAATACGTTCCCGTTTAAACTTTTCCGCGAAATACGATGGCGAGAAGGTGTGGGAGAGCGGAAAGCCTATGAGACCAAACGTTCTCATGCTTTTTTCATTCGGGAGCGAATCCAGGCAATGAAAATCGGCGCTACAGAAACCAGAATAATGCCGAGTACAACTTTTTCGAAGTGTTCTTTTACAAAGGGAATACTGCCGAGATAATATCCAGCCAGGGTAAGCCCGGTTACCCAAAGTACACCTCCCAGCAGACAGAAGATGATATAACGACTGTAATTCATCGTGCCCACGCCGGCCACAAAAGGGGCGAAAGTGCGTACAATGGGAACGAAGCGGGCCATAATAATGGTTTTACCGCCATGCTTCTCGTAGAATTTTTCAGTTTTATGCAGGTATTCCTTTTTCAGTATTTTCTTCAGTCCTCGCATTTCAAACAACCTGATCCCGATGAATTTCCCTATGAAATAATTGGTGTTATCGCCCGCGATGGCGGAGAGGATCAATAAAGGAATCAGGATCCATACGTTGAGTATATTATTTTGTGCCGTCAGCATACCTGCAGCGAACAGAAGGGAATCGCCCGGTAGGAATGGCGTAGCAACCAGTCCGGTTTCACAGAAAATGATCAAGCACAGGATGAAGTAGGTAGTGGTTTTATATTCCTGCATGATCAGATCCAGCTTCTGGTCGAGATGCAGAAAAAAATCCAGGAATTCTTTGAGGAGTTCCAAAAAGTATGGCTTCAGTATTTGGTAATGCTGCTATCGACCTGGTCAGCCCAGGCAATAATTCCACCCTTCAGATTATAGAGGTTGGTGTAACCATGTTGTGTTTCCAGCGCCTGTACTACTGCCCCCGAGCGTGCGCCGGAACGGCAGTGAATCACCACTTTTATGTTTTTCGGAATGCGATCCAGGTTGTTCATCACATCTCCCATCGGGATGTGTGTGCCGCCAATCTCGCAGATTTCCAGTTCGTGTGCTTCACGAACATCAATGAGGACGTGTTCCTCGTTTCCGTCTCGAATTGTTTTCAGCTCAGCTACTGTGATCTCTTTCATATCCTTGGGTCATGATCGGGATACGAAAATAGCAAATAATACGGTAAGCTGTTCAATCCTTAGGTTTCAGCTCCTTAGGCAGGAAATGAAAAAAGGTGTCGCCGCGAAGCCCAAGGCGGAGTGTTTCCACCGGAATAACGTCATCATAGGCAATATTACCCAGATTAACATTGCTTCCAAAGTGTTTAATGAACCAGATTTGCTGATTTTTCTGGGGTGTTTCCCAAATAATATTTTCCGCTTTAACCTTGGCGGTGATTTTGTTGATGAGAACCCAGTGCGTGGACCCATCGCGATGAAAGATTCCCACATTCCCGCCTTCCCTGGCTTCGGCAATTACCTTCCAGCTGCCTGCTTCCAGTTCGGTTTTCATCATCGTAGTCCATTTACCTGGGTGGATGATCATTCCCTCTTCTTTGGAGCCGACCTCCGAAAGTACCGTACGGTTTTTAGAAAGGATCCGGATGAACTCACACTTCTGCTCATGAGGAATATTGATAGATCCGTCGCTCACCTCAGCTGCTTCCAGTTTCAACCGGTCAAGCAACCGCTGATACTCATCGAACTGTCCTCGGATCACATACGCTTCAAATAAGGTGCCGCCAAGATAAACTTTCAGACCCGCGTCATGATAGAGTTTTATCTTTTCCGCGAGATTTTTGGTAAGGAAGGAAGTGCCGAATCCCAGTTTCACGAGATCCACAAGATCAGCTGAGCTCTCTATGAAACTTTCCGCCTGACGCAGGCTCGCTCCCTTGTCCATCACCATCGTAACACCCTCTTTACGGGGTTTAACGGATCGTTTGGGAATGTTCTTTAACTTAAAATCAATCATTTTATTTCCGATGCGATTCAATCACTTCAAGTACCGCGGAGTTTTCACGCAGTTGGGGAAAGTATTCAAAAAGTTCAGCGTGTTTATCGTAATCCAGGGACAAGCCGTTTTGCAGGAATTTCATTCCTTCCTGTCGCTCCCCCAGATTCATAAGGCAGGCCGCCATCCGGTACTGCAGTTCAGCATTATCGGGATGATGTTTAATTCCTTCAGACAGAATACCGATGGCATCTTCATCCATTTTTTGTTCAAACATCAGATCAGCATAATCCATCCACACCTCCGTGTTTTCAGGATCTAAATCTATCACCTTCTTGAATGCTCCTTCCGCTTCTTCCTGAAATCCAAGCCGCATTTGTACTTCCCCGAAAATGTGCCAGTAATCTCCCACTTGCGGAGAAAGATGGATGGCTTTTTTCATATAGTGAATCCCCTCCTGAAGCCGGCCTAACTGATCAAGTACAACGCCCATTCCCATCCAGGCGTCCGGCAGGTCCGGATCCAGTGTGGTTGCCTTTTTATAATGAATAAGGGCTTGCTGGTAGTCTTCTTTTTTCTCGTAGCACTCGCCCAGATAATAGTAGGTGAGTACTTCAGGATTCTCACGTTCCAGTACCTCTTTATAAACCCTGATCGCATCGTCGTAGTGACTCAGGTTGGCTAATGAATTGGCTTTGTTGAAATAGGCACTTGAAAAATTTTCATCAATAGCAATGGCATACTCGTATGCATCAATGGCCTTCTCAAAGAGACCGAGCCGCGCATAAGAAACACCCAGGCAAAACCATGCTACCTGACTATAGGGATGTTCGTCGGTAAATGCGATAAAGTACTTTACTGCATCTTCAGAGCGCTCTGACGTATCAAAGCAGTAGGATATCTCATAGAGAGCCGTATCGGATGAAGGCTCCCTGGTCAGGGATTTCTTCAGGTAGAAAATGGCATCGGCGTAGGAGCCGAGGGATTCAAACTCATAGGCGATATACAGGAATACTTCTGCGATATCATCGGAGGATATCTTGGCCGCTTCTTTATAGCATTGGATGGCCTGATCCGAAAGCCCCATCTGGCTGTAAATTCCGCCTTTGGTTAGGAGCAGTTCGTGAGAATGGCCTTCCATCATTTCCACCTTCCCAATCAGGTTCAGTGCCTCCTGAGTTCGGTTCTGCAGTGAGAGTAATTGGGCCTTCTTTATATTGAATGCCTGGGAGAACGGGAACTGTTTCAGCCCTAAGTCAATGGCTTTCATCGCCTTAGGGGGATCATTCTGCTCAAAATAATACTCTATGATTTCCTCGTAATCCTGTGATTCAAAGTAATATAGCACACCGGAGCCCAGCATCGCTTCAAAACGCTGAATAAGTTCCGGTTTATTATGATGAGGGGTCGCATTTCCTTCCTTCATGTGCACTCTTTTGCTTAACAAAGTTAACAATAAATGATACGGAACCCGGTCACACTCATTTTTTTAGGAACACTTTATTGTTAAAAAAACCGAACGCATTCCAACTTTCTACTCTCTATATTTGTCTCCCTCAAAAAGGAGCAGTGACACTTATTAAATCGATTTCGGGAATTCGTGGTACCATCGGAGGCAAAGCCGGAGAAGGCCTTTCCCCCGTTGATATTGTACGTTTTGCCGCGGCCTATGGTTCCTGGCTCAAAAAGAATACCAAAGCAAAAAAAATCAGGGTAGTGCTTGGAAGGGATGCCCGGATTTCAGGACCAATGGTTTCAGCCCTCGTCGTTCACACGCTCAGCGGGATGGGAATTGATGTCATAGACCTGGGGCTTTCTACCACTCCAACCGTAGAGCTGGCTGTGCCGGCTGAAAAGGCGGAGGGGGGGATTATTATTACCGCCTCTCACAATCCAAGACAGTGGAATGCCCTCAAACTACTTAATAAATCCGGGGAATTTATTTCGGAAAAGGAGGGGAATGACCTCCTGAAGATCGCGGAGAAGGGAGATTTCGACTTTGCGGAACTGCAGTCGCTGGGAAAGATCAGCAACGACAGTGAGTGGATAGACAAGCATATCGGCATGATCACTTCTCTGAAGCTGGTGGATATCAAGGCGATTAAGGAAAAAAAATTCAGAATTGTGGTGGACGCTGTGAATTCCACCGGCGGCATCGCGGTGCCCCGCCTGCTCAAAGCACTGGGAGTGGAGGATGTGCTGGTTCTGTTTGGTGAACCTACAGGTGATTTTGCTCATAACCCGGAACCCCTGCCTGAAAATCTCCGGGATATCAGCAAGGCAGTTGTAAAAAATAAGGCCCACCTAGGTATTGTGGTAGATCCTGACGTGGACCGGCTGGCGCTGGTCTGTGAGGATGGCGAGATGTTCGGCGAGGAGTACACCCTGGTGGCAGTAGCGGATTATGTTCTCACCAATTCCAAAAAGGCGGGGAATACGGTATCGAACCTGAGTTCCACACGTGCTCTCCGCGATGTTACCGAGAAGCACGGAGGCAGTTATTCAGCTTCTGCCGTAGGGGAGGTGAATGTAGTGGAGATGATGAAGGCTACGAATGCCGTGATCGGTGGAGAAGGCAACGGAGGAATCATTTACCCTGAACTGCATTATGGTCGTGATGCACTTGTCGGAATCGCCCTCTTTCTGTCCCAACTGGCGCGGTTCGGCAAAAGCATTTCCATGCTGCGTGCAACCTTTCCGGATTATCATATCTCCAAAAACAAGATCGAACTGACAAGTGATATTGATGTTGGAGAACTTGTAGAAGGGGTGAAGGAGAAGTACAAAAAGCAACCCATCAATACCGCTGATGGTGTAAAAATTGAGTTTGACAAGGAATGGGTTCATCTGCGACGAAGCAATACAGAACCTATTATCCGTATCTATTCCGAAAGCGCTTCGGAAACCACTGCCGATAATCTTGCCCGTAAAATAATGTCGGATATCCGGGAGCTGATCAAGCGGCAGAAAGTTGGCTGAGGGCCTAAAGTGTTTCTCAGCATAGTGTATCTTTAGGGCGTGAAACTCCCGTTTTATAAATACCAGGGCACCGGAAATGATTTTATCGTTATTGATAATCGGAAGGGATTATTTGATCCAAAGAATAAGGAGCTGGTAATAAGATTATGTGACCGTAAGTTCGGGATTGGCGCGGATGGACTGATGCTGTTGCAGGAAAAGCAGGGTTTTGATTTTGAGATGATTTATTTTAACAGCGATGGATCGCAGAGTCTCTGCGGTAACGGGAGCCGTTGCATCACAGCGTTCGCCTTAAAAATGGGAATCATACGCGGAGAGGCACTGTTTCTTACAACGGACGGCCCGCATAATGCACGAACGGACGGTGGCATTATCAGCCTCGACATGATGGACGTTCTGCATATGGAACAATCTGAGGGTGCGTGGATACTCAATACTGGTTCACCTCATTATGTGAAGCAAGTACATGGATTGCCGCAGTTTCCGGTGGTTGCCGAAGGACGTGCCATCCGGAACAGTGAACGGTTCATTAAGGACGGAATAAATGTGAATTTTATTGAAGCAGTTTCTGAAAATAGGCAGAATGTGTTGTATGTGCGTACGTACGAGCGGGGAGTGGAGAACGAAACACTTTCCTGCGGAACCGGTGTTACCGCATGTGCGCTGGTGGCTCACCGCCTTGGTCTTGCTTCTTCTTCCGGGCACTGCGTTGTTAAAACGCCCGGCGGAGAGCTAAAAGTTCGGTTCAAAAAAGACGAAGACGGCTACCGCGAGATCAGGCTGGAAGGTCCGGCCGAGATGGTATTCGAGGGCGTAATTGAGGTCTGAAATCCCTATTTTCTGTAATAATGCATGATTTTACTAAGCAATGACTGCACCATTTCCCCGTTTTTATTGCTCATCGCATAGTGCCAGCTGATCACCGCATGATTTTTTCCCGGATTTACTCTCAATTCTTCTATGCTGGCCTTACAGAAGATCTGATCTCCGGCGTACGTGGGTTTCAGAAATTTCCAGTGACTCACTTCCAGTCCGCAAAGAACAGTTTTGCCGAATAACGGCAGCCATTTTCTGGTGTGGAAATGATTAAAGGGATGCGGGCCGCTGCTGATCAGTCCCTTGAAGATACTCTCAGCTGCCGCTTCCTTGCTGGTATGAAAGGGGAGAGGATCAAATCGCCGTGCAAAGTCAATGATTTCCTCGTCTGTAAAAATATGAGAACCCAGATCAATGACTGACCCGCATTCGTATTTATTGGTGTCAAATGGATGATAAAGCATCTATTTGATGCCGTGCATTTTCTTGGAGAGCACACTATTCAGCATAATCATGACCAGTCCGGATCCGATCGGAATAACGGCGAAGATCATAAAGAAGACAGAAATGGAGTACGACTGTGATATTTTGTCAATCAGACTACCTGTTAATCCTGCCAGTGTATTGGCGATGAAGGTGGCAAGGAACCAAATGCCGAACATCATACCTACGAGCCGGGCGGGCGCTAGTTTGCTCACGTAGGAAAGGCCAACCGGAGAAACGCATAATTCTCCCAGTGTATGCAGAAAGTACGCTAGAATAAGCCAGATCATACTCACAGCTGCTGTGGGAGCACCCTGGGGAATCGATTTTCCTCCATAAGCCAGCACCGCAAATCCAAGACCAAGCAGTATCAGGCCCAGTCCGAATTTTACCGGGCCGGAAGGATTAATCCTGCTCTCCCATATTTTTGAAAAGAGTGGAGCACATGCGATGATAAAAAAGGAATTCAGGATCCCGTACCACGAAGCCTGGATGGAGGCAACATCCGCCTGGAATTCGCGCTTGAGCATCCAGATGGCGATACCCCATATGATAATGAAGCTGATCGTGATGCAGATTACGGCGATCGGGTAATCGCGCACAATGGATTTCGCCAGCATAATGAGTACCCAGGTGACAATTCCGAGGGGTACAATGGTGAGCAACGTGTTAATGATCTTAAAGGTGTCTGCCTGCGTTCCGGTGAGAACATTATCTGTGTAATCTTTGGCAAAGATGGTCATACTCCCGCCTGCCTGCTCAAATGCCATCCAGAAGAAGATGGTGAAAAAGGAAAACACTCCGATTACGATGAGGCGGTCTCTTTCCACATTTTTTGGGATGCTTTCGGCGGCGGCCGACTCTTTCGGTGCTTTTTTGGGTTCAAGTCCGATATTTCCGAAGATCTTCTGACCGAAATGAAACATCAGTAGACCAAGGAACATGAATATGCCGGCGAGTCCGAAACCGTAACTCCATCCGACCTTTTCTCCAATATAGCCGCACAGACCAATTCCAAGGAATGCGCCGGCATTGATGCCCATATAGAAGATGGTATACGCCGCATCCTTTTTTGCACTTTGAGGAGAATAAAGATTTCCCACAATAGAGGAAATGTTCGGTTTGAAAGCTCCGTTACCAAGGATCAGCAGAACCAGACCGAGATAAAAGAAGAGGGGTGTTTCGAGAGCCATGGAGCCGTGGCCCAGTGTCATTAGAATGGCACCCAGCAGAACCGCTTTGCGGTATCCAAGCAGTTTGTCTGCGAGCAAACCTCCGATAATGGGCGTAATATAAACCAGGCCTGTATAAAAGGCATAGAGCTGAAGCGCCTCCTCCCTTGTCCATGCCCAACCGCCACTGGCGGCTTCCGAAACGAGAAACAATACGAGCAGCGCACGCATTCCGTAGTAGCTGAAACGTTCCCACATCTCTGTAAAGAACAGCAGAAAGAGACCGGAAGGATGCCCTATAATATTGTGCTTCCAGGTGATTTCACCCCGGGGAGTGGGTTGAACATCCGGTTGATCTAGTACGCTCATAATGCTCTGTTTGGGTGGGTGAAGATACGATTTATTCTTTTTTCCGCACGTCGGTAATCTCAAAGATGCTGGTCGTGCTCTTGCCGCTCACTACATCAGTGATCACAAGCGTGTAACGCCCGGGACGGAGGTACCATTTTCCGTTTTCTGATTTTTCCGGTGCGGTTCCGTTTTTTGATTTTTTCATCAGCCAGGAAATATATATTTCTTTGGATGACTCGGGAAATGTGAGATCGTATGTAATGTAATTGATACCTCTCGCGCAGGTTTGTGTGCTGCCTGAAATGCGTGTAATGCTGTCTGCGAAGATTTCCCAGTTTACAGTGGTTTTTTCTTTACTCCAGAAGGGGATGTGTACCAGTGGTGTGTCCGGGGTGTCATAAACATTAGGAATTTTTCCCCATTGCGGGCGCCAGCGCGTGCCGGCTATGCTGAAAATCCGGAGCGGGAGAGCCATGAGGGAATCGTTCAGTTGCTGAAGGATGCTTACATCTGCGGTATAGAGTGAGCGCCCGTGGGTTGCGAGGATCACCTCCTTCGCTACAGGATGGATTGCGAGGTCATGAACTGCCACATGAGGAAGGCCGTTCATCATGCTCATGAAAACATTGCCACCGTCGAGAGATACATAGAAGCCGTTATCGGTGCCGATATAAATGATTTTTTCATTCGCCGGATCGTCTTTTACCACGTTTACCGGCTCCGCGGGTAAACCGGCGCCCAGTCGCTTCCATGTTGTTCCGTAGTCCTCCGAAACATATACATATGGTACGAAATGATCCCACCGGTAACCGCTCAGCGAGCAATAAACACGTGATTCCTTGTGAGACGAAGCCCATACCTGGCTTACCCACATATTGGCAGGCAAACCGTTAACTATTCTTGTCCAGGTATATCCTCCGTCTTTGCTCACATGCACAAGTCCGTCATCACTGCCGGTGTAGATCAGACCAAATCTGAGCGGCGACTCATGCAAGGTGGTGAGTGTACCGAAACTCACATCTCCTTTTTTTCCTCCTGCCGTGAGGTCAGGGCTTAGCGTCTGAAAGTCCTTTCCCTGGTTAAAAGAGCGGTGAAAACGGTTAGAGCCCATATAAAGGATATCCGGATTATGCACACTCAGCCAGATGGGCGATTCCCAGTTCCATCTGTATGGTCGCTCACCCAGTTCATGTACGGGAGTTATGTATACGGCATCGCGGGTTGTTTTATCAATGCGGAAATAATTACCGAACTGGTATCCGGTGTACACTGTATTGTTGTTGCGGGGATCTGTCATCACCTGCATTCCATCTCCTCCCATCAGCGATTTGTAAGGATATTCACCTTCCTGATGCCATGCAGGACTGTATTTGTAAGTGGAAGGGCCGTACCACACCCCGTTGTCCTGCAGTCCGCCATACACATTATAAGGTGTATTAAAGTCGTAATTGACGGAGTAAAACTGGCCAACAGCCGGCGAATTGCATTTAATCCAGGTTTCTCCGTTATCATATGAAATATTTACCCCTCCATCGTTGCCGCAGATCAGGTGCCCTGTTTTTTTCGGGTCCAGTTCAAGTGCATGATAATCCACATGGGTATTGTCGCGGTTCAGCGAGGTAAAGGTCTTTCCCCCGTCCTTTGAATACAGGATCACAAAGCCCACGAGATACACTTTTTCAGGATCAGTGTCTGCTACGCGGATGTTACCGAAATAATAGCCGTACGTATAGTACATTCCATCCAGAGCACCGTTATGTGTTTTTTTCCAGCTTTGCCCACCGTCATCCGACCGGTAAAGTTCCGCGCCGGTGATTTTCGTATTGAATAAAAGGGAATTCGCATCTTCCAGGTATTCCACAAGGGCAATAGGTTTCAGTTTCCCGTTACGAACGGATTCTTTTACGCTTTTTGCTTTGTGTTTCTCGGGAAAATCGTTTTCACGAAGGAACTTCTCCAGATCATCGTTACTTAGTTTTTCGAAATCCGCCGCTGTAATCGTGCGGAGGAGATCACGGGTTATTTTTTCTTCTTTACCTTTTTCCTTCGGAGGACTCTGGAACTGGTTATCCAGAAAAGCATATACGATGCCGCCGGAGGTGGCCGCCAGCCCGATCCTTCCAACACCATCTCCATCAGGGAATCCCGAATTCCCTCCGCTGACCTTTTTCCAGGTCTGTCCTCCGTCGGAGCTCCGCCAGATGCCAGAGCCTTTTCCGCTTTCCTCAAAATTCCAGGCCCGGCGCGTCCGCTGCCAGGAGGAGGCGTAGATAATTTTGGAATTGCCGGGTTGTAAAACAAGATCGATCGCGCCGGTATTATCATCAATATACAGGGTCTTTTTCCAGGTTTTTCCTCCATCGGTTGTTTTAAATACACCGCGTTCCGTGTTTGGGGAATACAGATGCCCGACCGCAGCAACATAAACGCTGTTGGGATCATCCGGGTCTGTAATTATTCTGCTGATGTGATGTGTTTCTTCCAGTCCGGCCGAAGTCCAGGTTTTCCCTTTGTCACGGCTTACAAAAACACCCATACCGGAATAAGACGAACGGGAGGAATTGCATTCTCCTGTTCCAACCCAGATTACTTCACCGTGCTTCCAGTCAACAGCTATATCTCCAATTGTGATCACCAATTCATGGTCGAAGACCGGATGAAATGAGGTGCCGTTATTTTCTGTCTTCCACAACCCACCGGAGGCGTACGCCACATAGAAATGAGTTGGATCATCGGGATTTACGTCAATATCTGTTACGCGTCCGCTCATAATCGTGGGGCCAATGTTTTTAAGCGGAATATTTCCCAGCAATGTATTTTCCGCCAGTTGTTTTTTTCTCAGCCAACCTTCCTGACGTTCTTTAGACGAAGTTGGAGAAACAGGATTCTGTGCAGGCAAATGAATCGTAATGAGGAAGCTGGTTATGATAAGGATAATGTGTTTCATAGATAGAGGATTAACAGATCACATTCAGACTCGAAGGTACAATTTTGAAAAGAAGGTGCTGGCCTGCTTCCAATGGCTCTCCGTCAATGTGGGCGGTGCGGTCCTTTTGAAGGATACGTATTTCCCGGCCCCGGATGATTTCAAGGTATTTGCTTTTGTTCAGGCTTTTGTTGAAAAGCCGGTAGGCAAGCAGTGGTGCCGTATACACAGGAAACGAGCGAAGTATGCACACATCCAGCTGACCATCGGTGATATCAGCTGACGGAGCGATGCTCGCGTTATTTCCGTATTGAGATCCGTTGGCAACACTGATAAGCAGCGCCGTCCTGTGATACGATTTTCCGTCTACAATGATCTCGTATGTTCTCGCCTGGTATTTTGGAAACTCCCGGAGAAAGACTTTGATGTAGGAGGAAAACCCCCGTTTTCCGAAGCGGGCGAATTCCCATCCGATGTGCGCGTCAAAACCCACACCTGCCATTCCCAGGTAGATTTTTTCGTTCAGGGTGGCAGTGTCAATACGTTTTACAATACCTGACTGAATACGGGCAAGAGCTTTTTCAATATCCATTGGAATTCCCAGATGCCTTGCGAGTCCGTTTCCTGATCCGGCGGGCAGTATTGCCAGCGTACTTGCACTGCCAATAAGCGACTGCCCGGTTTCATTTACAGATCCGTCACCTCCCACCGCCACTACTAAAGAAACTTTTCTTTCTGCGGCTTCCCTTGCGATCTGGGTGGCATGCCCCCGGTGTTCCGTATACTTAACTGTGGCTTCAAAACGGGTACGGTCGAGACAGCTTTCAATGAGCTTCTCCACCTTTTTTTGTCTTCCCACCCCTGACACCGGGTTGATGATAAAGAGTATTTCGCGCTTCATCCGGGGCGAAGTTTGTTCCGGATCATATCCCGGTTATAGCGCTGAATCAGTGCTTTCAGAAGGGTTAGTTCCTTCCGGTACATGCTTTCATGGGATACCAGGTTGCCCTGAAGCAGGGAGTC
Organism: Bacteroidia bacterium; assembly: GCA_020852255.1. Classification (NCBI taxonomy): domain Bacteria; kingdom Pseudomonadati; phylum Bacteroidota; class Bacteroidia; species Bacteroidia bacterium. The sequence continues at coordinate 87,205 of JADZBD010000016.1, read as the reverse complement.
GCGCCGGTAATTGTGAACGGTGGTTACCTGCTCGCCGTTAAAGGAAAGGATCAGTGAATCGCTGACCAGGTAATATTCATTGCTGATGTGAAAGACCGCATATCCGCTTACAGGCTTCAGGAGAGATTGACCATAGCCGTAATAAGAGTCGGGAATGTTGAGCAGGTCAAGCAGGGTCGGCATAATATCTGCCTGCTGCGAAATACGGGTAACCTTTGCCTTCAGTGTATCGGAAGGAGAGTAAAATAATATTGGAATGGAATGTTGGCCTAATCTATGCATATAGTACGGATCGTCGCTGACACCGGTATGATCAGCAACAAAAACAAACACGCTGTTTCTGAACCAGTTCTTTTCTTTGTTTTCAGTAAAAAATCTCCGCAACTGATCATCTGTGTAACGGATCGTACGGAGAATAGGATATTTCCCTTCCGGATAAGAATGCTCCATTCCTTCAGGCACCCGGTAAGGGTGATGAGAGCTGAGAGTAAACAAGGTAGAAAGGAATGGCTCTTTTTGTTTATCCAGTTCCTCTGCAAAGCGCCGGAGGAAGGGACCATCCCAGATGCCCCAGTGTCCGTCGGCATCCTGTTCACCGGCATATTCTGTACGCCCGTAGTATCGGTCGAAGCCTGCCATGGCAGCATAACTGTCAAAACCCATGCTTCCGTTAGTGGCACCATGAAAGAAGGAAGTGGTATATCCGTATTTTTTCAGAATTACCGGAAGCCCCTCCACTGCATTCGTTCCATAAACAGACGTAATGAATGGTTCATTCATAAGCGTCGGGATGGAGGCGGTGACAGCGGGTAGTGCCTCGATGGAGCGTTTACCGTTAGCGAAACCGTTTAAGCAGTAAAGGCCTTGCTCCGACAGAGAATCAAGGAACGGGGTGAAAGAAGTTCGGCCTCCGGCCCGGGTATATTCTTTTGAAAAACTCTCCAGTATAAAAATGATCACATTTCTGCGCAGGATAGCACCCGTATCACCCGGATGAACCGGGTTAAAATGTTTGCGTTCTTCTTCCCCGCTCATATAATTCACCTCTGCCAGGCTCCCGGTTTCTGCACTTTTGATCATATTAAAAGGAGTGTTCAATACAAGAACGGAGTAACGTGCGTCGGAGAAGGCCGCTGCATCTACCATATGTAGCGGACGAAGACGAAAACCTCCCCGGTAGGCAAGCAGTGCCATGGAGGAAAAAACGATAAATAGTGCGAAATGGATCAGCCGGTATCGTGATGATGGAAGCGAAGCGGAGGGAAGAAAAATAATTTTCCGGTCGGTGAATGACAGCACCCAGACCATCAGGATCCAGAGGAGAGGAAGGAACCAGTATCCGGCAATTAAAGAGGGCAGAAGTGTCAGGAAATCTACCTTGCCGGTAGCGAAGGTAATAATCTCCATCGTACTACGGTGAAGCGTAAAAGGGTAATAACCGGCATCCATCACATTGAAGAGAAGAAAAAAACTATTGGGAAGAATGTACAGCCACCGCAGGATTTTTTTATACGTTTTATTGGTTCTTATTGGAGAAGGCAAAAGTACTCCTGCCAGGTAAAGGCTGTTGATCATCACGATGGCCGAAAGGTCAAAAAGAAAGCCGGCTCCGAAAACGGAAAAGTAGTCAGAAGCGGAGATGCCTCTGAAGAAGGAGTAATTGACCAGCAGGAACAATAAACGACAGAGGGAGTAAAGCAAAATCAGCACTCCGAGCCGCTTCAGGGCTCCGTACAGCCAGGTGAGGTGGACTTTCACAGGGTAAAGTTAATCATTGCCGGGGACCTTAATGCCCCGTGCGCTTTTCAAAAGTGATGGGCATGGTAAAGAAACAACTTACCTTTTTCCCCAGGTGGGAAGCGGGCTTCCACAGAGGCATGATTCCCAGCACACGGGCAGCCTCATCACTGTATCTTTGGTCGGTGCTGTTCTCAATGTGGATCGAACGGATCTTTCCGTGACTATCAATGATAAAAACCGCTGTTACAGTGGCCCCCACAGTCCCCGGAGGGATAACAAGATGCCGGTCAAGAAATGCAAGCAGGGAATCCATACCACCGGGATATTCAGGTTTAAACTGAACGCGCTTGTATACCTTTTCTCCGTTGATGATGGTATAGGTGGAATCACGGAGTGATGCGAATGCGAGGGTATTAAAAAGCAAAAAGCAGAGGACAAGAATCCGGCCGGCCATGCTCAAATGTACTTATTTGTTCACAGATTCTGCTCCGCGTTTTCAACAGTTTGTGAGCAATCTATGGGATAATGTAAATTGTTTTGAGGGTTTTCCTACTTTTATCATTATGAGCGAGATAAGTAAAGCAAATAATCCTTCCTTAAAATCATGGATCGAAGTAAAGGCAGGCTCCGATTTTCCCATCCAGAATATTCCGTTCGGCGTTTACCGGCGCGACAATTCCTTGCCTCTGGTAGCAACAATTATAGGAGAGCATGTGATCGATCTTTCCTCTATGTACGAAAACGGTTTTCTTCGGGACTGTGGTTTGAAGGAAAATGTTTTTCGCCGGAAGTCCCTTAATGCTTTCATCTCTTTGGGAAAAAGCACAACCCGTAAAGTGCGTGAGAAGTTGTCAGAGTTATTTCGCCATGATAATCCTTTACTGCGTGACGACATCATGAATAGAAACCGGGTGATGCACCGTGTGTCTGAGGTAGAATTGCTTCTGCCGGTAGAAATCGGGGACTATACGGATTTTTATTCCAGCATACATCACGCTACGAATGTGGGAATGATGTTCAGGGATCCGGAAAAGGCATTGCTCCCAAACTGGAAGCATCTCCCTGTAGGGTATCACGGGAGAGTGAGTACTATTTATGCCAGCGGACATAGTTTTTACAGACCCAAGGGGCAAACGCATCCAAAAGAAAACGAGCCTCCTGTTTTTGGTCCGACTCTGATGCTGGATTTTGAGCTGGAAACGGCTTTTGTGGTCGGAAAGGAAACAGCACAGGGCGAGTGCATTACTACAGCATCTGCGGAGGAGTATATTTTCGGAATGATGCTTTTTAACGACTGGAGCGCAAGAGATATTCAAACCTGGGAGTATGTTCCGCTGGGACCCTTTCTGGCGAAAAATTTTGCCAGCACAATATCTCCATGGGTTGTGACGCTGGACGCGCTGGAGAGTTTTCGCTGTACCGGATTTAAACAGGAGCCTGAAGTTCTCCCTTACCTTCGATACGAAGGGGATAAGAATATTGACATTAATCTGGAAGTGTGTATAAAACCCGAAAAGCAGAAGGAAACCCGGGTCTGTCTGAGTAATTATAAATATCTTTACTGGACGATGGAGCAGCAATTGGCGCATCACACGGTGAATGGCTGCAGCGTAAGGGTAGGAGATATTATGGCTTCAGGCACCATCTCCGGTCCGGCTTCCGGTTCATTCGGGTCAATGCTGGAGATCACCTGGCGGGGAACCAGGCCGGTGACAATGAGCGATGGAAGCGAAAGAAAGTTTATCCTGGATCAGGACACTGTGATCATGCGCGGGTGGTCAGAAAAGGAAGGGGTTCGCATTGGATTCGGTGAGTGCAGGGCCAAAGTACTGCCTGCAAAATGATCACACATTCACAAAATCATTAAGAATGTTGGGACGATATTCCGGTTGCCGGATCTTTTCGGCGATAATGTCCTGAAATCTGCGACCGGAGATCTTGCTTTCCAGCCAGGAAATCAGGTCAAAATATTCCAGCGCACGTTTTTCAAAAGCATCATCCTTTGTAGTGCAGATCAGCTGATCCTTTAATTCGCTGAAAGCGTCCAGTTTTTTCTTCTCTGAATCCATATGGGGCGCTTTTTTCCGGATGAAATCCAGGATATGATTTTCCACCTTATACAGCCTGTTTCGTTTTAAAAGATAGCGATAGGTGCTTACCACTGAATATTCCAGCAGATCCATTTTGCCCATTTCATAATGGATAAGGAGACTCATGATTTTGGAAAAGCAGTAAATGTCCGTTCGCTGCACCTTCCCGGAATTGATGATCCGGTTCAGATTCTCATTTGCTTTGGGAAAATTACCGGCAGTAAAATAAATGCGCGCGAAAGAGAAGTAAAAGTTGTATTCAATAATCGGCTCGGTTTTCTCCTGCAGATTCTTCATTTCTTCCGCGATGCGCGGTATTAAAAGCAGCCCTTCTTCTATTTTTCCTGTAGCGATAATATATGAAAGCTTGATGGTATTGATGGCATTGAAGTGCATTTGCTGTAGAAAGTTATTGTTCTGTGGTGATCCGGCGTATTCCACCGGTAGCTGCTCCAGTTTTTGCATCACTTCTCCGAAAACACCGTCAAGGCGGTTCAGACTGAGTGAAATTCCCAGAAAGTTGTAAAGAAGAGACAGGTAGCTTCGCAAGCGCTCGCGAATGAAAAAGCTGTGCTCTTCGTACCACCTGAGATGCTTCAAGGCATATTCATACGCTTTTGCCTCGTTGCCGGCCAACCGGTAATACATTCCATAATTGAAATAATAATAATTGCAGGCCTCAAAAGATTTTACGTTGCATAGTTCCGGTTTGTTCTCCTCAAACGCAGATTCAATCGTACGCAATTCTTCCTTGCTGCGGGCCGGACCCTGCGCGTTAAGAAACAGCATCAGCCGCATCGCCCGAAGCCAGTTGTTGTTGATCTCGGTAAGTACATCCAGGCTTTCACGATACGCAGCGTGCATCTTTTCAAGATCTGCCTCCGATTTCCCTGCATAAAACTGGGAATTCAGAATTTTGCGTTCCAGATCCCGCAGTTCAGGCACGTATTGGTATTGCTCATACACATCCGCGAGCTCAAAGGTGGTCTGTAACAGCTTATGTGCATGTGAAATCAGCCCTTTGGCATAGAGAATCTCGATCATCTCCAGTTTCTGCCGCACTTCAGAACTGATACTCTTCGCCTTGTGAAATTCACAAAGGCTCTTCATCACCAGGTCATAGAGATAGTTTTTGATCCGGTGAAGCTGTTTGGCAAACTTCTCTTTCCTGAATTTCTCAAGCAGATCATCCTCATCGTAGATGTCCTGCGCTTCAATGGCATCAAATAATCGCAGATAGTTGTTTTCGCTTCCTATCACATGCCGCTGCGCAAATATTTTGAAATAACGTTTCTCTGAACCTGTAAGGGATTTGATCAGATCAAAGACCGCGGTACTCTTCTCCTTGGGTTTACGTGTATTCTCCTGGCTCATGTCCCTTTTCTTTTTTGGAATGCTTTCTGCCTGTAATCATCCCGCGTAAGACCGTTCTCATCATGACCGCAGGCCTCGCAAAACGAGGCCCTCTGCCGCGACTTGAATCCACACCAGCGGCATTCATAAAACCCGGTATCATTCTTCAACCGGTTCCCTCCCTTCGCTTGTGGTGTTCCGCGTACTTCAAGAAGGATTGCAATCACACAGCCCGCAAAAGCCATGAATAGGGCTGTCCCAACTATTTTCGGCTTTAGGAACAAAACAGAATTAAGGATGCCGTCATGCACCTGGTCGCCGAAAAAAATCTGCTCCAATGGTATCATATCATCTCCGTAGCGGCCAAACAACATGTAGCCGCCCACAAAACCGAGGGTACCTGAAACAAGGGTAAGAAGGGATATACGAAGTACTTTCATGTTCAGACTTGTACGAAGTTAGAGATTGCATTCGGAATATGCAAATAATTTAAAATCAGTATATTGTAAAACGGTTTTGAACAAATTTAGCCTCATGAAGGGAGACTATTTTATCACAGAGGCCGATATTTCCTGAAATTTCTACCAGGATGTAACTTTCGGCGATTTCCGGGTTATAAAGGCAAACACCCATAAACCGGCAATAATGATTAATACAGCCGTTAAAGCGTACGGAATGGAAGTCCACTCTAAGTATCATGTCAGTAATGAACAGATGGCAGAAGAATTAGCCATTATTGAGGCTGCCAAATTGGATGCTGGCAGATTCGAGCCTTTGTATAATCGATACCACGAGCAGATCTTCCGTTACGCATACCAACGGCTGGATGACAAGGATCTCTGCTTTGATATTGTACAGCAGGTGTTCTTAAAAGCCATCACGAATCTCAGGAAGTATGAATACCGCGGACTGCCGTTCGTCTCCTGGCTTTACAGGATTGCGCAAAGTGAGGTTTATCAGACTTTGCGCGACCGGCAGGCGCAGCGATGCGTGAGTCTCAATGAGGAGGTACTGGAGGATATAGCAGACGAATCGGTGGGTGAAAAAGTGCTCAACGAGGCCCGTTACGGGCAAATCGCAGAGGTGATAGCTGACCTCAACGAAGAGGATCTGCAGCTTGTTGAGATGCGCTTTTGCGAAAAGCGTTCGTTTAAAGAGGCGGCGGAAATTTTGGGGATCACTGAAAATGCAGCCAAGGTTCGAATGTACCGTGCCCTGGAAAGGATCAGAAAAATGCTGAATGATAAATCAGAAAGAAGCAAGTCATGAAAAGAAAGGTAAAACTGGACCGTCCGGAAATCAGCAGCGAGGAGATTAGGAAGGGCAGAGATTTTAAGTCGGTACTCAACAAGGTCAAAGCAGCGCCGGCGGCCAAACCCTTCTATAAAACGTGGGGATTTTTGGCAGGAACGGCGGCGCTTGTAACAACGGCGGCGATCTGGCTGATGATTAATTATTTTTCGTCCGTTGAGCATACCAGGGGAGAAATCACAGTTGTAGCGGGAGCCGGTCTGCAAGAGACTACGAAGGATATTTCCCTTCACCGCCGCCCTGGCAGCCCTTTCATCGCTCCGCCTTTTGACGGCTTGGACATGCCTTTTGAAAAATTCAAATTGTCGGCGGAGAAGGGTGGGAGGATCAGAACGTCCAAAGGATCCTTTCTTACGTTCCCTGAAAGTTCGTTGCAGAATGATGAAGGAAAGCAGGTGAAAGGTGACGTAGAGGTGAAGGTCAGAGAGTTTCACGATCCGGTAGATTTTTTTCTCAGCGGAATACCTATGACCTATGATTCATCAGGAGTACATTATGATTTTGAAAGCGCTGGAATGATAGAGGTTTATGCTTTTCAGGGAGGAAAGGTGTTGAAAATAGATCCGGAAAAACCAGTGAAAGTGGAAATGGTCAGTAATGATCCGGACGGCAGCTACAATGTGTATTCCCTCGATACCGCAATTAAAAACTGGATCTACCGGGGAAGAGACGAGTTGCAGAAGTTCCCGGATCAGAAATCACCGGTTGCAGTATCCGATACGGCGGATAGGTTGCCTGTGTTGACCAGGGCAGATAACCTGAGCCGGGAGATCACGGAGGTTCGCAAGGATATCAATCAGATGGAGAATACCAAACCGATGCAACCCAAACAGCACACCAAAGGACGCTATACGTTTAATATTGATGTTGACAAAAAGGAGTTCCCTGAACTTACTATTTATAAAGATGTGCTGTGGGAGGTAGATCCTTCCAATACAGATTTCACGGACGACATGTATAAGATAACGTGGGAAGATGCAGTGATAAAGGAAGGAGAAGTACGGGGTACGTACCAGATCATCCTGAAGTCTCGTACACTGAAAAAGGTTTTTTCTGTAAGCCCTGTTTTTGAGGGAGTGGACTTCGAAAAAGCGAAAAAGTTGTTCGATGACAGGTTTTCTCAGTTCCAGCAACAATTGAACCTTAAAAAAGAGACAGAAAAGAAATTACAGTCGGAGTATAATGAGGTGCTGAGCCAAATCAAAAAGAACAACAGCCTGAACGGGCAAGTACAGACTGAAATGAAAAAGCGCCAGGCGGAGAGCGATCTTCAGACGCAGCTATTTGGTCTGAATGCGAATGTTCTCAGGACTTTCAGCATCGCCGGCTTCGGGATATGGAATTGCGACAACCCTCATCTGCATTACGCGAATCCTTTCAGCGCCGTTACCTATTTAAAGAACGGTCAACCACTGGACGCGGTAGACATCTGTTTGGTAAACCTTAAATTAAACGGAATGGTCACAACATGGGTTCCCCGGCAATCGGTATTCACGACGCGGCTCGCATCGGGTAAAAATATGGCCTGGACCATTTCCCAGGACATGAAGCTTCTGGTATGCATGGAAAAGGAATTTACCTATGCTCAAAGCCATCCCGGTGCAGAGGGATTGGTAAGTTTAGTTTTCACCGAAGCGCCGGTAGATGTAGGATCTCCGGATGCGATAAAAAAATACCTGTTTGGAACCCTGTCGCTTGAGTAGCTTTTTTGTTTGGTTGGGGTTATTCAGCCTGGCGCCGTTTTGGGGGATGGCCCAGGCTGATTCCCTTTTCTCCGCTCCGGGAGATACTTACGGGGTTATCAAGGTGCAACGACCCGGGATTGTGCCTGTGGTGGAAGTGCTGCTGAAGTACCGTCCCGCTCAATCTCACCGGAAAAAAAAGCTGAAAGACGGAGCTGCATTTCTGAATGATCAGAAAAACATGATACCTAACGGACTTATCGGTCCTGAGCCGTTTTACATTGCTAACCAGGACAGGGAAAAGTACCTGCGGTTATCGGAAACCGCCAATACCCTTTATTTTGATTTGGACTCTTTTTTTTCTGAGAACATTGCCTATAAGTATGCATGGCTTCGCACTCCTTGTACTGATACCATCAGGCTTGTAGCCCGGATCAACAGGAGCGGCGAAGCGGAGTACTCCTACCTAAATGAAAATGGGCAGAAAAGTCAGGTAGAAAAAAAGTGTTTCGAAGCACTTTCACTGATCCTGAAATGGACTCCGGCCAGAGAGGTCCGGTATACCGGGCAAGGCACAAGGATCCGGAGGAGCAGGAGGGTTCACTGTTCTGTGGAACTGATCATTGTACTTAGCGCTGGGTCTCCAGACTTTTTTTTAGTAGAGGATTCCGTAGTACCCCAATAACTCCGCGCTTCCTTGCTATCTTTGCCGGGTGAATACACGTCTGCTTTATTTTCTCTGCTTTCTGGAAGGGGCTGCTGTTATGGCAGCGGAGTTACTCGGTGCTAAGATGCTTGCGCCACATTTTGGTTCTTCTCTTCATGTGTGGGCCACGGTGATGGCGGTTACTCTGGGAGGACTGGCGGGCGGATATTTTGCCGGCGGACTATTATCTGCCAGGAAGAATGACACCCAACCCTTGATGGTTGTATTACTGATTGGCAGTGCTTTCATTTCCCTCATGCCTTTTCTGAGCACTACAATGACGTATATTTTCGGAAACTTGCCGCTTACCCCAGCCATCCTGATATGTACGTTGACATTCCTTTTCCCGCCCGTTTTTATGATGGGAATGGTTTCACCACTCCTGGTCGGTTTACTTAGCAAGGAATCATCATCCCCAGGAAAAGTGGCTGGTACAGTTTACGCTACCAGCACGGTTGGAGGAATATTGGCAACATTTCTGACCGGCTTCATTATCATTCCTCATTTCGGCTTAACGGGGCCTGCTGTTGTCACAGGAATTATTCTTGGACTGATTCCTCTTCTTTTCCTGATACGTTCATTCACCGGAGGTGTAATCATCTGGGTTGGCATTGCCGGCTGGTGCATTTATAAGATGATTGCCCCACCCCTGCAGCCGGGGATACCGGTTCCTTTCTTTTCGGAAGGTTTGATGGGACAGATTATGGTTGTGGATTATCCGATGTCAGATTCGGGGGGCAGATTTCTGGGATTTAACCGTACACTCTATGTGAACAGGATGACCCAGGCGCAGTTGTCACCCCTGGAAGACGAGCACTATTACGCCTATGTTCCTCTGGTGGTTTCCCTGCTGGAATCCCGAAAGCCGGGATCGTCGGTGCTGGTCTGCGGAATGGGCGGAGGCGGACTGGCCAATGAACTGACTAAGAACGGATATGATGTGGAAGTCTGTGAGATTGATCCAAGAATTACGCAGGTCGCACAAAAGTATTTTCAGCTGGATGCCGGTGTAAACGTTGTAATAGATGATGCCAGGCATCACATCCGGACATCGGGGAAGAAATATGACGCGATCATACTGGATATTTTCAAGGGGGAGGAAATTCCAGGACATTGCTTTACCGCAGAAGCCTTCCGGGAGATATACAATGCGCTGGAGGATCTTGGGGTTTTGATCATCAACGGAAATGGATATTACAAAGGGGAGGGCGGCAGAGGAAACCGTTCGATTTACCGCACATTGCTTGCATCAGGATATGATGTCCGGCTTTTTCCCACCGCTCTGGAGGAAGATTGGAGTAATATTGAATTTTTCGCTGTTAAACATGGAAACGCCTCCATCAGCATCCAGCATGAATGGCAATCAATGGAGATATTCCCTTCCTTTAGTGAAATAAAAGATGCCGTTTTGCTTACGGATAACCGGCCCATATTGGATATTCTTAATAGGGAAGCTTACAGGAAATGGAGGTATTTAAGCATAGGTTACTTTAATGGAGAGATGCAAAGGGGAAGATATTTCCCTGTTTTTCAATAATATAGATTTAATTGCCTTAGGCTTTCTTTGGCTATTTCGTAAAAAATTAGTTTCTTTGCATCCCTTTAAAAATCAAGGTCATGTCGAAGATTTGTCAGATTACAGGAAAGAAAGTGATGGTGGGGAATAATGTGTCTCATGCCAACAACAAGACGAAACGGACCTTTCTTCCGAACCTCCAGATCAAGCGGTTTTATCATCCGGAGGAAAAAAAGTGGATTACGCTGAAAGTATCCGCCGCAGGAATGCGCACGATCAATAAGAAAGGCCTTAGCATAGCACTGAAAGAGGCTGCGGAGAAAGGTTTTTATAAAAAGAAGAAGTAACCGGCGTTTGCCAAATGGCACAATTTCTGACCTTGCTATCTTTATAGCAAGGTTTTTTGTTTCATGCGAATTCATCCAAATATCCTTTTTACTGCCATCGTCCTCTGCGCGTTCACAGCCGCCGGACAAAAGCAAGTGAGTCTGTACGATACGGATTGGCCAGGAAAGGAATTTCATCAGGGCAGACGTGAAGCCCTGCGATCCCGCATGCCTGAGAATAGTGTCGCATTCCTTTTTTCTGCCCCAGAACAGCGGCGCTCAAATGATGTCTACTTCCATTATCATCAGGACCCTGATTTTTTCTATCTCACGGGTCTAATCGAGCCGAATGCCGTTGTGATTATCTTTAAAGAACTGCAGGATGTAGGAGGGGAAATGGTCAATGAAGTTTTGTTCATGCAGGACAGAAATCCTTTCATGGAAAGATGGACCGGCCGCAGAATGGGGCTGGATTCTGCTCGTGTAAAGCTGGGTTTCAAAAAAGTTTTTTCAGGGTGGGATTTTTCTGAATTCAAAATAGATCTTTCCCGGTTTTCCATGGTCATATGGAATAATAAATTTCCTGCGGTGGAGGACGACTCTTTCGATCGCGGAGATCTTGCCAGTCTGATAAGACATTTCAGAATCAAAGTAGAGGTAACAGGAGCAAAATTGGATTCCCTCCAGTTGAAAAACTCTATGTCGGCACTTCGTGAGATCAAAACACCGGAGGAAATGATCCTGATCCGGAAGGCTGTTAAGATAACAGTGGATGCGCATACTGAGCTGATGAAGGCGCTGGAGGGAGGTATGACCGAATATCAGGCACAGGCTATCATTGAATTTATGTTCCGGAAGTCCGGTGCTGAGTATACCGGTTATCCCAGTATCGTGGGAGGCGGAGAAAATAGTTGTATCCTGCATTATAACACGAACCGGAAAATGTTGGTGAAGAATGACCTGCTGGTTGTGGATGCGGGAGCCGAGTACCACGGGTATACAGCAGATGTAACCCGTACACTTCCTGTGAACGGAAAATTTACCCCCGCACAGAAAATTATTTACAATATTGTTCTGGAGGCGCAGCTCGCGGGAATCAAAGCCTGTGTTACAGGCAACGATTTTCGGGATCCGCATAAAGCGGCCATGGAAGTGATCGAAAACCGGCTGCTCGAATTGGGAATTATTAAAGAGCGCAAAGAAGCTATTAAGTATTTTTTTCATGGAACATCTCACTACCTGGGCCTTGACGTACACGACCCGGGTCTCTACGGAAAGCTGACCCCCGGTCAGGTGATTACAGTTGAGCCCGGTATCTATATCGCAGCCGGAAGCGATTGTGATCCGAAGTGGTGGAACATCGGAGTGCGAATTGAGGACGATATTCTTATTACCACCGGTGGTCCTGAAAACTTAAGTACAGGCGTCGTAAAAACGGCCGAGGATGTAGAGGCTTTGATGAAAAAAGAGAGCATCTTGAACCACATGAAATACTGATAATCAGATATTTACAATCTTTGCTTCATTGAGATATTGTGTATTCCTTTGAGAATTTCTACATTTGCACCCCTTAATTCATTAAAATTCAAGCAAAATGGCGAAGAAAGGCAACAGGATCCAGGTGATTCTTGAGTGTACCGAGCACAAGGCGAGTGGTAAGCCGGGAACTTCCCGATATATCACCACAAAGAACAAAAAGAATACACCCGATCGTATCGAACTGAAGAAGTACAACCCGATCCTCAGGAAAGTAACTGTACATAAAGAGATCAAATAATCTGAATCATGGCAAAGAAAGTAGTAGCTACACTCAAGTCCGGAAAAGGAAAGGATTTTACTAAAGTGATAAAGATGGTGAAGTCTGAAAAAACCGGCGCGTATGTTTTTCGTGAAGAGATCGTACATAACGATCACATCAAGGAATTCCTCGCCGCAAAATAATTTTTACTTCTCACTGAACTGAGCTTCTTTCGAAACCGGGAGAAGCTTTTTTTTTGATGTATGGGAATATTCAGCTTTTTTAGCAAGGAAAAGAAAGAGACTCTTCAGAAAGGACTTTTTGTGAGCAGACAGGGATTTTTCTCCCGTCTGAAGAGCGCCGTCATGGGTAAAGCGGTGGTTGATGATGAGGTGCTGGAGAATCTGGAAGAGGTACTGATATCATCCGATGTAGGTGTGGGAACCACCTTAAAGGTGATCGATCGGATCCGGCAAAGGATTTCAAAAGAGAGCCGGGGGCTTCCCACAGAAAAACTGAACGAAATCCTCCGGGATGAGATCGCAGAGATGCTGGTGAGCCGGAATCAGGAAGTACAGGATGAATTTTCAGTTTCACACACCCGGCGGCCATACGTGATCATGGTGGTGGGCGTGAACGGAGTTGGCAAAACCACAACCATCGGCAAACTCGCATACCAATTCCGTAAGGCGGGAAAAAGTGTGATGCTTGGTGCAGCGGATACGTTTCGAGCGGCTGCTGTGGATCAGCTCAGGATATGGGGCGAGCGTGTGAATGTGCCGGTGGTATCGCAGGGAATGAATGCCGATCCGGCTTCCGTTGCCTTCGATACTCTTTCCTCCGCAGTTGCAAAAAACACAGAAATAGTAATCATTGATACCGCCGGTCGGCTCCATAATAAGATTAACCTTATGAATGAATTAACCAAGATCCGGAATGTGATGCAGAAGGTAGTACCCGATGCACCACATGAGGTGCTTCTGGTGTTGGATGGATCTACCGGACAAAACGCACTGAATCAGTGCAGGGAATTCAGCCAGGCCACCAGTGTAACTTCGCTGGCCATCACCAAACTCGATGGTACAGCCAAAGGAGGCGTGGTGATTGGTATCTCGGATCAGTTTAAAATTCCGGTAAAGTATATCGGGGTGGGAGAAGGCCTTGAGGATCTCCAGGTCTTTCATCGCCGGGAATTCGTGGATTCCCTCTTTGGTTCCTAGTCGGGCGGCTGCAACCATACTGCGGCGCTGTCCCTGGCTTCGGAGAAAAAATCATTGCATTTCCCATCACCGGTACCGGTAAATCCGCCCTTCGGCGAGCAAACCAGATTGCACTGCTCATCCCAGACCTCTGCCTGCTGGTCGCAACACCGGTCAGGAAAATAGAAGACTCTTTTTCCCTTGTAGGTATAGGAAGTCACGTAAGCTGGCTGATATTTTTTATTCAGCTTGATAAAAGCATCTATTTTTTCCCTGATACAGACCGGAATCTCCTTCGCCGCATTACCCGTGCCGGTTTTACTGTGTCGGCAGGCCTGGATCCACATCAGGGTAAATAGTGCAAAAAGGGTTAAAAACCTCATCCACTAAAAGTAAGAAAATCCTACTTTTAGAGTTCAAAATCGAATACATGGGACACATTGCAAGGATCATCGCCCGCCAGATTCTGGATTCCCGCGGAAACCCCACGGTAGAGGTAGACATTATCACGGATGAAGGAACGTTGGGACGGGCTGCTGTTCCATCCGGAGCCTCCACAGGAGCTCATGAAGCAGTTGAACTGCGCGACGGTGATAAGAAAACTTACCTGGGAAAGGGTGTGCTGAAGGCCGTGCAGAATATTAATACCTCCCTCAATGAGGAACTGCGGGGAATGCATGTATTGGATCAGTCGGGCATAGACCGGCGGATGATTGCACTTGACGGCACGGAAAATAAGGCGAACCTGGGTGCCAATGCTATTTTGGGGGTTTCACTGGCCGTAGCAAAAGCAGCTGCTGATGAAAGCGGACTACCGCTCTACCGATACGTGGGAGGTGTGAATGCCAATACCCTGCCCGTACCGATGATGAATATTCTGAACGGAGGGGCTCATGCGGATAACGGAATAGATTTTCAGGAATTCATGGTAATGCCCGTGGGAGCGGAGAGTTTTTCAGAGGGGCTGCGAATGGGTGCAGAAATTTTTCATCACCTTAAGACAGTGCTGAAAGCCAAGGGACTTTCTACCAATGTGGGTGATGAAGGCGGGTTTGCTCCTAATCTTAAGTCGAACGAAGAGGCCATTAAGTTTGTACTTAAAGCCATCGAATCGGCCGGATATCGTCCGGGCCACGACATATTCATTGCCATGGACGCCGCAAGTACCGAGTTTTACGATGAGAAATCAAAAAAGTATGTGCTGAAGAAATCCACAGGTGATAAGCTGAGTTCTGAGGATATGGTTTCCTACTGGGCTGATTGGTGTAAGAAATATCCTATAATATCCATTGAAGACGGCCTGGCGGAGGATGACTGGAACGGTTGGCATAAACTTACCGAGGTCATAGGCGACAAGGTGCAGTTGGTAGGGGATGATCTGTTTGTAACCAATGTGAAACGATTGCAGAAGGGCATTGAAAATGGCATTGCGAACAGCATCCTGGTAAAGGTGAACCAGATCGGTACGTTAACGGAAACCATCAGTGCCGTGCAGATGGCCCATACCCACGCTTATACATCCGTCATGAGCCACCGTTCAGGTGAAACCGAAGACACTACCATTGCAGACCTGTCCGTGGCCCTTGGAACCGGCCAGATTAAGACCGGTTCGGCTTCCCGGTCCGACAGAATTGCCAAATACAACCAGCTTTTGAGGATAGAGGAAAGCCTTGGAGAGGCTGCCTTGTACCCGGGCAGGGGGTTCCGGTCCGTTTAATCATACCTTTTCACTTTGATATCAGCCTATTCCGCCGTATTTTTAGGGCGTATATCATATTCCTATGGATAGTTTAAAAGAGAAATTTATTGAAAAGGCCCGGCCGATGGCGGCCGAGGTAAAGGCGCTGATAAAAGAACACGGTGATGTGAAACTGGGTGAATATACCGTTGCACAGGTATATCAGGGCATGAAAGGCATGATCGGACTTGTCACCGAAACATCCAAGCTGGATCCGGAGGAAGGAATCCGTTTCAGGGGATATTCCATCCCTGAGATCCGGGAGAAACTTCCCAAGTCACCCAATATGGGAACGGAACCACTTCCGGAGGGAATTTTTTATCTCATGCTCACCGGCGATCTTCCCAACTACGATGAAGTACATAATGTGAGCAACAACTGGGCACGACGAAGCATTGTTCCCAAACATGTTTTTGACGCACTGGATAAACTTCCGACTACAACGCATCCTATGACCATGTTCAGCATTGCCATTATGGCCATGCAGACAGAATCCGTATTTGCCAAGGCGTATCGTGATGGTCTTGCGAAAAAGGATTACTGGGATGCAGTTTATGAGGATTCGATGAATTTGATCGCCCGCCTGCCCCGCGTTGCCGCATATATCTACCGGAAGAAATATAAAGGGGATCAGCACATAGAACCGGATCCAAAATTGGATTGGGCGGCTAATCTGGCGCATATGATGGGGTATGAGGATTTTAATGTGATGCGGCTGATGCGAATGTATATGACCATCCATGCTGATCATGAAGGAGGAAATGTGTCGGCCCATACCACCCATTTGGTGGGTAGCGCACTGAGTGATCCGTATCTCGCTTTTGCGGCATCCATGAACGGACTGGCAGGGCCACTGCACGGGCTGGCAAATCAGGAAGTTATTATTTGGATATTGAAAATGCAGGAGGAGCTGGGAGGTGGCATTCCTAATAAGCAGCAGATCGCCGATTATATCAAAAGAACCCTTGAAGCGGGGCGTGTTGTGCCCGGATATGGCCATGCCGTATTGAGAAAAACGGATCCCAGGTTTTCTGCGCAGCAAGACTTTTATTTGAAGTACATTAAACCCGGTGGCACTTCGGATCTCTGCGAGATCGTTGGAATGGTTTACGAGGTGGCGCCACCAATACTGGAGAGCACAGGAAAAATAAAAAATCCGTGGCCAAACGTGGACGCCCACAGCGGGGCTTTGCTCATGCATTACGGAATCACCGAGTTTGATTTCTATACAGTGCTGTTTGGGGTATCACGTTCACTTGGTGTGCTGGCCTCCCTGATCTGGGATCGCGCACTGGGTCACCCCATCGAGCGCCCGGGGTCCGTAACCACTGACGGAATCAGAAAGAAAATCAACGCAGCGCTGAAAAAATCTTAACGTCACGCCGACACATGCAATAATAATGGTGGAATTCCATTCAGGAAAACTGCCAGATATGGTTGCCGGCTAGTGTTTTTTTAAATTCCCGGGTGCCGAACGGAGTATTTCCCTGATCAATGCCAGGTGATAATCATCGTGCTCTGCAACAAAAACAACCATGTCAATCACACGCATAGGTTTTCCCAGCCGGGGATGTAGTGAAGCCTGCCCCCAGAAATTGGGTTCTATGGAATAAAGGCGTTCAATGAAAATGTTTCTCTGAAACCGGAAGTCGGATAACAGCTCCTCGATACTTTTTTTGTTGTGGTTAGCAGCGTTGGTTTTATTATTCTCCATATCAGCTGCCCGGAGGGTTTTTACTCCTTCGAGAAAATCATCAATTCTTCCTTCATGCAATTCTTCCAGATCGGTCAAATGACCAATGTGCTCCTTGATCGACCATTCACCAAGGGGTTTGTATTCCAGCAATTCATGGGGCTTGTTTTGTACCATTTCCTGTATTCGGGCAGAAGTACCACGAATGCGTTCCAGAACTACCGGATGCATTTCCGGCGGAAGGTCGAAGCTGAAACGACGATTTTCCCACTTTAACATAAAAGCAAAATTAATGAGCGAAAGAGGGGTGTGGGACGGATCTCACCGGAAGATATTAACCGGCAAATAATAACTGCTTAAAATTCAACAGATTAAGTATCTTTGACGGGATGAAGAATATCGGTATCGTCTGTTATCCAACCTTTGGAGGAAGTGGCGTTGTAGCAACGGAACTGGGCATTGCGCTGGCGGAAAAAGGTTACCAGGTACATTTCATTTCCTATTCTCAGCCGGTACGCCTGGAGCGCATCATGCCAAACATACATTATCATGAAGTCAATGTGTCGGATTATCCTCTCTTTGATTATCAACCCTATGAACTGGTGCTAGCCAGTAAGCTGGTGGATGTTACGGCACATTACAAACTCGACCTTCTTCATGTACATTATGCCATACCACACGCATCGGCTGCATTTATGGCTCAGCAGATTCTTGCAACGCGCGGAATCCGTGTGCCCTTCATAACCACGCTTCATGGAACAGATATTACCCTGGTTGGGAAGGATCCTTCCTTTGAACCGGTGATTACTTTCGCCATGAACCGGAGCAGCGTGGTAACGGCGGTTTCTGAAAGCCTGAAAAACGATACACTGAAATTTTTTAAAGTGGAGAACGAAATCAATGTGATCCCGAATTTTATTAAACTGGAACATTATAAGAAGCATGATGGCGAATGCAACCGGGCATCCTACGCTCCTGCCGGAGAAAAAATCCTTATACATGTTTCGAATTTCCGGAAAGTAAAACGGGTGGAAGATGTGTTACGTGTGTTTGATAAAGTGCGGAGAAAGATTCCTGCGCGGCTGATACTCGTAGGAGATGGCCCCGAGCGCGCGGCGATTGAACGCCTGTGCCGGGAACTGGATACCTGCAATGATATTATTTCTACGGGAAAAGTGGTGGATCCTACTCAGTTGTTATGCATTTCCGATCTTTTTATTCTGCCTTCCGAGACTGAAAGCTTCGGTTTGGCAGCGTTGGAAGCTATGGCCTGTGGAGTACCTGTGATCTCGAGCAATACCGGAGGAATTCCGGAGGTGAATATTCATAGCCGTACTGGTTTTTTGTCGGAGGTTGGCAATATAGAAGAAATGGCAGAGAATGCCGTTAGGCTTCTGTCGGACCATGTCATGTTAGAGCAATTCAGGAAAAATTGTCTGGAACAGTCCGCCCGCTTCGACGTAAGTATGATTTTGCCGCAATACGAAAAGATTTACCGCAAAGTGCTGCAACAATAAAGCATCTTTTCACTTATACCGCTGCAATCATGGAAATTTCCACATTCACATTCAGTGGCAATTTGCTTACCTGAACCGTTTCTCTTGCCGGGTAATTTCCTGTAAAATAGCTCCCGTAGACCTCATTCATTCGTCCGAAACTGTTCATGTCGGACAAGAAGATGGTGCTTTTTACAACGTGAGAAAAATCCATTCCCGCTTCAAGAAGGATCGCTTTGAGGTTTTCCATGACCTGACGGGTTTCAGATTCGATGTCTGCGATAACCAGTTCGCCGCTAACCGGATGTTTCGCTACCTGTCCGGATATATACAGAAATCCGTTTGCAAGATTGGCATGACTATAGGGGCCGATAGGGGCTGGAGCATTCCCGGATGTGATAACCTTTTTCATTTTTCGTTGAGTTGTATCGTTAATAATTCCTGATCCTTGATCCGGGAAATGTTATTGTCATAGGTTTCAGTTCTGCGGATTAAAGTTACAGCCCGAACTTTTTTTACCAATCTGCAACTGACCGGGTCATATGACCAGTCTTCCACGAACTTGAGTACATTCGCCAATTGAAAGTAAGGCGGCAGATCGCCCTTTCGGATGGTGCTATCCATGAATGTGTTGAGGTAGGGAATGAGTTTTGGCTTACTTATGGGTGCATTAAGTAAGGGGTCTATGGCTTTTCCCTTTCCATTTATACAAATTTCCAGCAGTGCCTGAATCAACTTACATCGGTTTAAGGTGTGAAGGCTATTTATTCCTGCATCATCTACATAGGCCAGCATAACGGTGTCTTCATTTGGGCGTTCTCCGTTCATGTTCAGGGAAGCGAAGTAGACTACATTTTTCGAAAGTTCTATTAGGTCACCGGTAGTTCCTGTTGTTACCAGATAGGAAGGAATTACCAGGCGCATGCTTGTTCCAAAGCCGAATTCACCATTCCCGTACATAACTCCGATTCCATTAACCAACTTATTGAATTTTCCCGTTAAAGGGTCAATGCTCCAGCTTTCAAAGAAGCTCAGTCCTTCTGCCGGCCGGTTCAACAGCGAATGCTCCCTGATCACCGTATCCAGTTGGTTGATTTCCACACTTTCTACCAACAAAATATCTCGATAGATATATAAACTATCAAGTTCAGCTTTTTCAAGCGCTTTCATTTTGTGGTTCAAAGGATCGAAGTAAACGTAGTTCTTCCCAAAGAGTTTATAGGAAGGCAGATCCATCTTCAATGATTTTTCCGAGATCGTTTTCGTATATGTATCCATCTTAACGGAATCTTCATTTTCAAGATGCGATTGATAAGGAGAACTCTCTTCAGGAGGTAATTTCGGAAAAGTAAGTTGTTGCTGATATTGCATTATGGGCAGTACCTGGTTAGTATTCCACAAGGGTTGTGGTTTCAGATTGTTTAATGCCACATAGGCCAGGTCAGCACCCCTGTTCTGTTTTTTTGAGGAAAAGAGAATTCCCTTAAGAGTGCTCGTCAAAGTAAATGTTAGCGGATCAAAATGGATGACCTCATTGAAATAGTAGGAATAAACCATGCTCCTGTTGGCGAGCACATTTTTTCGGGCAGATCCTTTGAGTGGATGATGGTAAGGGTACAAGGTATCGTACAGTACTCCGGCATTTTTCAAAAATGGATCCAGCAGGCTGAATGCTTTTTCATAACTGAAGCCGTTATTGTAAGCAGGGTCAATGTCCAGAAGCTGTTCGGTATCGTAGTGCAGGCGGATTTCAGAATCCTTCACCTGTTCAATACTTTTCACTGAACTCATTTGGAAGGCGATGTAACAAAGAGGTTTTTTCCCAACGTACTCACCGTCATTTGAAATGATCTTTTTCTCCAAAATCATTCCGGCAATGGTTTTGCTGAACGTACCGGTAGCCGGGTCCAGTACCCACTTTTCGCGCAGGATTACTGATGGGATGTCTTCCCAGGAAACACCAAACTTTATTACCTGTGTTAGAGGTTCTGATGTAATGGGATCAAAAACGTAGATAGAATCATATCTGTGTAAAATTCCGGATACTTCCTTTTTTGAAAAGGGCAGGTTAAAAGGAGACTCGGGCCGGTAGATCTGTATGGCACCGGAATCTGCTAACGCCAAAAGCTCACCGATAAAGCCTCCCTTCTGCTCTGTAGAAATAGTACCCCTCCAGGGTTCAGTGTAATAGTTGTTCAGGGGAACGAGGTGTTGCAGTTCAATTCTTCTCCACACTTCAGTTAGCTGCGCGGTGGTACTCCCACAAGCAAGGATCAAAACAGCAAGTAAAAAGTTATATCCCATATTCAGATATTAGCCATACCATCATTGCCATACAGGCAGCACCCATTTCCAGTTCTCTTTTATGAACATGTTCAAATGTATCCCGTTCAGTATGGTGAAAGTCAAAGTATCTCTGTGGGTCAGGGTAATACCCCATCGTGAATGCTCCGTAATCTTTCAAATGCCGCACATCCACTCCTGAGAAGCCCGACTCCATTCGTTCCATGAGATAAGGGTGGAAGAGGGGTGCCCATTGTTTAATTTGATTAAATCGGGCATCAAGGGTGTCGAACGAGAATCCCCTGGCAGTGAAACCGCCCCGGTCACTTTCCATTGCGGCGATATGCTTTTCTTTTTTTCTAAGGACCTCTTCATTGTATTTCTGTGCCCCCCTTGTGCCGTTCTCTTCATTCATATACAGAACGCATCTCAGGGTACGTTTGGGTTTGATTCCCATAGCCTTGAATAAGCGCAGAACTTCAATACTCTGTACAACACCGGCACCATCATCATGCGCTCCTTGTCCAACATCCCAGGAGTCGAGATGTCCTCCAACAAGTATGAACTCATTTTTTTTCTCTGATCCCCAGATCTCACCGATTACATTATAGGATTTTTCATCCGGAAGGGTTTGGCACCAGGTATGCAGCGATACCTGAAGTTTTGGATCTTGTTTTAATTTCTTACTGAGATACTCCGCCGCTTCAGTCGAAATGGCTACAGCCGGTATTTTCGGAAAGGAGTCGTTGTACCCCATACTCCCGGTATGCGGGTAATTGTCGATGGCATTGGTCATGCTGCGTACTAATACACCAATGGCTCCGTATTTTGAGGCACGTGATGCGCCTGCCCATCGCTGGTCAACGCAGTGCCCGTAAGCCTCAAACGTTTTGGCAAGTGCGTTATCGAAGGGCCGGTTAAAAAAAGCGATCTTTCCTTTGAGTCCTTTTACTCCAAGAAACTCAAGTTCATCCCAGGATTTTATTTCCACAACTTCTGCAGAAATACCTTTTTCTCCTGTACCAACGGACCCGCCGAGTGCGAGGCAGTTCAGCGGCATGGGTGCCTTGAGGGTTTTTGAATAGATTTCGCAAACCTCCTTTTTTCCCCGTACCCAGTGGGGTACCAGGCATTCCTGGAGATAAACCGTATCAAAGCCGTAACTTTTCATGAGATGAAATCCCCAGTCTACCGCTTTTTGTGCGGAGGGTGATCCGGAGAGGCGGTGACCGACATTTTTGCAAAGAGATTCCAGATTCCGGTAGGATTCACCCCGGAGCATTTCTTCAGCGAATATCTTGCTGAGCATAATGGAATCCTGTTTTTGTGCAGAGCAGAACGATAGGATAAGGATAAGTGCCGGAAGGAAGATTTGCCGCATGCCCAAATGTACGAAATTGCTGTCAGCGGCCTGCTTAATTATAGTCATACCATTCCCGTTTACGACTCAGTTTCAGGTCCTGCAATACCGATGCTTTCACCCGAATATCAATGGTATAACTCTTCCGGAATCCAAAGGGAATCCAGTTGAACTGCATTTCCCAGCAATGAAGATCACGGTAGATGCTCACATTGGTATAGGTAAAATCCTCCATGATGAAATCATATCCTGAATTGAACCCGATTTTCCATTTACGTGTAAGGTTAAAGTCACCGCTGAATGTAACAGATTGTGTGATGGTTTCACTAAGTGCCGGACGAGAATAAACCAGGTTGTAGTATACGCGTAAGGTCCACGGAATATTGAAATCCACATAATAATCCGGATGTTCCTCCACATATTTCAGCTGTTCTGCCTCCTTCGTTTTAATTTTCTCACCAGCTTTTGGCTTGTTTTTCCCGCCGCTCAGGCCGGTACCAACAGAAACGGAACCACTTGTAAGACGTCCGAGTTTACCCTCGTTCCAGAGGAACCGGTTCACTTTTGTGCCATTGCTCCCCAGCGCATACGGATCTACCAGTCCCAGAAGGTTTACATCCAGTTTCTTAAAAAGTTTGGTGCGGAGGTAGAGGTTTACGGGCGACAACTGAACGGAATCTGCCGCGTAATTCCAGGCCGAGGAAAAGCCAAAACTTTCTATCATGGTTATTTTCCGTTCTTTTTTGGTTGTATCGGATGCGGAAGCACGTAATTTCATTTCCAGGTTGTTGTTCATCGCAAAACTTAATAGTGAACTTTCACCTGAGGGAGGAACTCCAAAGATGCCGTTCTCATAAATGCTGTAAACTACGGGCACTCCCAACCCGGTGGAATAAGATCCATAGTAGGCGTATTTCGGATCCGCATAATTCGGGCGAACGCTGTATGCGATGGTAGGCGTTACAACATGACGAATCGCTTTTACCGCACTACGCCTGAATACATATGTCATAAATAACTTTGTGGTGGCTGCTACGGAGGCACTGAACGTATTGGCCATGGATAGTCCGCGCTTTTTAAGGATAATAATGCTGTCGCCCGGAAGGTCATAGGATTTTTCCACCGTTTCAAAATACCAGATGGAGGAGAGGGAGGCGGAGGGGGTAAGGGTGATCGGGAATTTCCTGAACGAGAAATTGGCAGACCAGGGCATGGTATGCTTAAATGCATATTTCATGGAATCGGCAATCGTAGGGATGAAGAGATTGGAATCTGTAACGGAGATCCGGTTCTCAAAATCAGAACTCAGGCTGAATCCGATCTTATCAATAGCACGGTTTCTGTGTGCACCCCGGTTAAACCATTGTGCGGGATACTGACGGTTGAGCGAAAACCCGGTTCGCGGCAAACCCACGTCCACTTTCCGGCTTAAGGTGTTCTGATTGTGCGAAAGGGTGCTTACCAGATTAGCTTCCTTCCATGAGCGCCGGTAGCTTATATTGGAAGAAAATGTGTTCGCTAAATAATCTCCGGAGGTATTCGAGTTGAACTTATAATAATTGCTGGAAAGAATATTTACGTTCGCGGAAAAACCGGTTCCCGGATTTTTTTTTGCATCTTGAGTATGCGTCCAGCGGACAAAGAAATCTTTCTGATTGGAAAAGTCGGGAAATTCGGGATAGGAATTACGGAAGTTGGAATATCCTGCGGCTATGTTTCCTGAAAAGGAATACCTTTTAGAATAGTTCGTAAATGTTTTAAGTCCGAAGCTTCCTTTGGAATAGATATCTCCTTTTACAGCCAGGTCAATATAATCGCTGATGCCAAAGTAAACCCCTCCATCCTTCAGGAAAAATCCAAGCGCGGGAGATTCACCATAGGCAGGCAGCAGTACCCCGTTCTTGCGTCCGCGCTGATTGGGAAAGAAACCGAACGGGATCGCCAGAGGAGTTGGGATGCCTGCGATCACGAGGTAAGCCGGTCCTGTAACGATCTTGTTGTCCGGAATCACCTTGCCCTTGGTTACATGAATGTGAAAATGGGGCTGGTCTGCATCGCAGGTGGTATACTTCCCGTCCTTGATGTAATACACGTCGTTTGAATCTTTTTTCCCGGCCTGCGCATACATGTAACCCTCCCCCTCGGATGTGCGCACCCGGTACATCCAGCCTTTTTTTGTTTCTACATTGTACCGGATCGTGTCGGCCACCGTTTCTTTATCCTGTTCCGAAAGGGTAGGACGATCCACCAGATTCCCGGCACTGTCTACCCCTGAAGCCAGCATCACGTTGCTTCCCAGGTCTATGCGGATGTATCCAGCCTTCAACACAATATCTTCATAGCTTACCTCCGCCTTCCCGTAAAGATGGATGATCTTGTGCTCCAGATCTACTTCGATGCTATCTCTTGAATGATAGTTTATTTTATCCTTAAGTAGCTCTTTTTCAGCTGTTTTTGTAGAATCCTGAGTTTGTTTTGGTACAGCCTTTGATGCATGTGACAGCATGCCTGTAATTAACAGGAGGATGAGGATAACTGCACACCTGATTACTGTATATGCCTTCGAAACCACCTAATTTTGTGTAACTTATGAGTTTCCGGGAGGGTTCAAAACTACGAAATTATATCCTACGGGTCCGGGCTCCGTATAACGTCGGAATGTTCCGGGCATTGTATCTTAGGGTAGCCCTGATTGCCGTAATTATAAGCGGCCTTTCGGGAGCATCCTTTTCACCAAAAATCACGCCAGCGCCGTTATATGGCATACGAACGGTTTGCATTGACGCGGGGCATGGCGGAAAGGATCCCGGTTGCCACGGTTCAGCCTATAAGGAGAAGGAGGTTTCTCTCGCCATTGCCCTGAAACTCGGTAAACTCATCGAACAACACCTGAAGGATGTGAAGGTGGTTTACACAAGAAAAACGGATGTTTTCGTGGAGCTGAATGACAGAGCCGGGATCGCTAATAAGGCAAAAGCCGATCTTTTTATTTGTATTCATTGCAATTCAGCCTGTGTGCGCGATAAGAAGACAAAGAAAGATATCTGCAAGCAGGAAGTGCACGGTGCTGAAACTTATGTTATGGGATTGCATAAAACCAATGCAAACCTCGATGTTGCAAAAAGAGAGAATGCGGCAATCCTTCTTGAAGATGATTATAAAAAGAAATATGACGGGTTTGATCCGGATTCTGATGAAGGGTACATTCTGATGAACCTCACGCAGAACGCCTATCTGGAAAATTCGCTCAGTTTTGCGGCAAAAGCCCAGAAACAATTTAAAACACTTGCCGGCAGACACGACAAAGGAGTAAAACAGGCCGGTTTTCTCGTTCTCTGGAAAACGGCAATGCCTTCGGTGCTGATTGAATCCGGGTATCTTACCAATGGAGTGGAACACGACTTCCTCGGATCGGAGGAAGGTCAGACCTATATGGCCACCAGTATCTTCAGAGCTTTACGCGAATATAAAGATGAAATCGAAGGAAGGCAAGTGACATACAACGATGAGCCGGAGAAAATGAAGGCGTATATCCCGGTCATAAAGCCCGATGTGAAGCCGGACAGCGTACTCAAGAATCCCCCGGTAGACACCCTGGTGGTTAAGAAAGATACCGTGCGCCCCGTGGAACCCGCTCCACAGGTCAAACCAAACGTGATCTTCAAAGTCCAGTTCCATACATCCGCTACTAAACTGCCTGATGATGCACCAAAACTGAAAGGAGTGAAGGAATGGTCGGGCGTAGAGGAGAAAGGTATTTGGAAATATATG
This sequence comes from Bacteroidia bacterium, assembly GCA_020852255.1. Lineage (NCBI taxonomy): Bacteria > Pseudomonadati > Bacteroidota > Bacteroidia > Bacteroidia bacterium. The sequence continues at coordinate 61,203 of JADZBD010000016.1, read as the reverse complement.
TCGGGAGAATTCATTAAACCTGAGGATGCTGTTAAACGGCAGAAGGAACTGAAGGACCTGGGATTTAAGGACGCATTTCTGGTCGCTTACAAGGATGGAATGAAGATCCCGTACGGAGAAGCTGTGAAATTGATAAAAGACTAACTTTACCCCTTCCATGAAGATAAGCAAGGAACTGAAAACCGGCATCCTGGTAACCATCACCATCGGATTGGGTATTTGGGGATTTAATCTGCTGAAAGGCCGTAATTTGTTTTCCAATGAGATTGAACTTTACTCAGTTTATTCCAATGTCAACGGCCTCATGGGAAGTAACCCCGTTCTGCTGAACGGGTATCAGATCGGAATGGTTCGTGACGTGTACCTTCATCCGGACCACAGCGGCAAATTGGTTGTTAAATTCGTGATTACAGAGACTGACTTTCCTATTCAGGATAGTGCATCAGCGGAAATTATCAGTTCAGATATTCTTGGATCCAAGGCGATTAATATTGTCATGAGAAAGGGTGCACGGAATGTGGTGAACGGGGATACGCTTGCCGGAACAATCGAAAAGGGACTGGGGGAACAGGTGAACGAACAGATTTTACCCCTAAAGAAAAAGGCAGAAGGTTTGATTTCTTCTATCGATTCTATTATGCTCATCGTGCAGGCCATTCTTAATCAGGATGCGCGTGCCAGTCTAACCTCCAGTTTTGAATCGATAAAAAAGGCACTGGCAACATTTGAAAAAACGGCTATTAAAATAGATGACATGGTGGAGTCGGAACGGTCTAAGCTTTCCATGATCCTTTCCAAAGTCGAGAATATTACCTCCACCATATCAAAAAATGACGACCAGATTACCAAGGCAATGAACAACCTGAGCAATATATCGGATTCGATCGCGAAGTCTAACCTGATCGGAACCATTAATAACACAAATAAAACCCTGGAGGAAACATCTAAGCTGCTTGAAAAGGTGAACAAAGGCGAAGGAAGCCTTGGTATGTTGCTGCATGATAAAAAACTGTATAATGACCTGGATTCCGCCTCTGTTAGCCTGAATCGTCTCCTGGAAGATATGCAAAAGCACCCGGGCGATTACTTCAGTGTGTTCGGAAAAAAACGTAAGGCAAAGAAAAAGAAAAATTAACCGGTTCCTCGTTAATAATTCCCTTCCTGACTACCCTCTGATTTTGTTACATTTGCCGCATGGGAATAACCAATGCGGTTTTTATTATTCTTTTTCTTGGAGCAGTTATTCTTTTCTGGCGTAATGCAGGAAAGATCGCAAGAAATATCCGGCTGGGTAAGCCTGCGGATCGCAGTGACCGGATGGGTGCGCGATGGAATTTGATGTTTTTAGTTGCGATGGGACAGAAAAAAATGTTTTCCCGTCCCCTCCCGGCCTTGTTACATTTTTTTGTTTACGCCGGATTTATTCTCATCAACGTTGAAGTAGTGGAAATGATAGTGGATGGTGCCACCGGTTCGCACCGCTTTCTTTCCGTTCTTGGAGGAATGTACCCTTTTATGCTGTCATTTTTCGAAATACTGGCCGGTTTGGTAACGCTGGGATGTATCCTCTTTCTGGTACGCAGAAACCTGGGACGTATTCACCGGTTCACTATGAAGGAACTGGACGGCTGGCCAAGAACGGATGCGAATCTGATCCTTTGTACCGAAATTGTATTAATGACCGCTTATTACTTTATGAATGCGGCCGACCGGAGCTTGTACCTGATGGGCAACCCGCATTACAGTGTTGATACCGGGAATCTGCCACTGAGTGGCTTACTGGCTCCGCTGCTTTCGGGCTTTTCAGAGCAGTCCCTGATCATTGTAGAGCGAAGTGGATGGTGGATTCACATGGTGGGCATCCTCTTTTTCCTTAACTATATTGTTATTTCCAAGCATCTGCATATTGTTATCTCTTTTCCAAACGTTTTCTATTCCAGCCTGCATCCAAAAGGGAAGTTTACAAACCCGGTTAATGTAACGAACGAAGTTAGAGCCATATTGGATCCGTCCTTTACGCCACCTCCTGCAGACCCTCAGGCCGCCGGTCGGTTCGGAGCGAAGGATGTAATGGATCTTAGCTGGAAGCAACTGATGGATGCCTACAGCTGCACCGAGTGCGGAAGGTGTACATCAGCATGTCCGGCCAATCTTACCGGTAAAATGCTATCTCCCCGGAAGATCATGATGAGCACGCGCGACCGGCTGGAGGAAGTAGGAAAGAATGTAGATAAGAACGGAAAATTTACAGATGATGGGAAAAGTCTGCTTCATGATTATATCACTCCCGAAGAGTTATGGGCCTGTACTTCCTGCAATGCCTGTACGCAGGAGTGTCCTGTAACGATTGACCCGCTTGGAATTATTGTCGAAATGCGCAGGTTCCTGGTGATGGAGCAAAGTGCTGCTCCGCAGGAACTGAATATGATGTTTACAAACATTGAGAATAACGGTGCACCATGGCAATTTGCACAGGCTGACCGCGGTAACTGGAAGAATACTGAATAAAAGACGATTGAAATAGCACAGGCACAGATGAAGTTGTTTGAAAAATTTGAAAACGGCAAGAAGATATCTCCCACGCTGCCTGCGCATGTAAAGAATTTTCTGATTGATATTGATGGCACGGTGGGAGATGATATTCCCAATGAGGAGCCCTGGCGAATGGGGGAGGCCGCACATTATCCGGATGCACTGGAGCAATGCAACAGATGGCATGAAGAAGGACATATAATTACCTTTTTTACCTCCCGCACAGAAGAGCACAGGGAGGTTACTGAGCGCTGGCTGAACAAATGCGGATTTAAGTTTCACGGATTGCTGATGGGGAAACCCCGGGGAGGGAATTATCACTGGATTGATAATCACATAGTGAGGGCAACACGCTTCACAGGAAAGTTTACCGGGCTGGTAGAGAAGGAAGTAACGATCCAGGTTTTTGAAAATAAGGAATGAACAAAGAATATTAAATTCGTCCCATGAATGTGCGTACATATGCTGAATTCGTAGCCTCCGGAGAAACTCCCGAAATTCTCTTTTGGGTGGGATGCTCAGGGAGTTTTGATGAACGCGCAAAAAAGATCACCCGGGCCATTGCCCGGATATTAGAGCATTGCCAGATTAAATTTGCGATTTTAGGTTCTGAGGAAGGATGTACAGGCGATCCGGCAAAACGGGCGGGCAATGAATTCCTGTTTCAGATGCAGGCCATGGCGAACATTCAGACAATGAACGCCTATGGGGTAAAGAAGATTGTTACCGGCTGCCCGCATTGCTTTAACACACTGAAGAATGAATACCCTGAACTGGGTGGCGTTTATGAGGTACTTCATCACACACAGCTGGTTCAGCAATTGCTGGATGACGGAAGGCTGAAGGCCGAGGGTGGTGCATTCAAGGGAAAGAAGATCGTCTATCATGATCCCTGTTACCTGGGCAGAGCCAATGAAGTGTATGAGGCTCCGAGAGAAGTGCTGAAGCGACTGGATGCAGACCTGGAAGAAATGAAACGTTCAAAGGAAAAAGGATTCTGCTGCGGCGCAGGCGGTGCACAAATGTTTAAGGAAGCAGAGAAGGGAAGCAAGGAGGTGAATATTGAACGCAGCGAAGAGGCACTTTCCCATCAGCCGGATGTAATCGCTGTTGGGTGCCCGTTCTGTATGACTATGATAACCGATGGTGTGAAACATTTTAATAAGGAAGGAACGACCCGGGTGCTTGATATTGCAGAGATTATTTCCCCCGATCACCCTGCCTGAGAACTTTTGATTGTCTCTTTTTTAGCTTTACCTCTTTATTTACCTGTCTTACCTATGTCACTTCAGTCGCTGCCAGCCCACGCCCGTATATGGATCTATCAAAGCCCACGCCCGCTTACAGACGGAGAGATCCGTTTTATCAATGAAGTTTCTTTGCCTTTTCTGAAGGAATGGACTTCCCACAAAATGTCTATGGATGCTGCGCTGGAAGTGCGGCATGAACGTTTCGTTATACTGGCAGTAGATGAGCAGACCGCACCGGCAAGTGGTTGCGGAATAGATGACTCCATTCGTTTTATAAAGGCAGTTTCTGATAAAATGGGGCTTGATCTTCTGGACCGCAGTCTGGTTTATTTTCGAAAGGGAGATGCAATAGCTTCTGTTTCTCTCTCTGATTTAGGCAATGGTGAGGTGAAACCGGACACAATCGTTTTCAACAATCTCATAGAGAGACTTGGAGCTATTCATAATGCCTGGGAAGTAAAGGCGAAGGATTGCTGGGTAGGAAATTTTATTTCCTGAGAATACATCCAGCAACGCGAACTCCGTCCATGGCGGCAGAAATGATGCCTCCGGCGTATCCGGCCCCTTCTCCGCAGGGATAAAGGCCTTCTGCCTGCGGATGTTGCAGAGTATCGGGATTGCGGGGAATACGCACAGGAGAAGATGTTCGCGATTCTACGGCATGCAGCACAGCCTCATTCGTAAGGTAACCTTTCCATTTTTTTCCGAATTCCCTGAACCCGTTACGTAAAGCTTTCGTAACAAACGGAGGTAATATAGCTGCCAGGTCCGTGGAATTGACGCCGGGGGTATACGATGTTTTGGGAAGGCTGGCAGAAATTTTTCCTGAAAGGAAGTCCATGAGCTTTTGAGCAGGGGCCGCCTGTGACCTTCCTCCCGCATCCCAGGCTTTTTGCTCTATGTTTTTTTGAAAAATCATGGCTGCAAGCGGATGAGCTTTTCCAAAGTCCTGTTCCCGGATCTCAACCACAATACCTGAATTGGCAAACGGGTTATTTCTTCCGGAAGGTGACCACCCGTTGGTTACGATCTCGCCCGGCGAAGTTGCGCAGGGGGCGATGATTCCACCCGGACACATGCAAAATGAAAAAACACCCCTGTGCTCTGACTGTGCAACCAGTGAGTAGGAGGCAGGAGGCAAATAGGGTCCCCTGGTATCGCAATGGTATTGCATCTGGTCAATCATTTCCTGTGGATGTTCTACCCGCACACCAAGCGCGAACGGTTTAGCCTCCACGGTCAGCCCTTTTTCATGTACGAGTTCAAAAATATCTCTGGCGGAATGACCTGTGGCAAGAATCACTTCAGAGGCCGTAAATTCTTTACCATTCAGGCACCGCACGCCACGGATTTTTCCATCACGGAGAAGGAAATCATTGACGCGTGTACCGAAATGATATTCCGCACCTGCAGTGGTGAGACCCACGCGTATATTTTCAATGATTTCGGGTAACTTATCTGTTCCGATATGCGGATGTGCATCGCTGAGAATGTTTCCATTTGCCCCGAAATGCACCAGATCTTCCAAAATGTTCTGAACAGAACCGCGCTTCACAGAACGTGTATAGAGTTTTCCGTCTGAATAGGTACCTGCGCCTCCTTCCCCAAAACAGTAATTTGAGTCGGGATCTACCGTGTGGTTACGTGTTATTTCAACCAGGCTTCGTCGTCGGTCACGTACAGTTTTTCCGCGTTCCAGAATCACTGGTTTCCGGCCGTTACGGGCAAGGGTTAGTGCGGCAAAGAGTCCCGCCGGCCCGCTTCCGATTATTATAACCGGTTCTTTTCCGTGTACATCCTGTAGGGGAAGAAAGATGGATACGGGAAGCGGCTCCCCCGGGGAATAGATCTCCACCCTGATCTGGTACCTCGGGGTACGGCTACGGGCATCGAGGGAGCGTTTGATGACTCGGATACGGTAACCGGTCGACTTAACACCGGCGGCAGCACAGGCCAGTCTCAGCAGCAGTTCTTCATTTTCATGTTCTCCGGGCAAAACCCTGAGATCCAGAGTAAGCATAGAGCGAAAGTAACGAATTCCATATCTTTACCGCATACTCTTGATCATGTTCACTGTAGCCATTTCATCCACCCGTACTCCTTTTCTCAAAAATCCAACGATGCTGCTCTCTGCAGGGGCTTTCCTTGCGATTTGGATTTCCACGCTGGCCGGAACCAGCGATTATGCGAACTGGATACTCGAGAATACCCTTGTGATCCTGTTTGCAGGATTTCTCATTCTAACCTACCGGAGATACCAGTTCAGTGATTTATCCTATCTCTTGTTCTGTATCTATCTTGCCGGGCATGTTTATGGCTCAAAATATACGTATGCTGAAAATCCTTTGGGCTATTGGCTCAAAGATCAGATGGGTTTGGAGCGAAACCATTACGACCGTATTATCCACTTCAGTTTCGGGTTCCTGCTGGCCTACCCCTTGCGTGAGCTTTTTCTCACATGGTTAAAATTTCCATCCTGGGTAGCCTGGACCCTTCCGATTGAGATTACTCTTTCTGTAAGTGGTATTTATGAGCTGATCGAATGGGCTGTTGCAGATGTTTTTTTTCCGGAACAGGGAATGGCCTATCTCGGAACCCAGGGAGATATTTGGGATGCTCAGAAGGACATGGCGCTGGCAACCGGCGGAGCGCTGCTTGCTACTACAATTGTTTCGCTGATGAAACGATTTTTCTGGAACACACAGAGCAAGGGTAAAGGCTGATTTCCATTGCCTTAGATTCAATTGAACCGGGGATGAAGAAAAAAATACGGTTTTTATTTTGCGAAGTCCTATATATATCGTAATATTGCGATATATATTTATAGCAATGGGAACTTCAAAGGCGGATGAGTTTACAGTCAGGGATAACCGGATCGCGAGGTATGCGAAAGCACTGGCACATCCGGCACGGGTTGCCATCTTACAGTTACTTATTAAAAAGCAACATTGTGTATGCGGAGATATTGTAGATGAATTACCACTTTCCCAGAGTACAGTATCACAGCATTTGAAAGAACTTAAAGAAGCTGGACTCATCAAGGGCGATATTGAAGGAGTTAAAGTATGCTATTGCATAGACGGAACAGAGTGGGAAGCAGCGGGGAAACACCTGCAAGGCTTTTTCGAAGCAGGTGTAAGTAAGGACAAATGCTGTTCCTGAAAATTTAGACAGAATCGGTAAATTACGATAAAACACTTTTATGGAGACCAATGATCAGATTAAACAAATGGTAAAGGAGAAGTACAGCCGGATAGCGCTGCAGGATAAGGAAACGAATAGTAGTTCTTGCTGCGGTGCTACTGCCTGTTGCGACAGTGTTTATAACATCATGGCGGATGATTATGAAAAACTGAAGGGATACAATCCGGAAGCTGATTTGGGTCTGGGTTGTGGCTTACCCACGCAATTCGCTCAGATAAAACACGGCGATGTTGTAATTGATTTGGGAAGCGGCGCCGGTAACGATTGTTTTGTGGCCCGGCATGAGTGCGGTGCGGAGGGCAATGTAATTGGAATAGACTTCACGGAAGCGATGATCGGTAAGGCCAGGATGAACGCTGAAAAGCTGGGTTTTCATAATGTGGAATTCCGTCAGGGTGACATTGAAAAAATGCCTGTAACCTCAGGAGTGGCAGATGTGGTTATCAGTAACTGTGTGTTGAATCTTGTGCCGGAAAAAAGAAAGGTTTTTAATGAAATATTTCGCGTATTAAAACCGGGAGGACATTTTAGTATTTCCGATGTGGTATTGGTTGGAGAACTTCCGGAAGCTCTGAAAAACGAGGCGGAAATGTACGCGGGATGTGTTGCCGGAGCAATTCAGAAGCCGGATTACCTCCGGATGATCAGCGAAGCCGGATTTACTTCCGTAAGTCTGCAAAAGGAAAAAGCGATTGATATACCTGAAAACATACTCCGGCAGTATCTTAATGAAAGGGGAATGGAGGAGTGGAGAAGCTCGGGTTTGGGTATATTCAGTATCACGGTTTTTGGAAAAAAAGAATCCTGCTGCAAGCCAGGCGGCGAATGTTGTTGATAATATACGATTTTACTTAAATGGTACTTACGCAGGATATCAGGGCTGCTCTTGCTGAATTTATTGGCACCTTTGGTTTGGTATTTTGCGGTACCGGAGCCATTGTGATTAATGAGCAAACGGGTGGCGCAATCGGACATATTGGGATTGCAGTTACGTTCGGACTGATCGTTCTGGCAATGATCTATGCGTTCGGAGAAATATCGGGTGCACATTTGAACCCTGCCGTTACCATCGCCTTTTCATTGGCCGGACTTTTCAGGCCGGGACAAGTTCTATCTTATATTCTTTCACAAACTGCAGGGGCTTTGTCTGCATCTGCTGTTCTGAGTCTCCTTTTTCCCGCAACTGATAACCTTGGCGCTACACTTCCGGCGGGTACGGATATGCAGTCCTTTATTTTGGAATTCATACTTACGTATTTTCTGATGATTGTGATCCTGAATGTTTCACAGGGATCAAAGGAGACAGGTGTGTTGGCAGGTATTGCAATTGGAGCAATGGTAGGTTTGGAAGCGATGTTTGCCGGTCCTATCTGCGGCGCCTCTATGAATCCGGTACGCAGTCTGGCCCCCGCACTGATCTCAGGCAATATATCTTCTCTCTGGATCTATTTGATCGCTCCGGTGGCAGGTGCTGCAGGTGCTACCTACACCTGGAAATGGATGCGGAGAAAATCCTGAAATTATCCTTCAAAATGTAAACTCAGCAGCAGCAGCCGGGAGTTTAACTTTTCAATAGCGGACGAAAATGCGTCACCTTCATGTACAAGCAGGTCGCGTAATCCCCAGGCGCCTTTGATCTCTGTGGAGAATTTGAAATAAGGGAAATAATAATCAATCCCGAAGCCCGCTTCCAGTGCCCAGTCGTGCCGGCGCAGTTTGATAATCACATCTTTTGGATTTGTAGAATTTTTAACATCCTCCTGTGAGGCAAGATCAAATCCGTATTTGCCGCCACCCACTATATACGCTGAAATATTGTTGAGACGGGAAGAGCGTATTTTAAGATTTAGCGGAAATTCGATCCGCGTGGATTCAATGTTCTTTTTGAATTCCGTTACTACAGGACTTCCATTCTGGTCTACTTCAATGGTAAAGAATAAGTTCCGGTCCTGAAATGAAAGAGTAGGGATAAAACGCAGGGTTGCAAACTGGTGAATCCTCAGGTCAGAAATAATGGTAAGATTAAATCCCCAGACTTTTCCCGGCGAAACGGACAATAGGGTATCCCGCAATTGCCAGTCCTTCACCATGGTTACATCAAACCAGGCCTGATTTACAGCCAGGGAAAACCCGAAATGCAGGCGTTCATCATCATAGTCGTGAAGGTTCTTAACCCTTTGTTTTTGAGCAACTAAGGATAAGGAAAGCACTAAGAGGAGGAATATGCCGGAGAGCCGTTGCACGATCAATTTAACGCACAAATCTAACAATTATTTACGGGCTTCGTAAAGGGTAGCGGTGCCGAAGGAATAGGGGGTGGCCCTTGGCTCGCGGAAACCGGTGTTGCGCAGGATACTCAGTAATGCCTCACCATGCGGAAATGCCTCAACAGACTCAGGAAGATAACGGTAGGCGCGTGTATCACGGGTAAAGATTCTTGCAACAGCCGGTGTGATTCCCCGGAAATAGAATCCGAAAAGAGAGCGAAGGAAAGCGTTTTCAATCCGGGAGAATTCAAGAATATAAAGGCACTTGCCCGGTTTAAGTACACGGCGCATTTCGGTTAGGCCCTGCGTAAGATTTCCAAAATTACGCACTCCGAATGCCACTGTTACTGCATCAAAGGTATTGCCGCTGAAAGGAAGCGACTCTGCATCGCCTTTCCCCAAAACGATCCTGTTTTCCAAACCGGCAATCTTAACTTTCTTTCTTCCGATCTCCAGCATTTTTTCAGATAAGTCTATCCCGGTGATTGTTGCTCGGGTCCGTCGTGCGGCTTCCAGTGCTACATCGGCTGTGCCGGTAGCTACGTCAAGTATAGTTTCAGGGCTCCCTGCGGTTACGGAACGAATCATTTTCCTTCGCCAGATTCTGTGGATACCAAGGGAGAGGATGGAATTTAAAAGATCATATTCTTCCGAAATGGAATCAAACATTTCCTCCACCTGTGCTTTCTTCGGCTGTTGGCTGTTATATGGTGTGACCTCCATTTTATACAAGTTCAGGCTTGAGATATTTAGCAGTGTAGCTTTCTTTATTCCGGATGATATCCTCCGGTGTTCCCTGACAGACAATCCTGCCTCCCTTCTCACCGCCTTCAGGACCAATGTCAATTACCCGGTCGGCCACTTTGATCATGTCCATATTGTGTTCAATGATTACCACCGTATTACCTTTTTCCACCAGACGGTTCAGTACGTGGAGAAGGATACGGATATCTTCGAAATGAAGACCCGTTGTCGGTTCATCCAGGATGTAGAGGGTGTTGCCGGTATCTCTCTTGCTCAGTTCGGTTGCGAGCTTGATGCGCTGAGCCTCCCCGCCGGAAAGTGTGGTGCTGGGTTGTCCAAGGGTAATGTAACCAAGTCCAACATCTGAAAGTGTATTGATGCGCTGGGCGATAAAGGGAATGGACTCAAAGAAAGAAACGGCCTGCTCTATGGTCATATTCAGAACATCGCTGATCGATTTTCCTTTATATCTGACCTCCAGTGTTTCACGATTGTACCTTTTTCCCTGACATTCTTCACAATGGACATAAACATCGGGCAGGAAATTCATCTCTATGGTTTTCAGTCCGGCTCCCTGACAGGCTTCGCAGCGTCCGCCTTTCACATTAAAGGAGAAGCGCCCTGGTTTATATCCGCGGATTTTCGCTTCTGGTAATAGTGTAAAAAGATTTCGAATGTCTGAAAAAACATTGGTATAGGTGGCTGGATTGGATCTGGGCGTACGGCCGATGGGACTTTGATCAATTTCAATTACTTTATCAATGTATTCAAGTCCCCTGATGGAAGAGTAGGGAAGAGGTCTTTTTTCTGCGCGGTTGAAATGTTTGTTCAGGATGGGAAACAGTGTTTCTCCGACAAGGGATGATTTGCCGCTACCGGACACACCGGTTATACAGGTGAGTGTGCCGAGTTCTATCTCCAGCATAACACTTTTAAGATTATGTCCGCGCGCGCCTTCCAGTCTCAGTTTTTTCCCATTTCCTTTTCTTCTTTTTTGCGGGACATCTATTTTCTTTTTACCGTTCAGATACTGGGCCGTCAGCGAATCGGATGCGCGAATTTGCGCGGGTGACCCCTGGGCAACGATTGCTCCTCCGTGTATTCCGGCCATCGGCCCGATATCCAGGATGTGGTCTGCACTCAGGATCATCTCTTTGTCGTGCTCCACCACCAGCACAGAGTTCCCAATATCCCTCAATTCTTTCAACGCGTGAATAAGCCGGGTATTATCGCGTTGATGCAGTCCGATACTGGGTTCATCCAGAATGTATAATACTCCTACCAGCTGAGATCCAATCTGTGTGGCAAGACGTATCCGCTGGGCTTCGCCTCCCGACAAAGTACGTGAGCTGCGATTAAGCGTAATGTAATCAAGTCCTACATCCAGAAGAAAACGGATCCGGTTGTTGATCTCCTTCAGTATTTCCGTCGCGATCATTCGTTTTTTTGTGTCCAATTTTTTTTCAAGGCCCAGAAACCACTCCGAGAGATGCAACAGGTTCATATCCGCCAGTTCTGCAATGTTCTTGTCGAGCACCCGGAAATGATGGGCTTCTTTTTTAATTCTGCTCCCCAGGCAGGTAGGACAGGGGATCTCATTCATAAATCCCTGCACCCAGCGAAGAATACTTTCAGAGCCGCTTTCCTCCTCCTGACGGGAGAGAATATTTACAATCCCTTCAAATGTAACGGTGTAGGATCCCGTGCCGTCCGGTCCTCCTTTTACCTTGAAAATGCGATCGGATCCGTACAGGAGGGTTTGCAGCGCCTCCTCCGGTATATCATCCACAGGTCCGTTCAGTTTAAACTTGAAAGAATCAGCGATGGCTTCCACCTGACGCCAGATCCAGTTGTTTTTATATTCTCCCAATGGAGTGATTCCCCCCTGCTTCAGGCTTTTCTTTCGGTCCGGAATAATCTTATGAATGTCAATTTCCAGAATGTTTCCAAGTCCGTTGCATTGCGTACAGGCACCGTATGGTGAATTAAAGGAGAAGAGGTTAGGGGCGGGTTCATCATATGAAATGCCGGAAGTAGGACACATAAGAAACTTACTGAAATGTCTTACGGTCATATCCTTGTAAATGTCCGAACCGGGGGCTTTCTCCGATAATTCTCCGATCATCATACTGCCTTTTCCGTGTTTCATGGCCAGGTTTACGGATTCCACGATCCGTTGCCGGCCGATGTCTTCAACTGGCAACCGGTCTATAACTATCTCAATGTCGTGGATCTTATAGCGATCAACTTGCATGCGCACCGTCATGTCTTTCATTTCCCCGTCTACCCGCACCCTGGTGAAGCCGTATTTTCGTATCTGATCAAACAACTCCCTGTAATGTCCTTTTCTTCCTTTCACTACCGGAGCAAGCACCACAATCTTTTTTCCTCTATAATGTTCTGCGATCAGATCAATGATCTGATCCGTGGAGTACCGTACCATCTTTTCACCGGTAACATACGAATACGCATCAGCGGCCCGTGCGAAAAGCAGGCGCATGAAATCATACACTTCGGTGATGGTTCCTACGGTTGATCGAGGATTCCGGTTAACCGTTTTCTGTTCAATGGAAATCACCGGAGAAAGGCCATTGATCTTATCCACGTCCGGCCGTTCCATGCCGCCCAGGAACTGCCGCGCGTAGGAAGAAAATGTTTCGATGTACCGGCGCTGCCCTTCTGCAAAAATGGTGTCGAAGGCTAAGGAGGATTTTCCGCTACCGCTCAGTCCGGTGATTACAACGAGTTTTCCGCGGGGAATGGTCACATGAAGATTTCTCAGGTTATGCACCCGGGCGCCTTCGATCTCCAGGATCTCATCGGAAAGTGTGTCTTTTTTACTCAATTTTCCCCGTTGTGTCGGGGTGCGCGAAATTACTCAACTTTGAGGAATCTTCCGAGGGTGAGATAGGGTCTGGTTTAAACAATTCTTTCAGTTTTTCCTCAGAATAGCGGCCGTCGGGGACGCGGATGCGATAGGTGTTCCCTTCGTGATTCGGCAGTTGGTTACGCATCAGCCAGGGGTTAAGGTGGTAAATCACTTCCGGCGATGTACCCTGTTCCCTGGCCCATAATTCCAGATCCTCAATTGATTGGTCAACCTTTTTCTCCTTGTATGGGATAGAGATTCTTTGCGCCCCTGATCGTTTGAGTATTCCATAGAACCGGGGGCGGGAGATCACTTCCTTTACGGAGAGCAGTTTGTAAATATAAATCGAGGTTTCCTTGTTTAGTTTTAACTCATACAGACTTCGCCCGGGCTGATTCCTGATCTGCCGCAGAATGCCGCCTTCCCCCAGATTATACGCTGCGGCCGCCAGTGTCCAGCTATGAAATGTATTGTATAGTTCTTTCAGATAACGACAGGCTGCCGCCGTGGACTTTTCAACATGATACCGCTCGTCTACATATTCGTTGACCTCCAGTCCCATCCGTTCCCCTGATTCAGGAATAAACTGCCAGAATCCGGCGGCCCCTTTGGGAGAAATCACATTACTCAGGTTGCTTTCTACCAATGCAACATATTTCATGTCGTCAGGAATGCCATGCTGCCGGAGTATCGGTTCAATCACCGGGAACCAGGTTGCACATCGGATCAGGAAAAGATTGTACTGAGGAATATGCAGACTCTTTTTTCCAAGTTCTCTTGCCAGGCGGTTTACAATTACCGAATCATCTTTCGGAAACGGCTCCCCGCAAAAATTAATGTCGGAAGGAAGCCGTACACCGAAATGGATGGCGCTGGTCCGGTGGTTTGAATCCTGCTCAATGGCTGTATCACGCGGATGAAACCATCGTTCCAGAAGAAGGCACAAGGTCATCACTCCGGGAAGGGTCAACGCAAGGATAAGGTTGCGCCGACGAAATACCGCTCGTCTGCGGGAAAACTTCATCGTATGGTTATACGATTCAGGAAGAATAAAGTCAGAAAAAGAATGCCAAAGCAGACGATAATCAAAAGCGGCAGAGCGTAACCTTCTGCCAATGTGTGCAGTAAAACATATGCACCGCCGGCTCCTGCCATCGAAAGGATAGTAAATAACAGTGCAATGCGACGCTCCGTTAATCCCCGGAAAAAGAGACTGTGAGTGGTGTGATCCTTCCCTCCAATAAAGGGAGAACGGCCACGTAGTATCCTGTTAATAATAACCGTAGCAGTATCGGTAATGGGGATGCAGAAAAGCAGGCATACGGCTGCTAACTTTATCCATACCGGCAATTCGGAAATCTCCGCAGATGACCCCAGGCAGGTATGAATTCCTCCCGCCGACAGGAATACCCCCAGCAGCTGACTTCCTGTGTCGCCCATAAACATACGGGAAGGATACCAGTTAAAATAGAGAAAGGAGGCAAGTGACGCGGCGATTCCGGTCAGAACAAAGACATAAATGCCTTCATCGCTGCGGTGAAGGGATGATAGAATACAAAAGAGCAATATCACCAGCGAAACCAGCGTGCTTACCGCATCCATATTGTCAAGCATATTGATGGAATTCATAGTTCCCACCACCCACACTATAGTCAGTGCATGATCCAGATAGGGCGAGCCTGTGATCTCTGCTCCGGTACCGGTCAGGCTCATAATAAGCCCGCACATGATCTGTACAAAAAGTTTGAGCCATGGCCGGGTGTCGTACGCATCGTCTGCAAGTCCCATAAGAAAAGCAAGCGTGGCTGCGGCAATAAGTCCGATATCCTGCTTCCCGATGAAAGCGGCGGACTCGCGAAAAAAGACAGGATAAAAAGCGATCGAAAAAAGAAACACAATGTAAAAAGCAATTCCTCCCAGTGCGGGTTTCTGGGTTTTCGCCCAGCGTACTGGCATCTCCTGGCTTTCCCGGATACCCAGTGTAGTAGCAAATCGTAACAAAATAGAATGGATGAGAAAGGAAAAGCCTCCGGCGAGCAGGAAATACAGCGCAGGAAGCAGTAATGGGTTTTCTGCCAGCAGATTCAGGAACGGTGAGATGAGGCTTGTCAACGAAAAGTCAGAGTTTGGACAGCGGCAGTCCGTACCGGTCTTTTTCGCTCAGCACAGGATCAGCGATGCCCCAGTTGATTCCGATTGCAGGATCGTTCCAAAGCAGACTTACTTCCGATTCTTTATTGTAAAAACCGGTGCACTTATAATGAAATACGGTATGGTCATGTAATGTCAGAAAGCCATGTGCGAAACCTTCGGGGATGTAAACCATTTTTTTATTCTCTTCGCTGAGTTCAGTTAAAAAATACTTGCTGAAGGTGGGACTGTTACGCCGAATGTCAACCGCCACATCCAGCACTGCGCCCTGAAGTACCCGTACGAGTTTTCCCTGACCATGCGGAGCCTTTTGAAAATGAAGTCCGCGCAAGACACCTTTGGAGGATAACGATTGGTTGTCCTGAACAAACGAAGCGTGAATGCCTGCTTCTTCAAACACACGTTGGTTGTAGCTTTCGAAAAAGTAGCCGCGAGAATCTGTAAAAACGGAAGGTTCAATGACGAACAGGCCCGCGAATTCAGTTTTTTTCACTTTCATGCGCCCCCTTCGTTTTGTCTTCATAATACCCGTACCCATACCCGTAGCCATAGCCATAGCCGTAGCCGTAGTTGTAACCGTAACTTTTCCTTTCAATGTCAACACCATTGAGAACAACAGACAGGTTTTTGATGCCGCTTTCGTTGAACATTCTGTCAATGTTCTGTACAAAATTCCGGCGTGAATAATCCGCCCGGAGAATGTAGAGAGGATAATCCGCCTTCTGAATCATGGTCATGCCGTCTGTAACTAGTCCCACCGGAGGGTTGTCGATCACAACCAGGTCATACATGGATTTCAATTTTTCAAGAATATTGTCCATAGCGGCGCTGATGATCAGCTCGGAAGGGTTGGGAGGAATCGGTCCTGCGGTGATAAAATGAAGATTTTCCAGCGAACTGTGCTGAATACATTTCTCCAATGGATCTTTGCCGATCAGGATCGTACTCATCCCGCAGGTATTCGGAGCCTGAAATCCGGTGTGGATTTTTGGTTTTCGCATGTCCAGATCCAGGATCACCACCTTCTTGCCCGAATAGGCAATGATGCCGGCAAGGTTGATCGCAACAAATGTTTTTCCTTCACCCGATATGGTAGATGTGATGGCCATGACCTTCGCATTTTCTCCTGCGCTGATGAACTGAAGATTGGTACGGATGGAACGGAATGCCTCGGCAATAAGAGACTTTGGATTTTTATCTACCAGTAACTGGGAATTCGGGATTTCCTTTTTGTATTTTGGAACAATACCAAGAATTGAAATGGAGGCTTGAGTCGCTTTGATGATTTCATTGAGCGAATTGATCTTATCGTGGAAAATATACCGAATCAATACCAGGAGAAGACTGAGAAGAAAGGCGACGATGGAGGCAGAGATGTAAAAACTCTTCTTTTTCGGATATACCGGTGAAGTAGGGAGGGTGGAATATTCGAGAATTTCGTGCTGGGAAACGTTTCCCGCCTGCGAGATCTTATACTCTGTACGTTTCTCCAGCAGCATGGTATAAAACTTTTCGTTGATGCCGAACAGTCTCTGAATCCGCTGATATTCGAGTTCATCTTTTGGAATCTGCGTAAACTTCGATTCAAAATCACTTCGCTTTGCCTTCAGATTGTCCTTTTTCAAGGTTACCTTCTCCTTAATGGAACGAATGCTCTCCAGAACCACCTTTCGTTTGTTCAGGATGGCGGCCTCTGCCGATTTAAGACGTTCGTTATTCACCTGAAGATCCTGCTTGAGCATATCCCTTTCCCTGACCAGTCGGGAAAGATCATCAAGCAGTTTCGTGAGCGTGAGTTCGTATTCAGTACCTGCCAGCAAAGGCAGCATGCTAAAAGAATCTTCCTCTTTACTCTTCGATATGGTAGTCTCAATCTCTTTTAAGACATTTTCCTCCAGTTCCAGTTCCATCATGTCATTCTCAATCGCATTCAGTCTGGAAATATTTATTTCTGTGTACGCATCTGAGGTGGTAAGTTTGTTGTCACGTTTGAAATTGAGAATACTTGCTTCGGATAGTTTGAGGTCACCTTCAACTTTATAGATCTGTTCGTCAATGAAATCAAGTATCTTTCTGGCGCTTTCCCCCTTTTTCTCACGGTCGTACGCTTTGAACTCGTTGGCAATAATATTTACAATGTCTCTTGCCTTCGCCGGATTGCCGTCTTTACACGATATCTCTACTGTTCGGGCTGCATCGTTCAGCAGGTGAACGGTGATGGCATTTGTATAAGAATTGATCACATGTTCTTCTGTGTTTATGACGAAGAACAGTGAATTGGATTTGAGTCCTTCCCGCAGGGCTTTATATCCTTCATGATCATGCAGGGTGATCATCAGAGAAAAGCCTCCAAAATTGAACCACTTGCCAGAAGTAAAGGCAACGGGTTCGCCGGCTGTTTCTCCACCCAGGGAAAGACGACCGCTGCCGTTTTCTGTCAGTTCAACGTAAAAACGCGTGCCGAAGCGGGGCGCCTTCACGGTATCGAATACAACCGTGTAAGGTGTTCCGGTATAGTGCTCGAATTCCAGGAAAGTACCTTCGGAATAGTAGGAGACATGCAGGGGGAGTTTCAAAAGTGTACGCTTGAGAAATTCCTTTGAACGCAGCAGTTCAATGGCCTGAAGCACCGCGTCTTCCTGGGTAGGGTCGTTACTTACGTTAAGAATCCGGGAAGCTGTATTCGAGTTCTGCACCTGAATCACGGAAGAGGCCTGAAATTCAAGTGGGGTATATCGGAGTACCAGAAAGGTGATTCCGTACGCAAGTACAAAAAAGGCGATGATCCATAAGAACGAACGCCTGGCGAGGAAAATAAAAAGACCAAGTTCGAATTCCTTCGAAAAATTGGAGATCCGTTCCTTATAACGGTTAATGCTCTCCTGAGAGTTCTCTGTGTGCTGCGTAATCATCGGGCCGTCTAGCGGGTCCTTAAAAATTCGTAGAAGATGACCGCACTGGTAATAAACGTGATGTACGGAGTGATCTCGTTGATTACCGTTCTGCCAATTTGCAGACGGGGCTCCACATAAATTATATCGTTGGCCTGAAGCACGAGTTCTGCGGATTTAATACCATCAATAGTGGAAAGATCAATCAGGTAAACTTCAGGATTTTTTAAATCGCCGCGTATGAGCTTTATGCGGTACGCTTTCCCGGTAATAGAAAGTCCGCCCGCCAGCGCCAGCGCCTCTATCAATGTTGTTTGCTCGTTTGCAAGGGGTACCACCTTCGCTGAACCCTCCGAACCCGGAAAAACAATCACGCGCCGGTTTGTAACGGATATCAGCACGTAGGGCTTCTGGAAAAATTCCGCATACTTTTGCTCCAGCATTAACTCTGCTTCGCGAATGGTAAGGCCCTTCAGTGGTACGCGCCCCAGTAAAGGAAGTTTAGATGTGCCGTCGTATTCAATAATGTAATTGAACGTAGCAGATATTTTCTGGTAGTTCTCGTTTGTCAGACTGGAAATATCTACGCGGCGGAAACCGTCATTTGTATACATGCTGAAGCTGATCTCATCATTTACAGCCAGTTTGTATTCTACCAAAGGCTTTTCCGGGGGTGTGGCGTATTTATATCCCTTTGGCGTTTTCATCATTACGCTGGGTTTCAGCATCTTACAGCTTGTAAGCGCAGAAATGGCAATAAAAAAGATGATGATATTTCTCATAACTCCCTGAGAATAAACCACAAATATAAGGAAAAGGAATGAGTTTAGCGGGAGGTATTAAGCAATTTCCTGTATAGTTCGGATGTGTCTGAGGCAAGCCGGATGTGGCTGAATTTGTCTTTGACTTTTTCCCGTCCTGCTATTCCTAGATTTTCACGCTCAAGGGTGTGTATGACCAGACGATCCAGAGCCGTTGTTAATTCTTGCAGATTGTTATCCGCGGTCAGAATTCCGCAACTTTCGTTTACCACTTCCTGAACACCTCCCACACGTGTACTCACTACGGCCTTTCCAGAAGCAAGTGCTTCAATAAGGCTTACCGGTGTTCCCTCGTTATGCGAGGTAAGCGCAACAATGTCACTGGCCGCATACAGCTTTTCCGTTTCTCTGATCCATGATGTAAAAATGAGTTCATCGTCGCGGAGTCCGCATATTTTCTTTTCCGTTTCGAGCGCTTCACGTTCACTTCCGTCACCGGCTATAACTGCGGTGATCCGGCGAGGGTAGCGAATGCATAACTGCTGAATGGAGCGAATGAAGAGGCGATGATTTTTTACCGGAACCAGCCTGCCTACAATGCTGATGACGGTGCGGTCTGCAGGGATATTATAAGCGGATCTGAAAAGCGCCCCCTCAGTACTTGCCACATTCAGAAAACGGTCCAGATCGAAACCCAGCGGTATGACATGGATCTTTTCAGGCAAACAAATCCGGTGCTCTTCCGATAACTCTCTTTTCTGCTCTTCCGATAAGGCGATAATGGCATCGGTATGCTTTGCCAGGGTGCGTTCTATGTTTTTATATATTCCTGTTTTGAGCTTCCCGAAGTAGGAATGAAAAACATGTCCGTGGAACGTGTGCACAATCACCGGCACTTTTTCTTTCCGTGCCGCATGCCTTCCCAAGGCACCCGCCTTTGCGGCATGTGTGTGAACAATGTCCGGCTGAAAATCCCGAATGATGCTGCGTATCCGGTTCACCGCCTTCCAGTCGTTTACCGGATCTATTTCTCTTGACATTTCCGGAAGAATTACGGGCGATAATCCCATGCTTTCCGGAATAAATAAGGAAGATTCTTCATGTGGCAGATGTTTACCGCCAATCAGCATAGTTTCAAATTCAGGTGAGAGGTCTTTACTGAGATTGCTCACATTGAAAGTGATTCCTCCAAGATTAAAACGATTGATGATTCGGAGAATACGCGGCATCAGTTCAGAAAATAATTTCGGTACCAGTTCTGAAATACCAGGAAAGCCCAAAGGGTGGCAGGGCTGTCATCGGGCGCACCGGAAAGCATTTTTAAAAATAATTGACGCAGCGCTTCCGGGTTGAAGATGTTTTGCTGTTTCAGGAAAGTAATGTCCCCAATCTCTTTTTCCAGCATTGGCTTTAGTTCGCCCTTAAACCATTCCAGCAGAGGCACCTCAAATCCTTTTTTTGAGCGGGCGAGAATCAGATCCGGAACCAGGTCCGGGAAAGCATTCCGTAACAGGAGTTTTCTTCCGCCAGATGAGATTTTTCGGGAGGCAGGGAGTGAGCGCACAAAAGAACTGACATCATGGGCAAGATAAGGAACCCGTACTTCTAATGAATGCGCCATGCTCATACGGTCCACTTTTACCAGCATGTCGTTTTCAAGTACCAGCCGGATGTCGGCTTCCAGTACATCATTCAGGTCGTTTCCCTCCTCGCAGGTAAATTGTTTTTTAGCCGCCCCGTACAGCCTGTTGTGAATAGAATGGGCTGTTAAGATATTTCTTCCGTCCGGAAATCCGGCCATGTTCCAGTATCGGTCTGGACGGGACAGCAAGGAGGAAGAGAGAAATTTTCTTGCTTTACGGAGTGTATTTCCTGTTTTGCCTGATCGCGAAACCGGAGCTCCGGACAGCATACTCAGTCCGGCTTTTGCCAGCAAGGCAGGCATTGGACGGGATGCAATTCTGCGTTCGGCTTCGTGTTTGTTGTATCCCCCGAATAGCTCATCCGCTCCGTCGCCTGATAGAACTACCTTCACATATTCTGCGGTTGATTTGCAGAGCAGTTGAACCGGCAGGGAGGAAGAATCGGCGAAAGGTTCGTCCAGGTGGGAAAAAAGAAAATGCATGGATTCTGACAATTCCCGGTTTTTTACTTCAAACACCGTATGCGTGGTTCCAAATTTCTTCGCTGCGATCCCTGCATAGCCCGTTTCATCAAAAAACGGCTGATCGGGAAATCCAATGGAAAAACTCGGAAGGCCGGGTTTAATTCCGGCAGCAATACCTGTGATCACTGTAGAATCAAGACCTCCGCTCAGAAAGCAACCTACCGGTACATCCGCATATAACCGTTTTTCGACTGCGTGTTGCAACCGGCTTCTCAAGGCGCGCTCATGGTTTTCTTCCGCAACGTCAGATGGCGGTTTAACATAGTATTTTACCTGATTACTGACTACGGAAAGAAAAGTGCCCTTTTCCTGTTTTTTTACACCCTGAATAATGCTGTAAGGTGAGGGAATATAATTCAGATGAAAATACAGCTGCAGAGCCGTTTGGTCCAGCACCCTTGGTACCCCGTACTTCAGGATTCCGCGCAGTTCTGAACTGAACAGGAAGACGTGTTCATCCCGGTAAAAATACAGGGGTTTAATCCCGAACCGGTCACGTGCCAGAATCAGTTCGTTTTTTTTCTCATTGAAAATTGCCAGCGCAAACTCACCGTCCAGTTTATCAAAAACATCAGTGCCCCATTCCTGGTAGCCCAGGAGAATCACTTCCGTATCGCTTCGGCTTTGAAAAACATGTCCCTTTCGTTCCAGTGCTCGGCGGAGCAAATCAAAATTGAATATTTCACCGTTAAACGCAAGGATTACATCCTTACTGTCACTGAGCATAGGCTGATGTGCCTGAGGGGAAAGGTCTAAGATCTTCAGTCGGCGGTGTCCAACCGAGAAATTATCCCGGTACAGCAATCCTTCATCATCCGGCCCGCGATGGCGAAGAGAATAAATTGCTGAAGAAGTAAGTGCGTGGAATTTTTTTCCAACGTCGTCAAATGAAAAGGCCCCTGCAAATCCGCACATGGTGATGATTAAAAGTAACAAAAAACCCGGAAGACTTTCGTCGTTCCGGGTCTCGGGTTATCAGGTAAAATTAGGCGTTTGCTGTAGTAGTCTCTGCAGTATCTGCTTCGGTGGCATATTTGCGCTCCTGGATACGTGCTTTCTTTCCGGTAAGGTTACGGAGATAGAACAGACGGGCACGGCGAACATCACCGCGCTTGCTTACTTCCAC
Source organism: Bacteroidia bacterium (assembly GCA_020852255.1). Taxonomy (NCBI): domain Bacteria; kingdom Pseudomonadati; phylum Bacteroidota; class Bacteroidia; species Bacteroidia bacterium. Next base: position 39,241 of record JADZBD010000016.1, on the reverse strand, counting down.
TTTTTCTACATACGGAGAGTTCAGTGGGAAAATACGCTCCACACCCACACCGTTTGAAATTTTTCTTACAGTAAAGGTACGGCTCGATCCATGCCCTTTGATCTGTATGACCACTCCGGAAAATTGCTGGATCCTCTCCTTGTCTCCTTCTTTGATCTTGTAATGTACATTGACCGTGTCTCCGGCCTTGAATTCAGCCTTCCCGATCTTCGGAAAGTTTTGTTGCTGAATGAATTGAATTGCGTCCATCGCAGTGGTGGTTTTCTAAAATCGGGAGGCAAAGGTAGGGATTAGGACAGAGGAATAAAAAATTAATTGCGTATTTTGTTAATTGCCTGAAAATAAAACATTTACAAAATATCAGGTCTTCTCTGTCTTGTTCTCTCGAGTGCTTTTTCGTGCCTCCATTTTTCTATTTCCGCCTCGTGGCCGGATAAGAGCACTTCTGGCACTTTCCATCCTTTATAGTCCGCCGGCCGGGTGTAAACCGGAGGCGCAATCAGCCCGTCCTGAAAGGAATCACTCAGCGCTGAGGTTTCGTCGGAGATGGCGCCCGGCAGCAAACGGATCACCGAGTCACAAAGTACGGCCGCAGCCAGCTCTCCACCTGAGAGCACATAATTCCCAATCGAAATCTCCCGGGTGACCAGGTGTTCCCGCACCCGTTCATCAATCCCTTTATAATGTCCGCAAAGTAAAATGAGGTTTCCTTTCAGGGAAAGCCGGTTACTGAGCGTTTGTTCCAGCATTTCTCCGTCCGGGCTCAGATAGATCACCTCGTCGTAGGTTCGCTCTTTTTTCAGAGCGAGAATACAGTTCTCGATGGGTTCGATCATCATCACCATTCCCGCCCCTCCGCCAAAAGCATAGTCATCTACCTTTCCGTGTTTGTCGGTACTGTAGTCTCGCAGATTAACTAATTGAATGTTCGCCAGTTTTTTCTGAATGGCACGTTTAATGATGGAATGTTCGAACGGGCCACTCAGCATTTCGGGAAACAGGGTGATGATATCGATTCGTAACACCCCGCGAAGTTAACCAAATCTATGGTCTTAGAATTCATTAACATTTGTATTTATTTGATTAACAAGCACTTATAGAATAAGAGCATGCCGAACGGACTGTTGAGTAATCGTTTTTTTACCTTTGGGAAGCAACCCCGGAAACAAAAGTTTGTCTTACAGATAAGAAACAAAGCCACCACCTGATCGAAGGATTTCTACGCGGTTGATTTATTAGTATTCAGATTTACGAATTATTACCCCAGGGTGGATAAATTTTTTTCATCGTTACTTAAACTCGTGCTCGCATAAGGCTACTCTCTACCCATTTTTTTATTTAAAACGAGTAGCTATGGAGCTCACACAACTGGCCGACGATAAGCTGATTCAGCTTTACGTTAATGGAAATGAGAAATGCCTGGAGGTTCTATTGAACCGGTATCAGGAAAAGATATTTACATATATCCGCATGATGGTGAAGGACAGGGCCCGTGCGGAGGATGTTTTTCAGGAAGCATTTTTCAAGGTAATCACGAGCCTGAAATCGGGAAAATATTCAGACGAGGGGCATTTTTGTGCATGGGTGAAATGCATTTGCAGAAACATCGTCATTGACGAGGTGCGCGTGGAGGAGAAGATGCCCACCATCAGCCATGTGAGGAGCAGAAAGGATGATGAGGATAAGGATATTTTTTCTGTATTGAAGCTTTATGAGGAAGAAACACCCACTGATCGCATGGACCGGCAGGAGTATCGCCAAAATCTTCGCAGGGAAATGAGGTTCCTGATCCGCCAGCTTCCGGAACAGCAAAGGGAGGTAGTAATGATGCGCTATTTCTTCAATATGAGTTTTAACGAAATTTCCAACTTATTGGAAATCAACCTGAATACTGCGCTCGGAAGGATGCACTATGCTGCCAACAATATGAGGAAGCTCGCAGGGAAGTACGGAAAATTAAAAATGGAGGTCTGAACAATATCAGATCAGGCAGGCCGTTCTGAGGGTATGTATTTCCCATCCCATCAAAAACCTGCCTATGCCGAAACTTTCTACACCTGAAAATTTTCCCACGCTGTCCGATACAGTTAAGGCGGACGATCCCAAACCTGAAATCCTTAACGAGAACTTCCCGAGGCCGCATGTGCTGAAAAACATTCTTAGTTATTCCGTTTCCCTGAATGTGAAGGAATCGGAATACATCGGACAGGTTCGCACAACGTCTAACTGAGGAGTTATTCCCTTGCCGAATTGTATTTTTGCGCATGCGTTTGAAGGAACGTTATGAGCAGGTGGTGCGCTATTTTGAACACCATATGCCTGATGCTGAAACGGAACTACACTACTCGGATCCGTTCACACTCTTGATGGCGGTGATTCTGAGTGCCCAGTGTACGGATAAGCGTGTGAATACTGTCACACCTGCTTTGTTCGCTGCATTTCCAACGGCAGAAGCAATGGCTGCTTCCACGCCAGCGGTGGTGTACAATTATATAAAGAGCATTTCTTACCCCAATAACAAGGCGAAGCATCTGGTAGGCATGGCAAAATTGCTGTTGGAACGGTTTCACGGGATCGTGCCTTCGGATGTAGACGAGCTCCAGACACTTCCCGGAGTAGGTAGAAAAACAGCCAACGTGATTGCTTCTGTTATCTATAATAAAGCAGCCCTGGCAGTGGATACACATGTGCACCGGGTTTCCGCACGGCTAGGGTTAACCACCAGGGCCAAAAGTCCTCTGGCGACTGAAAAGCAACTGGTAAAATATTTTCCGAAGGAGAAACTGGCCATTGCACACCACTGGCTTATACTTCACGGGCGTTACACCTGCCTGGCTCGTAAGCCTTTATGTGAAAAATGCGGATTACAGAGTATGTGTCTTTGGTATCGAAGGTCCGTTCTAAAATAGAGCCGCATGTTAATAACCTTTTCTTGCATGGTAAGTCGCTCAGACTGAACTTTGAAGGAGAGGGGGAAGCACCCCCGCTGCATATTATTCCACATTTTGTAAAAGTACCTTCCACAATCTGCACAATACCTTTGTTCTGTAATTCATGCTGTATAGCGAATTCGTTCAAGTAATTAACCATTAAAATCTAAATGTCATGAGCAAAGAAAAAGACTCGAAAGAAAAATCAAACGGACAAGAAAGGGAAGTCAACAAAGAAAAGATGAAGGCACTTCAGCTGACCATCGACAAACTGGAGAAAACCTACGGTAAGGGAGCCATCATGAAAATGACGGACGATGCAGTGGAGTCAGTTGAGGTAATTCCCACCGGATCGCTGGGACTGGATATTGGTCTTGGAGTGGGAGGTTATCCCAAGGGAAGAATCGTGGAGATCTACGGGCCGGAATCATCTGGTAAAACAACGCTTGCTATTCATGCGATCGCCAGTGTACAGAAGCAGGGTGGTATCGCTGCTATCATTGACGCGGAGCATGCCTTTGATCGTTTTTATGCACAGAAACTGGGTGTTGATCTGGAGACCCTGCTGATTTCCCAGCCCGACAACGGCGAACAGGCACTCGAGATCGCGGATAATCTCATCCGTTCAGGTGCTATAGATATGATCGTTATAGATTCCGTAGCCGCGCTCACGCCTAAGGCGGAGATCGAGGGAGAAATGGGTGAGTCGAAGATGGGATTACAGGCCCGATTGATGTCGCAGGCGCTTCGTAAACTCACGGCCAACATAAATAAGACCCGTTGCTGTTGCATTTTTATTAACCAGTTACGCGAAAAGATAGGGGTGATGTTCGGAAACCCCGAAACCACCACTGGCGGAAATGCACTGAAATTCTACGCCTCCGTCCGCCTTGATATCCGTCGTATCGGACAGATTAAGGAAGGCGAAACGGCTACAGGAAACCGTGCGCGCGTGAAGGTGGTGAAAAATAAAGTCGCACCACCTTTCCGCACAGCTGAATTCGACATCATTTTCGGCGGTGGGATTTCTAAAGTGGGAGAGATCATTGACCTGGGTGTAGAGCACGGTCTCATTCAGAAATCCGGATCATGGTTCGCCTATGAGGGAACGAAACTGGGTCAGGGACGCGACGCTGTGAAGCAGGTGTTTGATGATAACCCCGAACTGGCGGCAGATATCGAATACAGAATCAAGCAAAAATTGATGGCTGTTCCACAGGTGGTGGAAGCATAAAAACCAAAGCCATGGTTTTAACCGCTCCGGAATTCCGGAGCGGTTTTTTTTTGACTAATCAAATCTCATTAAATATTGTCAAAAGAGGCGTGGAAATGAAACTTACAGAACTTAATTAGATTTAGTACCGAAATGCTATCTTTGTTTTTATGAAAAAACTCATATTCCCTCTTCTTGGCTCGGCTCTGGCTTTCCTTCTTGTCGCTGCGAAAGACGTATGCGACAACATGCTCTTTTTTACCGAAGGGGTAACATCAACAATGACCTCGTACAATGAAAACGGAAAGCTTACCGGCAGTGTGAAATCAACATTCACCAAAGTCGGGAAAATTACCGGAGGTACCTCTGTTACTGTTCATTCGGAAAACTTTGATAAAAAGGGCAAATCCACACATACAGGTGACTATACTATTACATGCAAATCCGGCTTGCTTTATTTTGACATGAAGGCGATGATTCCCCAGCAAAACCAAAATGCCGGAACGGATATGGAAATGGTTTTGGATGGCGTGGATATGGAATATCCCGCTTCACTGGAAGTAGGAGCATCACTCAAAGACGCAAATATTAAAGTGACTTATAAAATGAAGTCGAACGGAAGCCCTGTTCCAATGATGAACATTGAGGTGCGGGTTTTCAACCGGAAAGTGGAAGCCAAGGAATCTATCACAACCCCTGCAGGAACATATGAGTGCTATAAAATTTCTGAAGACGTAGAGACGCAAACTATCTTCAAGATAAAAGCCAAATCGGTTAACTGGTTTTCTTACAAGGTGGGCACGGTGAGGACGGAAAGCTACAAGGACAACGGGAAGATGATGGGGTATTCTGAGCTTACCGAGTTTAAAAAGTAATCAGTCCCGATCTTCCTTTTCACCTTCATCCCCTTCTTCTTTCTGAAGTCCGGGATTTGAGATCAGGAGTTGGCGCATAGCGCCCTCCGCCCAGGTGATCAGCGCTTTTTTCTGTGATTCGTCCAGTACCGCGTCATGGTGCGTAAGGGTGTAAGAGGTCAGAGGCATTTCCCCTTCCCGGATCGTTTCAATAAGTTCTTCCATCGCTTCGAACTGGTCTTCCTGTGAATAGCTCTGAAAGTCGTCGAAATTGAGATGCTCTTTTCCTTCATTCACGTGGTCGGCCAGCCACCATCCAACAGGCTGCACCTCTGCATACCAGGGGTAGTTCGTATAATTCGAGTGGCAGTCGTTACAGGAAACTTTAAGAATGTTTAACACGTCTTCTGAAGGAGTGAACGATGCTAAAGCGTTGGCAGATCCAACGCTACTTCCCTGGTTCTTCTCCGGGCGGATAAACTGGATCACAACAAGTCCTGCCAGTAACAGGAGCGCAATGCGTTTCAGAATTTTTTTCATGTATCTTTATGTTATGAAGAGTTTGTCATTTTTACTGCTAGCCCTCCTTCTCATCCTTTTTTCCTGCTCCGGGGAGCAACCGGCCGATCAAACGAACATCCCTGCTGATCTGAAAGCACTGAATGAACGCATTGCAAAGGACTCCCTGAATGCGGAGTTTTACTATGACAGAAGTCAGTATTACTTCAAGAGTCAGGATGCGGTTAACGCTGTAATGGATATCCGGAAGGCCATACAACTTGATTCGGCAAAAACGAAATACCATCTTGCAATGGGTGATTATCATTTTGCGATGAACAAAACCGGAGTAACCATTCAGTGTTTAAGAAAGGCGGCTGTTCTTGAGCCCTCCAATAATGAGATACTGCTTAAACTGGGCGAGTTGTTTTACATTGTTATGAAGTATGACTCTGCAGTATTTTATGTTAACCGGAGTTTGGCCTTAGAAGAAACCAATCCAAAGGCACATTTTCAGAAAGGAATGATCCTAAAGGAATCCGGTGATACAACCAACGCACTGATAAGTTTTCAGACAGCTGTTGACCAGGATCAGAATTACTATGATGCGTTCATCCAACTTGGGATGCTGCATGAGCGTATGGGCAATAATATTTCCCTGGGATATTTCGATAACGCGGTGCGGATACTTCCCAACAGCACGGAAGCCCGCTATTTTAAAGCAATGTATTTTCAATCCAGGGGCAAAAGCAAAGAGGCGGGCGACATATACGACGAGATACTGAAACTGGATTCGGCCCATGTCAATTCTATTTATAACAAAGGCTTCCTTCTTCTGGAGGTGGAAAAGAACGCCGGTAAAGCGTTGAGGTGGTTCGACCGGGCTTATCAGTTAGATCCCCATTACGCGGATGCCATTTATATGCGCGGACTGTGCCATGAAAAAACCGGGGATAACCAACTGGCAGCAAAAGATTATAATGCTGCGTTAATTCTGCAACCCGAACACCCGCAGGCACTGGAAGGATTGAAGCGCTTGAAAGTGAAATAATCAGTTCTGGTGCAAAACCCTGTGGCGCTGAATATTGCTATTCTGGTCTGTCTCAATAATAAAGAGGCCTGAGGGTAAATCGCGGAGAGTGATTGTTTTTCCGTATCCGATCAGCAAAAGCCGGCCACTCATGTCAAATATCCTGTACCCGGATTCTTCGGAAAGAAACACAAACTCTCCGGCAGGATTTGGAGACAGAGAAAGTCCCATGCCCTCGTGTTCCGCTACGGAAGTATTCTGGCACCAGGTGATCTGGGATGAAATCACACCCAGGTTTATATCTACATAGGGTGGAGCCATTGGAGGTGTCAGGTCACAAAAGTCGAAGGTTTGATTCATCCGCCCGGAATTATAGGACGTGTCAGCCACAATAAAGCTCCCAGCCACACCCTTGATGGTATCAAAATTGTACCAGCTGTCAAGCACATTCATTCTTCCTTCATTTGCGATCACAGCGGATCCGTTGAGGAGATTCCGGTTAAGAAAACTATTATTCACCAGAAAGTAACTGGGTGATATAAGAACGAGACTCCCCTGATTCCATCCGCTGTTTAATGCAATCATGGTGTCCGAATTCATCAGTAAGCCGTTATTGGTGATATCCGTAAATGTGAGATTATTGGCGTTACTGAAGGTTCCGTTATTTGTGAATTGATTGAAAACAGCCGTGCCATTATTGTTGAATGAACCTGTAGTGGCGTTCGTGATACTGTCAATATTCAGAAAACTTCCGTTGTTGTTGATTGTCCCTGTGGTATACAGGCTGTCCACATTCTGAATAATCCCCGTGTTTGTGAAGTTGATGTTATTGAGCATGGATCGGGCAGAAAAAGTTCCGGTATTGGAAAAAGTACCGGTCTGGGTCCAAATATATTTTACATCCACCGTACCGTTGTTTGTCAGTGAACCTCCGTTCATCAGGATGTTTCTTCCCGTGACGTCATCCAGCAGAGAACCGGAGCTGTTTACCGTAATAGAGCCGCTGTTCAGCAAAAAATCTGTATTCAATGTTACGGCGTGATTAATAACAACAGTGTATCCGGGGGTAGGTACACACGTACAACTCCAGATCATGGGATTGGTCCAGTTACCCGCGGCTATGGAGGTGGCGGTTTGGGCAACTCCTGTGCAGGAAATAATCATGAGAAAAGAGAACAGAACACGCATCTTGTTTTTTTTGTGAAAGTACACCAAAAGAGGGAGATCGGCTAATGACCGGGCTCATAGCAACTCAGTTCCCGCTGGTTTTCCATATTGAATCTCCGGGAAGCTTGCTGTTGGTATGAAACATATTGAAAACAAATTTGCTCTCATAATTCCAATATCCGTAGTTGTGTCCTCCGGTATCATTGGGAGATATACCTCCTATCTTTTGATTGTCATGCAGCGCGTCGAACATAAGCTTAGATTGCTCAAAAGAGACCACCTTATCCATCTTTCCATGACAAAGAAAGACCGGAAAATCAACCTTGCGGACATTTCTCATCGGGTTATCCTCTCCTTCCCATCGCTCCCTGAATAGCTTATAATCTCCGTAGTATCCCTTCATAAGATTATCGCCCGGCATGCGCGTTTGGTCAAAATCGCCGGAGAGTGCACACCCGGCACGGAAGATCCCCGTGGTATGGGTGGCAATCTGTAAGACACCGCGGCCTCCGGTACTAATGCCATACACAAAGTTGTTCTCACCGGGCAGCAGTATCATAAATTCTTTTTGCATGTGGGGTATAAGGGTATCGGTCAACCAAAGGATGCCCGGAAATTTTCTCCATTCGGACCTGGTCTCAGGATACACCCGGGATTGATAAACGCTCTTCCCCATTTCCGGCAGGATCAGAATATAGCCACTATCCCGGGCGATCGTGCACACATTGCCACGAATGCAGAGATCCTTCCTGGAAAAATCCCAGCCCGGCAGACATAAAATGGTGCCTCTGGCAGTGGTATTGGGATAAAGAATATCCACCTCTATTCCGCCAACCAGAATAGTAGTGTCCTGTGATCTGAAACGGATGACCTGTGGCTCCGGCGCCCTGTTTATAGTTTGTTCATTTGTTGATTCCTTACAGGAAATGAACAGACTGATGAGTAACATTGAACAGGCATAAATACCGTTTATATTGTTGAAAATCATAGAATTATCGAGTTTAGACACCTGAATATTAACAATGGTCGGTTGAAAGTTCTCTACATGTTATTAACAATCTCAGGCCGGGTTGCAAGAACTTTGTAGTCCGACTCTTAAAAAAAAACGTCATGAAAAGAGCATTATTAATCGTCCTTTTGTCAGGTTCATTTCTGGCCGTTCGTTCCGGTGATACACGCCTGGTGAACGAAGATATAGGTAAGCGCACGAATGAGCAAATTCAGTCTAGCGGCATTATGAGCATCACTGGGTATACCTTTCGCTTTGAGAATGGGTTGCTTGGGAAAGAAAGCTATAAAAGCTCGGTGGAAATGTTTGACCGTTCGGGCAGAAAAACCGAAGATGCGGTCTATTTGCCCGATGGGGAATCTGACTTTTCCTATATATACTCTTACAATGAGGAAGGTATTCAATTGAAATCCGTTGGAATCATCCGTCATAAACCGGTCTATAATTTCTGGACCTATGAGTTGATTGATTCTCTTTCTGCTGTAAGGAAGTCCCATGCGGACACGAAGAAGAAGGAATCCTGGATTTTCAGGTTTGATGAAAAAGGACGCAAGGTGCGGGAAGATTATATTAACGCAGATGGTTATATGGAATCCGTTAAGGAATTTGTATATGATGCTTCCGGGAGGCTTACTGAAAGGAAGTTGACCGATGGCTACGGTAATGTGTATTCACGTATTGTATTTAAATATGATGAAAGCGGAAATAACACAGAGAGAATTCACTTTGCTACCAACGATATACTCTTCTGCACATATATCCTCTCGTATGATGAAAAGAGAAACATTAAAACACTGACAGAAAGGGATCACGAAGGGAAGGAACTCTCCATGACTGTTTATTCTTACTCTTACTTCTGACCCTGCGAACCCGCAGGGGCCTTTCTCGAGACTGGGAAGGGAAATGCCGGCTCTTTAGGAGACCGGCATTTTTATTCTGTTCCGGAAGTATATGCCGGATGTAAAGAAGAAAATTAGCAGCAGAACTACTCCGGGTCCCAGCACCCGGTCCGGTGGCAGATCCCGGAATACGAGCAGGGGCGGAAGAAATAACAAAACGATAAATGCTGCATCTGATCTACGATCTTTCAGTCCCCAACCCAGCTTCAATGGATTTATCCCCGCTAGCCATCCAGCTGCAAACGCGGGCAGTGCTCCCCACAGCATAGACTGGGTGATTTCCCAGAGCATCAAAATGCCTCCTTTTACCAGCGTTGGTATTCCTCCCGTTTCCGAGCTGAGCTGGGAATAACGCTGTAGCGAGCCGGGGCTCAGTACGTTCATAGACAGGAATAGAATGAAAACGGCGAAAGGAACCAGCTCTGATCTTTTCTTTCCCGGCCACGAATGAAAAAGATAAGCAAATCCCAGCAGCTCGGAAGTCCCGGAAAAAAAAAGACATAACAGGCACTTCCATATGATACCCTGTTTTGAACGATCTGCCGACAAAAGCAGAAGCAGGAACGATAAACCGGTAAGGTGAATTACTGAAGAAGAAACCCAGTAAACGGATTCCTCAGTGCCGGGAATACTTACTAAAAACACAGCGGCGAGCAAGGTGCCGGTAAAAAGTATCCGGGCGTTGGATCCATCACACCGTGACCGCAAAAACTTGAAAAAACAAAATAAAAAGAACAGATGAATAACAAATAAAAGGAGCGATAGTCCGAACCGGCTTCCGGCGATCTGTATAAAAACGCACTCGGCCCCGTAACTGAACCACCGGCCTCCGTATTCCATGTACCAGTCTGCCGTAGTGGTTAGTGCTCCCTTCTCTGCAACCTGAGCAATAAAAATCAAATCGTCTCCACGGGGAATATAGCTGAAGCAAAAGAGGCCGGAGACTGATATTAAAAGCGAAAGAGGCAACATAGAAACGAAGAATTGAACGCCTGGGTTGCGCATGGAGATTAATGACGGCCGTCAGAGATTGGTCCTCCAAAGGTATTTTTTTCGTAGCTTGAGGGCTTCATGAAGGGCTTTCCGTGTCATGTCTGCCCTGATTGCGCATGATATATATCATTCCAGGAGGGTTTTTTCCAGTTGCTTATGTTCCTACTGCCCTGATTTCTAACTTATTCAGGAATAATATATGAGGATTCTCATATTATTACCACACTTAAATTCTGAGATTGTACAGCGTATTTTTTGAATATGAGATATAAGGTTGGCATTGATATCGGAGGAACATTTACGGACCTCATCGCTGTGTCGGATACTGGTGATACAATGGTACACAAAACACTTTCAACGCCCGTTGATCCTTCGCTCGGATTTATTAACGGTTTGCGAGAAGTAGCAGAGATGAAAGGTCAGTCGTTTGAATCATTTATTGCAAGCATCGACACAATTGTTCACGGAACTACAGTGGCCACCAACGCATTGTTGACGTTGCGGGGAGCCAAAACCGCGCTCGTTACAACGGATGGCTTCCGGGATGCGCTGGAGATGCGCCGGGGGATTCGCGAAGAGCAATTCAATAATCATTACAGAAATGTTGAGCCGCTCGCACCCCGTCATTTGCGTTTTACCGTGAAAGAGCGGGTGGACTCTGAAGGAAAGATTCTGCAGAAGCTGCGTGAAAACGATTTAAAGGATATTGTACGTAAGCTAAAGGACGAGGCAGTGGAGTCAGTTGCAGTGTGCTTTATGAATTCTTACAAGAACGCACGGCATGAAGAACAGACAGTGCGTTATCTCCGCAAACATCTCTCCGGAGTCTTTATCACAGCATCGTTCGAGGTGCTTCCTTCCATTCGGTTTTATGAGCGCGTGAGCACCACTGCGGTTAGTGCATTCGTTGGTCCCATTGTCTCCCGGTATATAGATAATTTACAGGAAAAGCTTACAGGCATTGCCTTCAAGGGCTCGTTACTGATCATGCAGTCAAATGGCGGCGTGGTTTCTCCGCAGGAAGTGAAGAAAAATCCGGCCGTTACAGTGCTTTCCGGCCCTGCGGCTGCACCTACCGCCGGCGCATTTTATTCCGCTTTATTCGGATATGGGAATTGTATTACGGTGGATATGGGCGGCACGAGTTTCGATGCTGCGTTGGTTATCGACAATAACTGCGTTACCGGTACGCAGGGGTCCATCAATCGTTACCGCATCGCTTTACCCTCTCTGGATATTATTACCATTGGTGCGGGTGGAGGAAGCATAGGATGGTTGAACGAAGGGGGCTTGTTACAGATGGGTCCTCAGAGCGCAGGGGCAATGCCAGGGCCGGCCTGTTATGAAAGGGGAGGAACAGTGCCCGCATGTACAGATGCAGACCTGGTACTTGGATATCTGAACCCTGATTTCTTCGCCGGCGGAAAGCTGAAGCTCAACAAAAGCAAAGCGGAGGAGGCGATTAGAAAACACCTTGCTGACAAACTGAAATTGTCTGTATTGGATACCGCGGCTGGTATGTTCCGGATTATCAATAGCAATATGGCTCAGGGGGTGCGGCAGATCTCTCTGGAAAGAGGATTCGATCCCCGTGAGTTTCTGTTCATCGTGGCAGGAGGCGCAGGCTCAATCCATGCATCTGAAATATGCAAGGAGCTTGAAATTCCAATGTTCCTTGTTCCCAATGTTTCTTCTATCTTTTGTGCGGCAGGTATGTTGCTGGGAGACCTGAAGCACGATTATATTCGCTCTTGTTATTCTTCATTCGATGCACTCGAGCGCCGAACCTTTCTCGCGTTGTTTGAAGAAATGAGAAAGGAGGGAGAAGCTACATTGAAAGCGGAAGGTATCACCGCTGACAAATGTTCCTTTCTTCCAACAATCGATATGCGCTATTTCGGACAGTATCATGAGGTTCAGCTGGATTGCGAATGGGAGGACATTACCGGATTCAGACTGAATGAAATTTTTGATAAGTTCCACAAAGAGCATAACCGACAGTTCGGATACTCCCTGCGCGATGAAGGAACCCCGATGGAACTTATCAATCTTCGGCTTAGGGTAGTGGGACATAACGAAAGGCCCCGCTTCCAGAGCGATAAGAGCGGATCTCAGGGAAAGACTGCCGTGCTTAAGGAGCATCGTGAAGCATACATTCCCGAAACAAAAAGAATGAGTAAGGTGCCGGTCTACGATGGAGACGCTCCCGTTCCGGGGGTAGTAATTAAAGGACCCTGTATCATCGAAAAAGTTACAACTTCTGTTTTCGTCAGCATGAGTTACGATTGCATCACAGATCAGTTCGGCTCCTTTCTGGTATATGATAACAAGAAGTTTTCAGGCGATATTTCATTACAAACATTTACGCGCTAGCTATGGCCGTTGACGCAATCCTTGTATCGATTTTTCAGCGAGCTTTCAAGTCCATTACGGATGAAATGAGCATTTCACTGACAAAGACTACCCGCTCTCCCATCCTGTGCGAGGCGAAGGACTTCGTTACCGGGCTTTATGATGCTTCCGGACAAATGCTGGAACAGACAGAAAACCTTCCTATTCTTTCTTTCTCGCTGGGTCCCGTATGCAAGGAAATTATTAAACAATACGGAGACGATATTCATGAAGGAGATGTCATTATTCATAATGACGTTTTCTCGATGGGGAATCAGAATAATGATGTAGCTATTTTTAAACCTATTTTCTTCCGAAATACCCTCGTTGGCTGGAGTGCGGCGAAAGGCCACCAGGCCGATATCGGCGGAGCGGTTCAGGGAGGCTACAATCCGGGCGCAACCGAGGTATGGCAGGAAGCGTTACGCATCCCTGCTGTGAAAATCTATGAAAAAGGGAAACTCAGAAAAGATGTTTGGACGTTGATTTTTGCGAACATACGCCTTCAGATAGTACAAGAGGACATCAAAGCCCAGATTGGCGCCTGTACACTCGGGGAACGCAGGCTTTCTGCTTTTGTTGAAAAATATGGTCTGGATGTTTTCCATGCGCATACCAATGCCTTGTTTGATAGCACAGAAAAAATGATGCGCGCTGAGATCAGAAAAATTCCCGGTGGGGTGTATGAAGGGAAAAGCATGGTTTACTATGACGGCAAACACAAAGGCTCCCGCTTTCCCATCCGCGTAAAAATAATTGTGAAAGGTGATGATATTACGTTTGATTTTTCTAAATCCTCTCCACAGACCAAGGGCTTTGTGAACGGAACGTATACTTCTACCTGTTCCGCTATTACGCTTACATTCCTTCAGATTGTTAATCCGAACCTCCCGCATAATGAGGGCATGATTAAGCCCCTGCATTATATCGTTCCTGAAGGAACTATTCTGAATGCTTCGTATCCTGCGGCTACTACTTTCGGAAATCACCTCTGCCCTCAGGTGGCAGATTCAATTTTTAAAGCGCTGGGTCCTGCCGCGCCGGATCGTATAACTGCCGGCTGGAATCATCTTCTTTGCTCCCTTTTTACCGGAATTCATCCGCGTAACGGCATGAAGTATGTAGACATTTGCTTCCTCGGAATGAAGGGTGGAAGCGGGGCGCTGCAGGGAAACGACGGGTATGATCACATCGGGATGATTGATGCTTCCGGTGGTGTGCTGGATCAGGATTATGAGATGTATGAGCAGCAAACTCCTCACCTTATCCAGCAGCACGAATACCTTTGTGATTCCGGAGGTGTTGGTACCTGGCGTGGTGGATTAGGAACCATTACGAGAATTCTTCTTCGTGGAGGTAATACCACGATGGTGGTCTTCGGAGACGGAGATGTAGAACCAAATTATGGTTTATTCGGTGGGAAAGGCAGCCTGTTAAATAAAATTGAACTCAAATATCCCTCCGGGAAGAAAATTGTCCCAATGAGTAAAGACATTATTAACGGGATACCGGATAAAACACTCTATGTGCAGGTGGCCGGAGGTGGAGGTGGGTTTGGAAATCCGAAACGCAGAGACAGAGAACAGGTTCGAAAGGATGTGAAGAATGATGTAGTGAGCAAGAAGGCAGCCAGGAATCTTTATGGGCTGAAAAATATATAACCATGAAACATGAAATTATTCTTCCCGAAGGATGGCCTAAACCCAAAGGTTATAGTAACGGCGTTTTAGCTGCAGGGCAGAAAATATTGTTTATCGCAGGTCAGGTGGGATGGTCGCCGGAGGAGAAATTTCATAGCGAGAAGCTCGTCCCCCAATTCGAACAGGCACTAAAAAATATTCTTGCTGTTATAAATAAGGCGGGAGGTAAGCCGGAACACATCTGCCGGATGACTTGTTTCTGCAAGGACAGAGACCAGTACCTCGCTTCACGCAGGGAGTTGGGTGCGATCTGGAAACAATTGATCGGAAATCATTATCCCGCAATGAGTATGATCTTTGTGGTTGATTTGCTTGATCATCCGGCAGTAATAGAAATCGAAGCAACAGTAGTCATTCCGTAAATACCAAATGAAAAGCGTTCATGCTGCAGCTGAATGAGATACAACGAACAATCAGAGATACTTTCCGGGATTTTACAGACCGGAAGGTAAAGCCTGCGGCAGCACTGATGGACGAAAGAAAGGAGTTTCCCCGCGAATTGTTTCGCGAAGCCGGGAATCTTGGTTTCTTCGGAATGCGCTACCCGGAAAATGAAGGCGGATCCGGAGCGGATGTGGTATCCTATTGCCTGGCGGTGATGGAACTGGCCCGCGGATCGGTATCCCTTGCGGCCGCCTGTACAATGCAATCACTGATGGGAACCTATTTTCTTTACCGTTTTGGAATTAAGGAGATCCGGGAGCAGTATTTTAAACCTGCACTCCGTGGGGAGCTCATCGGCGGGATTTGCATGACGGAACCTGACTCCGGAAGTGATCTGATGTCGCTGAAAACTTCTGCGGTTACCTGTGAGAAGGGTTTTCGCCTGAACGGCACAAAAACCTGGGTGACCTCAGCCCCTGTAGCTGATTTTTTCACGGTTTTCGCCAAAATTGATCAGTCCGATCAGCTATCCGTTTTTTTTGTTCCCCGCAATACAAAAGGTGTTACTATTGGGAAGTCTATTGAAAAAATGGGAGTAAAGGCCTCGCTTACGTCAGAGGTTTCTTTCATGAACGCGGAGATACCGGCGGAGTATCTGATGGGAGAACCGGGTGGTGGAACGGCTTGTCTCAGACAAATTCTTGCAGAGATCCGGATTATGACCGCTGCGATAGCTGTGGGCGTGGCAGATGCCGCGTTCACAGAGGCACTTGCCTACGCAAAAACACGTGTCCAGTTCGGAAAACCCATTGGAAAGTTCCAGGCGATGCAAATGAAACTCGCCGAAATGTTTGTCCGGCTTGATTCTGCCAGAAACTATGTGCTGTATGCCGCCGCCATGAGTGATAAGGACTTGCCCCGGCAAAAAGAAGCCATGGTCGCCAAATATCTTGCATCCGAGAACGCCGTGAGCATATGCGATGAAGCTTGCCGGGTCCTCGCGTCCTATGGTTATGCCATGGAATATAATCTGGAGCGTTATTACCGCGATGCACGTTTTACACTCATAGGAGGAGGCACGTCAGAAATACTGAAAATCAATATTGCAAAGGAATTAGGATTATAACTATGGGAAAGAAAGTTTTACTTGCCAAACCCGGACTTGACGGCCACGATGTAGGCGTTAAGGTACTTGCGCATGCCCTCAAGCAGGAAGGCTTCGAAGTAGTGTATACCGGCCTTCGTAAGTCTGTGGAAGAAATAGTGGACCGAGCGATGAAAGAGAAGGCGGATGTAATCGGCCTTTCTATTCTCTCCGGTACACATGCGATACTTTGTGAACAAATGGCCACGGAGATGAACCGGAAGCAGCTGAAAACGCCCTGGATCGTGGGCGGAAATATTCCTTCAGGGGATGTTCCCCTGCTCGAAAATTCGGGAGCATCGCGCGCCTTTGCAACCGGAACTCAGATAAATACCGTTGTTGGATATATTAAATCAATGCTAAAATGAAAAAACCAGTTATGTTTCCCAATGCCAGAATTCCTTACGGAACGTGGGGTAGCAGTTATTTCCCCGCATGGCAAAGCTCGCCTCTCGCAGAGGTGAATATCGGTCAGTTTGCCGGTGAGGCTGCGGCACGGATTTACGGCAGCCGGAAAATGCCCCTCTCTGAACTCGATTACCTCATCATCGGCTCAACGGTTCCCTGGCACTGGAAATTCTGGAATGCTACGGTGGTGGCCAGCTGCATGGGACGCAGGGTGCCGGGCTTTCAGATGGAACAGGCGTGTGCTACCGGATTACAGGCCATCGTACTGGCGGGTGCTCAAGTGCAAAGCGGAGCAAGTGAAGCGGTAGGGGTGCTCACATTCGACCGGACCAGTGATTCACCCGTCGGGGTTTTTCCTGAGCGCCGGGCCTACCGGAGAACGGAAGTGATCAGCGATGTATGGGATAATTTTGGCTTTGATCCAGCTACAGGCAGAGCAATGATCACCTCTGCGGGTAATGTGGCCAGAAAGTACGGAATTACGAAAAAAGAAGTGGATGAGCTGACCGCGTTCCGGTACGAACAGTATTTCAAGGGAAAGGAAAGCGGATTTCTGGACAGGGTAACTTTCCCGCTCGAGGTCCTGAATATGCAGGGTAAATCAATGGGAAAAATATCGGAGGATCTGGGAGTGAAGAAGATTTCCCTTGACACCTTGCGCGGCATGCGTGAACTTGATTCCTGTGTAACCGGTGGAACTCAAACCCACGCAGCCGACGGAATGGCTACCCTGATTGTATGTTCTCCCGAAAAAGCAAAATCGCTTAGCCGGAAGCCGGAGGTGGAAATAACATTCGTAGGTAAGGCAGAGGTGAGAGCAGGGGCGTCCTGCATGCCTGAGGCACCGGCGCTGGCTGTTCAGAAGGTACTTGAGCTTACAGGACTCAAATTGAAAGATATGGCCGTGATTAAAGACCACAACCCATTTGCGATCAATGACGCCGTATTTGCAAAAGTGATGAATTATGATTGGCGAAAAATGAATAATAACGGTTGCCCTCTCGTGTTTGGTCACCCCCAGGGTCCAACCCTTACACGCGTAACCATTGAAGCACTTGAGGAGGCTGTAGATATTGGAGGCGGGTATGTGCTCATCTTCGGCTGCGCTGCCGGAGACGTTGGAATTGCATCGGTTTTTAAAGTTGATTAAAAGAAGATAAACATGAAACAATCGCTCAGAAAATCTACCCTCGAATCGCTCGGACTCGGAAGCGTGATGGATATTTTTCAAAATGGACAGCTTCCGGTAAGTACCGGAGAAATGGTCACTAAAGTATTCGGACCTGAAGGCAAACGTGGTGCCATGATCATATCCGGTGCCAATGGTATTGTAGGTGCCGGAAAGGTAATGCAGTTCGCGTCACGTCTGCTGGACTATGGTGTGCCGATTATCGCGCTGGATCTTCCCGGTTCACCGGACGGAATTTCCAAGCAATATTCCGGACTCGTAAAGGCTTTTGGTAAAGCAGGCGCTGATAATATTATGAAAAATATTATTCGGCTGAGTTACGATGGGAAATCATTGCCCGCGGATTTGAAGCGTTACCAGCCTAAGTTCCTGCTGGAAGCCATCCCCGAAAAGCTGGAACTTAAAAAAGATCATTATAAGCTGTTCAGGAAGGAGTTTCCCGGCATCCATATCTGGTCCGTTACATCCGGATTTCCTGCTTCCCAATTGGGTGTTGGTATTGCCCATCCGGCTTTCCCTCACGAAATCAATAAAATATTTGAAATCGTGGAAGGAAAGGTTTCTGATCAAACCCGGCTCTTATGGTCAATGGGACTGATTCCCATGCAGGTAAGCGACGACTGGTCCTTTGTACTTGATGTATTCTTCTGCGGTTTGATGAACGCCGGTGTGCGTTTTGCAGAAAAGACTAATATGCCGTATTGGAAACTGGATAAATATATCCGGCAGTTGGTAGGCCCCAACCCTTTCCGTGCGCATGATGCAATTGGTGCTAAAGGCTCCAACTTTCTTACCTGGTCCTGCCTCCATCATCTTAGTCTGGAATACGGCCCGCTGTTCGCTCCGGCGGCCAATCTGGTAGAACATAAAGACAGCGGAATGAACTGGTATCCCTTGGATCATTTCCGGCCGCTGGTGAACTGGACGATGAATGAGGAAGAAAAGGAAATGCTGAGGGTGATGATTCAGGGTGCTTTATTTCAGATGACCACCATCATGATCCACGAACAGCGCAGCGATCTGACTACTATGAATTCCATCGGAGAACTGTGCGCTCAGTTTACTCGCGGCATGCTGGCACTGATACGTCGTATGGGTGAGTCAAAAGTGCTTC
Organism: Bacteroidia bacterium; assembly: GCA_020852255.1. NCBI lineage: Bacteria > Pseudomonadati > Bacteroidota > Bacteroidia > Bacteroidia bacterium. The sequence continues at coordinate 20,318 of JADZBD010000016.1, read as the reverse complement.
AGACCATTAAGGCCTACCACAAATATCATCCGGAGGCCGCAAAAACAAAATGGTACCCCGAGGTATTAAAAAAGATTAACAGCCCGGAATGGCAGCAGTTGTATGTCAATGCTGAACACAATGGAAAAACCGGTGTGATTACACTTTCACGTGAAAGCTACAACAGCGATGTGAATGAAGAATTGAACAGGGCGATCGATTGGCTCAAGAAGAATAAAATCCGCAGAGTTATTGTTACCGGCGACTTCCACTTCTCCACTCAAATGGTGGGTGCAGACACCACAGAGTTCTTCCCGGCTATAACCGATGAGAAAGCAGGACAGGACGTGGCCTATTCATGGTCAAAAACAGCCCGGAGGCTGCATTCTGAATTCGACATTTCCGTTGGATTTATCAGCGGAAAGCGATGCATGGGAGGCATGCTGGAACTTATGATGCATTGCCATTATTTATTTGCAACAAAAGATACCGTACTTTCTATGCCGGAGGTAACGTTGCCTGTGGTGCCTGGAATGGAGGGTTGCCACTGGGCTATCCGAAAGGCACGCCCTGCTGACCGTCAGAAACTGATCGACATGCTTCTGGTTGGTAAGCAGGTGAAGGCCGGTGAAACCGTAGGTTGGTTCGCCGATTATTCTGATTCGCTGGAGAAAAATTTGGCTATGGCCTGGAAAATCATGGAGAAGGGAGAATCGGCCCTGCCCATGCGCAAAGTGGAGGAAGGCCCTGTAACCAAGTTGGTGATCAGTGATAAATACATCGCCGGTGCAAACGGAAATTCCGAGTCGGTGCGTGCAATTGCCAAATGTATCGAAGACTCCTGTAAAGCAGATCTTAAAGATGCGATCACTGTTCAGGCAAAGATCTCCGCTAAGTTTATGGTGTCTCCCCAGTGCAGAAAGGGACGGGTAGGAAGTGAATATGACAAAGTAATGGGAAACTGAACTGAACAACATGCAGAAAGAAAGCATAAAACCCAAAGCAACTGAGTTGAATCAGGTGATCCTGGAATCAGGTGTCGAGGTAAAACCCCTTTATACACGGGAAGATGTGATCCGTACTAACCCTGAAGGCGAGCAGGAAAAACCGGGAGCGTTCCCGTTTACAAGGGGAATTCATCCCCTGATGTACCGGAAACGACCCTTTACCATCCGTCAGTATGCAGGGTTCGCTTCACCTGAGGAGTCCAATGAAAGGTTCAAATTCCTTATCCGGAATGGTCAGAACGGACTCAATGTGGCTTTCGATCTCCCAACACAGTGCGGACTGGATTCCGATGATCCGAGAGCGAAAGGGGAAGTAGGAAGAGTTGGCATGTCGGTTGATACGCTGGAAGATTTTGAAATTGCGTTCAGAGATATCGATCTGGAAAAGATCACCGTTTCCATGACCATTAACGGTTCTGCTTTGGTGATAATGGCGATGTACTTTGCTCTGGCGGAAAAAAGAGGATACAACCTGAGCGAACTCAGGGGTACCGCGCAAAATGATATTCTTAAGGAATTCATCGGACGGGGAACCTGGATATTTCCCGTTAATCACTCCGTGAAACTGGTGGTTGATACCATCGAATATTGTGCGAAAAATATTCCCCGGTATTCGCCCGTGAGTGTTTGCGGTTATCATATTCGTGAAAGTGGGGCAAATCCGGTGCAGGAGATGGCCTATGCCTTCTGCATTGCGAAAGCTTACTCAGATGAAACGATCAGAAGAGGGATTAATATAGACGAATTCGCTTCCCGCCTCTCATATAACTTTGATATTTACGGCAATCTGTTCGAACAGATCGCGAAATTCAGAGGGGGCCGCAGGTTGTGGGCAAAAATCATGAAGGAGGAGTACCAGGCAAAAAAAGAGGAGTCGGGCTGGATGCGTATGATTGCCGGCGGCGGCGGTGCCGGGCTCACTAAAGAGCAGCCGGAAAACAATATTGTGCGTACAGCATATTACGCACTGATTTCTGCTTTGTCAGGCACTCAAACCATGGCGCTTTGCACATACGACGAAGCGTTTACTATACCAACAGAAAAATCTGCAGAGATTGCGTTACGAACTATGCAGATTATGATTCATGAGATGGGGGTATGTGATACCGTGGATCCTCTGGGCGGGTCGTACTATGTGGAAACACTTACAAATCAGTTTGAAGTATTGATCCGTTCCGAAATGAAGAAGGTGGATGAGTGGGGAGGCATCATCAAAGCCGTTACAGAAGGTAAGATACAGAAAGCTGTTTCGGAACAGGCTTATTTACGTGAAAAAGCGATGCAAGACGGAAATATTCTTAAAGTGGGGGTCAATTGTTTCCGGAAGGAAGAGGAAGCAAAAACAGTAGAGTTTCACCCGTACAATACGAAAGCCGCCGAAGACCAGATAAGCAAGTTGAAGAAGATTCGTACAATCAGAGATGCAGCAAAAGTTAATGCGGCACTCGAAAAATTGCGTATAGATGCAAAGGAAAATAAGAATCTGATGCCTGCAACAATTAATGCAGTGAAGAATTATGCCAGCGTGGGAGAGATTGTCGGTGTGCTGAAGGAAGTTTACGGGGAATATAAAGAACCTGTTTTCTTCTGATTATGTCAAAACAAGTCACCATACTTTCTCTTGAACAGGCGCTTGCACTCCCGTATGCTACGCAGCGGCTGGTACAACAGGGTTACCGCGTGATACGAATCGAGACGCCTCAGGAAGGCAGCGAAAATGCAGGTGATCCAAACCGGTATATCGGCGCCGATCTGGGTTATCGGGATGCACGCTCGTATTATGTTGCACCAAATGTAGGAAAGGAAGCCATTACCCTAAACCTGAGAACACCGGAGGGGCGGGCGTTGCTTTTAACCTTGATAAGTGAATTGAAGGTGGACGTATTCATGTGCAATACGCTCCCCCGGCGTTACAAACAACTGGGTATTGATTTTGAAACTCTTCGAAGCGCCAATAAAGACCTGATCTGGTGTGGTATCTCCGCAATGGGTCCTGAATATCCGGATCGTGCCGGATACGATCCGGCATTACAGGCATTGCTCGGGTTCACCTACCTTACCGGGGAATCGAATGGCACTCCTGTGCCCTGTGGTATACCTGTTATCGACCTGAAGGCGGGTGACGAAGCGTTTACGCAGGTGGTGCTGGCCATGCTGGGTAAAGCGAATGGAAAGAGCGGCTCCGGTACCAACGGAAAACAAATTCATATTTCAATGGCTCAGTGCGCTGCAAGCTGGCTGATAACCGCCCTGCCGCAGCTTAACTTCGTAAAAAGTGACGATGAACTTTTTAAGCGAAGTGGCAATGAGCACCGAAGCTTTATTCCCTGTAATGCTTATCCAACAAGTGATGGCTTTGTTTATCTGGCCATTGGGAATGATATACAGTGGCAGCGACTGGTCTCCGCAAAGGGTTTTGAATCGCTGGCTTCGGAAACAAGAACCACAAATGCAGGGCGCTTAAAGGAAAAGGAGACGATCTACAAGGAAATCGGCCAAATTTCACGGCAGCATACCACGCAGAGTTTTTATGAATTATGTCTTTCCATGGATCTTTCTGTGTCTCCGATCAATTCTGTGCGGGAAGTCTCTGCTCTCGAATTTGTAAAGAAAACTTCGGTAAAAACACATTTGCCGGATGGCAAAGAGGCGGTTTTGTCACCTCCTTCCTATACTACAGAATTTTTATCTGCTTCGGATTTCACGTTGTCGTTCCCCCCTCGGCTGGGGGAGAATACAAGAGCGGTCCTCAAGGAATCCGGACTAACAGACACCGCCATTCAAACCCTGTTTGACAAAAAAGTCGTGTGATGCTGAGGCCAACTATAAATATCCTGAGCACGTTCTCCACGCCAAAAAAATTCGTGGTAATGGGAAATGTGGCGGTGGCGCGGGGAGCTGTTGAGTTCGGAGTGGATGGAGTTTTTTCATATCCCGGCACACCTTCAACAGAGATTTCTGAGGTATTTAATCATATCTGGCAATTTCAGTCGTCAAACGAAAATCAAAAAAAACACCCCTCACAATGCCTTCACAGGATTTATTTTGAATACAGCATAAACGAAAAAATTGCATTAGAGAAAGCCATCGCCTTCTCTATCGGGAACCGCAGCGCAATGTGTGTAATGAAGAACGTGGGAATGAATGTTGCCAGCGATGCATTGATGAGCATTCCTTATCAATCTATTATTGCACCGCTGGTGGTAGTTGTTTGTGACGACCCCGGATGCCATTCCAGTTCAAATGAACAGGATTCACGCCACTGGGGACCATTGGCCAATGTACCGGTTTTTAATCCGGCCAATCCTGCCGAAGCTCTGGAAATGACCCGGGAGGCTTTTCTGCTTTCAGCAGAACTAAAACTTCCGGTGATTATCCGGACTACTACACGGGTTTCACATTCACGAGGGGTTGTGAATTATGGTTCTTTGCAAAAGAACGAACGCCCAGCACATTTTGATCGTCTGCCGGAACATATCAATATTCCGGCGCGTACCTCGGCGGCACATGCCCGCCTTTTAAACAAACTTACGGGCCGCCCTGTCACTAAACGGCAAAAAACGTTCAGCCATTTGCAATACCGCTCGGCAGGGACTAAAACCGGGATTATCAGCAGTGGTGTTGCACTTGAATATGTTAAGGAACTGATCACTGATCCAAAACTTGTTTCGGTGCTGAATCTGGGAATGATTCATCCCTTTCCGGAGCGCGAGGTCCTGAAATTTTTAAAAAGACGTTTTTCAAAGATTCTTGTCCTTGAAGAATTGGATCCTTTTATTGAAGACAGGGTGAGAGTGCTTGCCCAGAAGAACGAAATCAGAACAAAAATATTCGGCAAAGGATTCGCAGGCTTGTCACCCTGCGGTGAGTTCAGTGTTGATCTTATCGCCGACGTCTTAAGACTATTTATCGGTAAAGGAGCCGGCCGGAAACAGGGGCACCTAAATCCGGGTGCCTTGAATTCCCAACTGCCAACACGGCCACCGGCCCTGTGTGCCGGATGTCCTCACCGGGCTACCTTTTATCTGTTGAAACTTGCCATACCCAGAGAACAATCAGATCTTATCCTCTGCGGAGATATTGGATGCTTCGGATTGGGAGCACTTCCTCCATTGCGAATGATCGACACCATCAATCACATGGGAATGAGCGTTTCAATGGCTCAGGGGCTTGGTGAAGCGTTTCGTTCTGCCGGAGATGAGCGTAAATTGGTAGCACTGGTGGGAGATGGAACTTTCTTTCATTCTGGGCTTGCAGCGCTGGTGAATGCGGTTTATACCCGGGCAAATATACTCGTCGTTATTTTTGATAACCGGACAATCGGAATGACCGGGCACCAGTCGCACCCCGGTGCTTCAAAGAAGGAATCCAAATACCAGGAGATCGATATCCCACCGCTGTTGCGCGGACTTGGTATTGAGGTGGTTGAAAGCATTAATCCTTTCGAATTAAAAGAGAGCTTCACAGCATTTAGCCGTGCGATGGAACACCGGGGAGTTTCGGTTGTGGTTGCGAAATCACCTTGTATTTTCCTTCCGGAGTTTGTGAAGGGGAGTGAGGGCCGAGTCAGAATACAGGTAGACCCGCAACGGTGTAATACCTGCGCAAACCATGAAGATATTGCACTGGCATGTTCAAGAATATATTCACCGGTTGCTAATCTTTCCAGAGCCCGGCAAAAACTTTTATCCGAAGTATCCGTTCCTGGAGATGAGCAGCTCTGCCCTGCTAACATATGTAATCACGGGTTCTTCCATTCGATACTGGAAGGTGATTATCGGGCGGCAGTTGAAATGGTACGTGATAAAATGTTGTTTGCCCGCACCTGTGGCGATATCTGTCACCGTCCTTGTGAATTGTTTTCAGGCAATCAAAATCCGGTACCTATCAGGGCACTCAAAAAATTTGTTGCTTCAAAGGAAGAATGGTTCAGCGATTTTTCACGGCCGGTGTCCCGGTCCGGAAATGCCAGAAAGATGAATAAAACGGTGGCGGTTATTGGCGCCGGCCCTGCTGGGCTCAGCGCAGCGTATGATCTTGTGCAGAATGGGTATAAAGTAGAGATATTTGAAAAAATGGAGAAGGCGGGCGGGATGGTTTCCTCCGTAATTCCCGTTTTTAGAATGGATAAAAAAGGGTATGAAACAGAAGCGATGGCGCTTCGGAAAATGGGAGTGGATTTTCATTTTGGGCAGTCGCTGGGACAACATTTCACCCTGGGCAGTCTGTCTGAAAAGTTTGATGCCGTGATTCTCGCCATCGGAATGTGGAAGCCCCGGATATTACCGCTTGTTGAACACCTGATGTCTTCTGAACGGTGCTTAGATGCCCTTTCTTTTCTGAAAAAATACAATTCTGACGAACTTCCGGCCGTAGCGGGTGAGCAGGTGGTGCTGGTCATCGGAGGCGGCAACAGTGCCATGGACGCTGCAAGATCTGCACGTAAAAGATTCCCCGAAGGGAAGGTAATTGTTTCCTGTTTGGAAAAACGGAATCAAATGCCGGCACTGGAAGAGGAAGTCTGTCATGCGGAGAGCGAAGGAGCGGAGATCCTTCCGGAAACGGTTCTGGTGAAAATTGAGAAATCAAAAAGGGGAGGCTGGAATGCGGTGTTGGAGAGCAATGCAGGAAAAGATATCCGGACTAACCTGGAGTGTGATTATGTGATCACGGCGATCGGCCAGGAGAGTGATACACGGGCGCTGAGCGAGATCGGAGCTAAGGATTTTGATGAAGAAAACCGGCTGCGCGACGGCACCATGGATAAATTTCCTAATGTCTTTTCCGCCGGGGATATAAGTTCGGGAAACAATATGAGTGTGATAGGTGCTATCTCATCCGGCAAACGTGCTGCAGTAGGTGTCAGGAAGTTACTGGAGAATTACCGATTCAGCTATGAAGGGGAACAGGCGCTCAGTAAGCTGAACCGGAGTACGAAGGAGGCCGTCAGGACAAGCGGTGTATCCCTCTCCGGGTTTTCAGAAAATGGTGCTGCAGCCGTTAAACAGCAACTGGAAAAATTTGATCTTTTCCAGGCGTGTATGAAATGTAATCATTGTATTGATAATTTCGGGTGCCCCGCCATGGTGAAAGTAGACGGGAAAATCGTTATTGATGATGCAAGATGTACGCTGTGTGGATTGTGCATTGATGTTTGTCCGAATAACGCCATTAGCTGGATAACCGAAAAAATAGAGAAACATGAAGGGATCATGGAAGTTTAAAACGAAACAGGGAGAGGTCGTTTCTTCTTCTGTTGCTGATATGTGGTTCAACGAGGATGAGATTCTTATTGTAAAGTATTATCACGACGTCGAGTTCACTTTATCGAAAGCTAAAGAATTAATAGCAAAATGCGAGGAAATGTGTGGTGGGGAAAAGGTTCGTACGATGATTCTGACCGGAGTTTTCGGGGAAATGCATGAAGATACCCGTAAATACCTGTATGGCCCGGATCCTGCCCGTCACCGCCTGGCCGCCGGAGTGGTGGTAAATAACCTTCCCCACCGGATGTATGCAAACCTGATCTCTAAATTCAGGAAGCATTTGTATCCGACGGCCGTTTTTTCTAAGGAAACAGATGCCTTAAATTGGCTAAGATCCCTGAGCGTATGAAGAATAAGCGCGCTAAAATATTAATATCCGGTGTGGGCGGACAGGGAATTGTCTTTTTGACAAATATTCTTACGGAAGCTGCGCTCATTTCCGGTGTACCGGTTTGTGCCAGTGAGATACACGGTTTATCACAAAGGGGAGGAGTAGTTACAGCAGGAATTGGCATCGGAAGAAATTGTACGGGGTTCATCGGCGAATCCAATGTGGATATTCTGATTGGGCTTGAGTTTCTCGAAACGCAGCGCTGCCTGAGGCATCTGCACAGTGAGAGCAGAGTAATTTTCGGGAAAACCAGGATAGAGCCATTCTCAGTGAAAGACGGGACATTTTTATATCCGGAGGCGGAACCGCTGCTAGCATGGATGAGGAACAATATTTTGGATCATATCTATGTGGATGAATTTCCTGAGGGTATCAGCCAGTCTCAATCGAATGTGTTTCTTTTGGGTGCTGCTCTTTCCCTGGACAACTTTCCTTTTACTGAGGAGACAATGATTCAAGCGATGAGAAACACAATTACTGAAGGATTATTGAACCGATCCCTGGTCGTCTTCAGTCAGGGGAGAGCTTGGGCAAGAAATCATAAAAAAGAACTTACCCTTAATATGAAATCATAATGAAAAAGACAGTTAAACGGGTAAAAGTGAAACAGGAAGAGAGTGTATCCTTATCTCTGACTGTGAACGGAAACCGGCATGTCTTGAAAGTACGTCCGGCTGCATTGTTGCTGGATGTGCTGAGAGATGTGCTAAAACTAAAGGGCACAAAACCGGGTTGCCATGAGGGTGAATGCGGAGCCTGTACGGTTCTTGTGAACGACATTCCTGTTAATTCATGCCTCTATCTGGCCGTGCGGGCAGAAGGAAAGAAAATTACCACGGTAGAGGGATTAACCGGCCCGGGAGGTGCTCTGAGCGCTGTTCAGAATGCACTCGTAGAGGAAGGCGCGGTGCAATGCGGCTTCTGTACTCCGGGAATGGCTATTTCTATGCAGGCCTTGCTGAACACACACAAAAGCAGGAAGAAATCAGGAAGGGGAACTAAATCTCTTTCCAGGGATGATATAAAAAAGCATTTCGAAGGTAATCTTTGCCGTTGCACGGGCTATGTTAAGATCATAGATGCAGCGGAGAAACTTCTTGCACAGTCAGAATGAAAAAGGAATATACAATTATTGGGAAACCGGTTCCGAAACAGGATGCAAAGATCCGCGTAACAGGGCGTGCTGTATACGGGCATGATATCGAGATTCCGGGAATGTTGCATGGTGCGATTTTGCGGACAGCGCATCCTAGAGCGGAGTTTGAACTGGACACCTCTGCTGCACGAAAGTTACCCGGAGTTGTATGCGTAATCACAGGAGACGATGTGGATACAAATAATATCAGCTACAAGCGGGATCATCCGATCCTGAAGAAGGGTGTAACAGGATGTATCCGGGATGAAATTGCTGCGGTAGCTGCGGAAAGCAAAGAGATTGCGGAGGAAGCGATCCGGCTGATTAAAGTGAAGTATAAGATTAAAAAAGGCGTTTTTTGTCCCGAAGAAGCACTCAGAGAAAATGCACCGCGTATTAATCCTTATTCGTCAGGAAAGTTTTCTCATCCCAATATCGCAGAAGTGTTTCACTATGAACATGGGGATGTGGAGGAGCAGCGGAAGCGCAGCAAGGTGATTCTCTCCAGAAGATTTACACTTCCCCGGATGACGCATGCCTGTATGGCAACGAGCAATATTACCGCTTCCTTTTCGCCGGTTGACGGAAAACTGCTGCTTTACAGTTCCACGCAGGTCCCTTTTCTCTATCAGCGGGATATGGCACATGCTCTTAAAATGAACCCATCGGATATCCGTATCATTCAACCGGTGATCGGTGGAGGATTCGGAAGTAAGCTGGATATGTATCCTTTTGAACCGATCTGCGCACTCTTGTCAATCAAAACCGGCAGACCCGTGCAGCTATTGTATTCAAGGGAAGAAGAATTTATTGCATCTCCTACGCGGCAACCTATGATTATTGACCTCACTGCCGGTATAGACGAGAAAGGGCGTTTCACTTTCAGGGAAGTAAATATTTTAAAAGATAACGGCGCCTACACGTCGTGGGGGGCAACCACTCCGTTTGTGATCATGCAGGCCTTTTCTTCGCTGTACAAAGTGCCCGCCTGCCGTTTTGATGCGAAAGCGGTGTATACGAATAATGTGTTTGCCGGCTCGTTCAGAGGGTACGGAAATCCACAGGCAACTTTTGCACTGGAAAGAATGATTGACCTGCTGGCGGATGAGATCGGAATAAGTAAAACGGAAATACGAAGGATCAATGCAAATGAAAAAGGAGAAGTGACCGGGCAGGGGCTCCACTATGAGACGTGCGGGCACAGGGAATGCCTGGATACCGTTATCACGGCCTCTGAGAACAAGAGGACTATTTCACCTTCTGAGAATAAACAACGTTTCCTGAAGGGCATCGGTTATGCATCCATGCTGCATGTGGGCGGAGGGGCAAAGATCTATCGCTCCGACGGATGCGGAACTACCCTCAAAATTGATCCGTATGGATTTTGTACGGTGATTACAGGATCTAATGAAATCGGGCAGGGTTCGGAAACCGTGCTGGCGATGATTGCGTGTGAGGAGATGGGAATAGATCTCAGCAGAATCAAAGTGATCAATACGGATACGGATGTAAAACCCTGGGATGTGGGTGTGCATGCTTCTCGGACCAGTTTTGTGGCCGGTAATTCCTTGCTTGGAGCGATCCGGTTGCTTAAGGAAAAACTCAGTAAGAAGGCCGCACAGTTGCTTGGAGAGTCGGATGCGACAATGAATTATACAAAAGGGCAAATTGTTTCGGCCGTATCCGGTGCATCCATCGCTCTGGATAAAGTGGTCCGGGAGATGCATTTTTCTGAACCGGGCGAACTGGCCATTGCCAGTTATTTTTATGAACCATCCAGCCGCTTTCAGGATAAGGCATTTAAAGGCAATGTGTCCGGAACCTATGCTTTTGCATCACAGGCCATTGAGGTGGAAGTAGATACGTACACCGGAAACATACGGGTGAAAGATATCTGGGTGGCGCAGGACGTGGGTAAGGTGCTTAATCCGCTGCTTCTGGACGGACAAATTCAAGGTGGAGTGGTTCAGGGAATCGGCTATGCGCTAAGTGAAGAGTTGTTAATGAAGGATGGAAAGATTCTGAATCCAAACTTTCATAATTATAAATTGCTGACGGCGTCTGATATTCCGGAAATTCACTTTTACCCTGTGGAAACGCTGGACAAACAAGGACCCTACGGCGCAAAAGGAGTGGGGGAGGCTCCCCTGATACCAACGGCGGCTGCTATCGCTAATGCAGTGGCGGATGCGCTACAGGCGGAAATACTGGATCTTCCCATCACCCCTGAAAAGGTTCTTCGGATTATTGCAGGCAAAAAAGCAGAAAAAAATTAACAAAAAGAAAAGACTAATAATAACTGCTGTATATGGCAATTCAGGTACTAAGACCGTCTAACCTTCCGGAGCTGAAAAAAGTGCTGCGCACCGGAGCAGGTAAGAATTTTCGGTTTATTGCCGGTGGAACAGATGTGCTGCCGCAAATAGCGAAGGATGATATCAGGGATCTGACACTGATTGATATTACCGGAATCAATAGCGCCGGTTTTTTTGCAGTAAAAAGATATTCCGGCGGATATAAGGCCGGCGCGGGTGTGAAAGTGGATGACCTGATCACAAACAAAGAAATAGGACTGCACTATCCGGTGCTCAAAGAAGCGGCATTGAGCCTTGCGTCGAACCAGATACGACAGGTGGCTACTATTGGAGGAAATTTATGTACTGCGTCGCCTTCAGGAGATGTGGCTTGTGCATTGATGGCACTTGAAGCGGGATGCGGCATCAGTCTGCCAGCCGGGAAAAAGCAGGTGAGTATTCTGAAGTTTTTTACAGGAGTAAGGAAAACCGTTCTGGGAAAGACCGGGTTACTCCTTTCGGTAGACATTCCTCAGAATCATAATAAATCACGACAGCTTGTTTCAGGATTTATCAAAGTAGGCAGCAGGAGGTCCATGGAATGCTCTGTTGTTTCACTCGCTTTTCATTTGCAATGTGATGCAAAGGGTACTATTCTCAGGGCCGGTATTGCTATTGGTGCTGTAGCTCCAACGATTCGTTTTGCACGAAGCGCTGCCATGTATCTTGAAGGAAAGAACATCCATGAAATCAGGGAAATGGAAAAGTTGGAATTCGCAGAGAAAGTTCTGGGTTACGCATCTCCCATTTCTGATCTCAGAGCATCCGACTGGTACCGAAAAGAAGTGCTGCGCAACATCTGTTTTGAATTATTTGACCGTGCAGGAAAATGAGTGAAAAAAATGCCCCTATACGGCTTCATTCCAACGAAAACTTTTACGGGTGTTCCCCGGAAGTGCTCACCGCCATCCGGAACAGCCCGCTGAGAGTACATGAATATCCTGCTCCTCCTGTCCGGCTGGAAGCAGCGTTGGCGCGAAAATTATCTGTTGATGCCTCCAATATAGTTGTTGGTGCAGGTTCGGTACGCCTGATAGACGGGATCATTCAAACCTTCAGTGAGCCGGGAGAAGAAATCATGGGTTTCGACTGCAGTTTTGTAGCCTACCGGCAACTGAGCGTTGCCCATCGCCGAAACTACGTAGCGGTTCCACACGAAAATTATTCCTTCAATACCCATCATCTGCTCAATAAGATAACTCCGGGCACTCGAATTGTTTTTATCGCAAATCCGAATAATCCTACCGGAACAGTAATGCATCATTCTACAATTGAGCAGTTCATACAGAAGGTGCCGGCACATATTCTGGTGGTCCTGGATGAGGCATATATAGAGTATGCATCAAAAGCGGACTTCCCTGACGGAATATCGCTCTTCAGGCGCTTTCCAAATGTGATTCTCTTGCGAACTTTTTCAAAGATTTACGGACTGGCCGGCCTAAGGGTGGGATATGCGGTAACCACGAAGGATAAAGCGGAGAAGTTGCAGCAAAGCAGGATACCATTTTTTCTTAATGCCCTGGCGGAAGAGGCGGCCTTGAGCGCACTACAGGACCAGAAATTTATTGATACATGCGCATCAACTAATGCCATTGCCAGGGATGCGCTCTTCCAGGGGCTCTGTAAAGCAGGCCTAAATGCTCTTCCCTCTAATGCTAATTTTATTTACGTACATTTTAAAGATGAAAAGGCGAAGGATGCGGTATTTTCCCGGTTAACGGATAATGGCCTGATGGTGTGTAACCTGGCGGTTTTCGGGCAGCCGCTCAGCCTCCGCATTGGTGTCGGAAATAATGAAGTGGTGGCACGCTGTCTGGCCTGCATTTCCTGAACACCTTTCTTATCTTTGTCTCATAAAATTCAAACTATGAAAAAAGCTTTTCTTGTTTGTGCTATTGCTGCACTTTCACCCTTAATGGCACAGGTTCTGCCAATGGATAAGGCCGTTTTTCAGGAAGCTAAACCCGGTTTCTTTCAAACAGACATCCTAACCGGTATAGAGCGTTTTCAAAAGGAGGATACGCCTCCCGCACCTGCACCGAAAAAATTTAAGATGGATATGTCAGTACTTGATATTCCGAAAGAGCTGAACCTTTATAAGAGACAGTGGTATAACGACCCTGTTTCTCAGGGAGCAACAAATACCTGCTGGGGATTTTCCACCATCTCATTTTTGGAATCGGAGGCGTTTCGTCTGAGCGGCAAAAAAGTTAAATTGTCGGAGATGTATATCGTTTATTACGAATACCTCGCCAAAGCGCAGCGCTTTGTGAAGGAGCGCGGAATGTCTGCCTTTGCAGAAGGATCTGAATCTAACGCGGTAACCCGCATGATGAATGAATATGGAATTGTGCCGTTATCTGTATACGACGGACTCAATGAAAAGCAGCCTTATCATACGCATGTTCTGTTGTATAAGGAATTGAACGCATTTATGAATCAGGTGAAGGCCAATGGAGCCTGGAGCGAAACCTTTGTCTCCCAGACCGTACGTTCAATTTTAAATCATCACATCGGAGAAGTGCCTTTGCAAATAAAACACGAAGGAAAAAATATTACCCCAAAAGAATTTATGACCAATGTACTGAAGTTGAATCCGGATGACTACGTAGATTTTATGTCGCTGATGGAGGCCCCCTATTTTAAAAAGGCTGAATATAATGTTCCGGACAACTGGTGGCATAGCACAGATTATTATAATGTACCGCTGGAAGAATATATGAAGGCCATTAAAACAGCGATACGAAATGGTTACACCATCGCTATCGGTGGTGATGTTTCCGAACCCGGCCTGGATCCTACCTACCAGGCGGCGGTAGTTCCCGACTTTGACATTCCCGGACCTTATATTAATGAGTATTCACGGCAGATGCGTTTCACCAATGGCACTTCTACTGATGATCATGGAGTGCATCTGGTGGGATATTATGAGAAGGATGGGGTAGACTGGTACCTGATTAAGGACTCCGGTTCGGGATCAAGGAATTGCGGCAAGGAAAGTGCTTGTTTCGGATACTATTTCTTTAGAGAAGATTTTGTAAAGCTTAAGATGCTCAGTTTTACAGTACACAAGGATGCCGTGAAGACACTTCTCGCTAAATGTAACTAATCACCTGTTTCAATATGAAATTTGCGAAATGGCTGGGAGGTAGTATCGGATGGGCCTTCGGCGGACCACTGGGCGCTGTATTGGGCTTTGTGCTCGGAAGTGCAGTTGACAATCTTTCAGGTACCGGTAATGCCACCGCCCGGGGAACTACCGGTGAAGGAGACTTCAATGTATCTCTTTTGGTTCTTTCCGCTGCGGTGATGAAGGCCGACGGAAAGCTGATGCGATCCGAACTGGATTATATCCGTTCTTTTTTTCGTCAGAATTTTGGTGAAATAAAGACGAATGAAATGATGTCGGTGCTGAAGCGACTCATGGAGCAGGAAATCAGGGTGGAAGATGTGTGTATGCAGATCCGGGCACACATGCCTCAGGCCGGACGCCTGCAGTTGCTGCATTTTCTGTATGGCGTTTCCAGAGCGGACGGCGAGGTCCATCCTAAGGAAGTTGAAATGATCAACCTGATTTCTGGTTTCCTCGGTGTAAATGAAGCTGACGCGGACAGTATCCGGGCTACCTATTATCAGGATTTGAAGCACGACTACCTGACCCTTGAAATACCGGAAACCGCTTCCGATGAGGAATTAAAAAAAGCGTACCGGCGGATGGCTGTTAAATTCCATCCGGATAAAGTGGAAGGGATGGGAGAGGACGTAAAACGGGGGGCGAAGGAAAAGTTCCAGCGGCTGCAGGAGGCGTATGACCGCATTCGAAAAAGCCGGAATATCAGTTGATCCGGATGGCTACCTGAAGAAAGTTATTTACTGCTCCCAGCACTTCATGCTTAACATAATAGGATTCAACGTAGTCGCACCATGCTTTGAATTCATGAACAGGCACATTGAATTCATCGAACAAAAGGATATCTCCCTTTTTAAGATAAGGATGCAAGGTGGTAAGTACATAAAGTGTAGAGGAGTAGAGGTCTGCGTCTATATGCACCACCAGCCTGCGCCGGAACGCATGATTCGCTAAAAAACCGGGCAGGGTCTGCTGAAACAATCCCTGTATAAAAATACAGCGGGCATCGCCCTCCACATCCGGAAAACTATTCCCTGAAGACATATCCCCTTTCTTATAAGGACCCCAGTCCTCCGGCAACCCGGTAAACGTATCGAATCCATAGAACATGCATGAGGCGTCGGTTATACGCTTCCTCCACCATTGAAAGGAGTGACCCTTGGATACTCCGAATTCCAGGTAGTCGAAACCAGAGAGTTTCTCCGTTTCAATCACATGCTCAAACAAGCGGAGCCGGTGGTTGTATACCCTTTTGAAAACATAAAAGTCGTTGAATTTTAGGTGAGAATGGCGAGCGATCCAGCGGGAGGCACGTGAGGAATAACCCAGAAAAATCAAAAGGCCGGAGCACCATCCAAAGAACCAGTGCATACGGAAGAAATAAAACAGTCCTTTGAAAAATCCTCTCACTTTCACGGGGCTGAAATTACGAATTTCTCTATGCTCTGTATAAAAAAGAAGGGCTCCGGAGGAACCCGGAGCCCCAACCAAACCAGATCATCCCTAACCCCATTTTGACCTGATCGGTATATATCGGAGAATCAAATCACCTTTGCATTCGGATAGCGGGTCAGCCAGCTTTGCAGCGCCGATTTACTCTTCACATAAATGATGGTTCTGTGGTCGAGCTGAACCTTGATTACCTCTCCGGACGGGTCTTTGACCGCCTTTTTTGATTTCTTCATTTTAGTTTCATTTTTCATTCTTCCCTCCTAATCTTTCTACTGGTATAACGCAAAAACCGCACCGACATTCAGGGGCTTAACACAATTTAACATCAGGCTACCTTTTGGGGCATTTTCCCGTTTTTTTCTTTCGCCAGAGGATTCCGGAAAACTACTTCGTTTTCAAACACATCCATTATAATTTCACTATCTTTTTTCACCTTTCCGGCCAGGATTTGACGACTGAGTTCATTTAGTATATGCTTCTGAATCACCCTTTTAACGGGTCTGGCACCAAATACCGGGTCGTATCCCTGATTGGCCACCCAATCCAGGGCGAATTCAGTGGCACCCAGGCGAATTCCTTGTTCTGCCAGTTTTTCCTTCACACTGCCAAACTGAAGCACTACAATGGACATCACCTCTTTTCGGCTAAGTGGAGTGAAGAGAATGGTTTCGTCTATCCGGTTTAGAAATTCCGGCCGGATCGTTTTCCGGAGAAGATCAAATACCTCTGCACGGGTGCTTTCTATTATTTCTTCCCTGTTGTTCTCGTTCAGGCGTTCAAAATTGCCCTGAATGATATGAGAACCCAGATTAGAGGTCATTATGATTATTGTATTCTTAAAGTTCACCACGCGACCCTTGTTATCTGTCAGGCGGCCGTCGTCGAGCACCTGAAGCAGAATATTGAATACATCCGGATGTGCTTTTTCGATCTCATCCAGTAATACTACGGAGTATGGTTTACGGCGTACGGCTTCTGTGAGTTGTCCACCTTCATCATAACCCACATAACCCGGAGGAGCTCCCACGAGTCTTGAAACGGAATGCCGTTCCTGGTATTCACTCATGTCAATGCGGGTCATGGCGTTTTCATTATTGAAAAGATATTCCGCCAGGGCTTTTGCAAGTTCCGTTTTTCCCACCCCTGTTGTGCCGAGGAAGATGAAGGAACCAATGGGCCTCCTTACATCCTGCAATCCGGCTCTGCTTCGGCGCACCGCATCGGAAAGTGCAATGATTGCCTCTTCCTGTCCGATCACACGCTTGTGCAATTCGGTCTCAAGAGAGAGAAGTTTTTCACGTTCACTTTGCATCATCCGGCTCACCGGTATGCCTGTCCATCTGGAAACCACACCGGCAATATCCTCCGCATCTACCTCTTCTTTGATTAGCGGAGATCCCTTTTCTTTCATCTCGCTCATCGCTTTCATGTGCGCTTCCAGCAGCTGTTCCTGCTCTTTTACCTTTCCGTATCTTATCTCCGCTACTTTACCATAATCTCCTGCTCGTTCGGCCTGCTCTGCTTCCAGACGCAGTTGTTCGATTTTCTCTTTCACCTTCTGGATTCCTTCTACCATCTCTTTTTCCTGCTGCCATTTTCCTTTGAGGGCATTTCGCTGATCAGATATTTCTGCGATCTCCTTGTTCAGGCCTTCCAGTTTTCCGGTATCATTCTCCCGTTTGATGGCCTCGCGTTCGATTTCGAGCTGGCGGATTTTACGTTCAACCTCGTCGAGTTCTACGGGCATGGAATTCATCTCCATCCGTAACTTGGCTGCTGCTTCATCCACCAGATCAATAGCTTTGTCTGGTAAAAAGCGATCCGTGATATACCTCTGGGAAAGCTCTACAGCCGATATAATGGCTTCGTCGCGGATTCTGACTTTATGGTGATTCTCGTATTTTTCCTTAATTCCTCGCAGAATGGAGATGGCATCCTCCGAGGAGGGTTCCTCTACCAGCACTTTCTGGAAACGGCGTTCCAGGGCCTTGTCCTTCTCGAAATATTTTTGGTATTCGTTCAGCGTTGTAGCGCCAATTGCACGCAAATCACCGCGTGCGAGAGCCGGCTTGAGAATGTTCGCTGCGTCCATTGCGCCTTCGCCTCCTCCCGCTCCTACCAGGGTATGAATCTCGTCAATGAAGAGTACGATCTCTCCATCGGAACTGATCACTTCCTTTATCACCGATTTTAAGCGCTCTTCGAATTCTCCTTTATATTTCGCGCCGGCAATCAGTGCCCCCATATCCAGGGAAAATATTTTTTTACTCCGAAGGTTTTCTGGTACATCCCCACTGATAATGCGGTGTGCCAGTCCTTCTGCAATCGCTGTTTTTCCTACACCTGGTTCTCCTACCAGTATGGGATTGTTCTTGGTACGCCGCGTGAGGATCTGCAATACCCGGCGAATCTCCTCGTCCCGTCCGATCACCGGGTCCAGCTTTCCGCTTTCGGCCCGCTCATTCAGATTAATGGCATATTTCGACAATGCATTATAGGTGTCTTCCTGCGTCTGACTTGTTACTTTCTGTCCTTTCCTCAATTCCTGAATGGCAGCCTTTAAAGTGGTTGAAGTAATCCCCGCGTCTTTCATTATCCGGCTAACCGCATCCTCACCGTGTAACATGCCGAGCAATAAATGTTCGATGGATACGAACTCGTCTCCGAATTCTTTCAGAATGGATGTCGCTTTGCCGATTACTTTATTGGATGCGGCGGAAAGGTAGGGTTGCGCACCGCTCACTTTCGGATAGCCTTCGACCGTTTTATCAATCGTGATCGAAAATGTTTTCGGATTCACGTTCAGTTTTTTAAGCAGGAAGGGCGTAACGCTTCCGTCATCTTCCAGTATCGCCTTGAGGATGTGGCCGGGTTCTATAGATTGCTGTTCGTTCCCCAACGCGATCTGAAGGGCCCTCTGAATGGCCTCCTGCGATTTAATCGTGAAGTTTGAGAAGTTCATAGCTTTCGTTTTCTAAGAACCCGCAAGAAGTAATCCAAGCCCGCGAACCTGCTCTTTCGGCAGAGAATGGGCAGTGACGTAGACGATTTGTCCGCTCCGGACACGAAATACTGACGTACGGACATAAAAAAACCCCGGGGAACCCCGGGGTCTTTTCTATAGAAAGCAAAGAAATTACTTGACTACATTGATCTTACCGCTCTTCACAGTACCGTTTGCATCCGTAAGGCGATACATGTAAACGCCTGCGGGAAACTCAGTACAATTAATCTGAAGATTTCCGGAAGTAAGATTGGCCACGTTGTAAACTTCCTTACCAAGCACATCCACCAGGCTGAAAGAATAATCAGTCAGGTTTGCGCCATTGGCAAGCAGGATACCTACATTGGCAACTTCAGTTACCGGATTCGGCCATACATTCATGTTGAGAACAACAGAATTCTCATCAATTCCTGCAGCAGAAACGGTTCCTTTCAACTGGAAAGGAAGCGCTACAGTGCTGTTGAGTTTTGCGTCGGCAAGTGCTGCGAAAGCTCCCGCACCTATCTTTTGCTGTGCATTACCCATATTAACCTGTGAAGGAATAGTTACAGGATTTGCCCAGGGGCCGGAAGCAAGTGTTCCGCCGCAACGCCAGTCAACCCAATAAGTGCCGGGACCAAGCATCAGCTGAGGGCTGAACTTGTGAACAGTACGCATGATCGGACGGGTATTAGCTGTTGCCAGATCGAAGGTACGTGTCCGGTAGCAGTTGCTGAATGTTGACCCGTCGAACAGGTTGCTGGCAGTATCTCCATACAACACAGTACCTGTTCCGAGGTTCGCATCCCAAATGAAAAAGTCAATATGCGTCATTGTGGATGTGGTGGAGGAACCGGTCTGATAACCGTAAACGATCAGGGAGTCAATGAACCAGTAGGTGTTAGCCGGGATGGTGAAATCGTCAGCAACACGATTGAAGTTCGCAAGCTGGTGACCGAATCCGTAAGTGGAGTGCGTGGCTGTATCAAGGGCGGAAGCATCAGCACCTCCGGGACCTTGTCCGGGGTGAGATACGAAAGGTCCGTTATTGATCAGAACCTGTGCACTCATGGTCATCCCCGCAACTAAAGCAGCAATAAACAGAGTAGATTTTTTCATGTGTTTGGTTTTGTTTGTTTGTGAGTGTAAAATTAATAAAAGCAGGGGGCTTGGCCTCGCACCTTAGGGTCTTTTTTCCAAAAGTTGCAAGCTATGACCAAGCTTTTCCTTTTTTGTAGTTAAGTACTTGATATTAAACTGGTTAGGCTGAATTTCTATTGGTACGTTTTCAACAATTTCCAGCATATATCCGATGAGCCCGGCCCTTTTTTTCGGGTTGTTGGTCATGAGACGGATTTTACTGACTCCAAGACTGCGGAGTATTTGCGCCCCTACACCGTAATCTCTTTCGTCGGGCGCGAACCCCAGCTGAACATTCGCTTCCACCGTATCCAGCCCGTTTTCCTGCAAGCGGTAAGCCTGCAGTTTATTGAGCAGCCCAATGCCTCTTCCTTCCTGATTCATATAAACGATCACGCCTTTTCCTTCCTTGTCTATCATCCGCATGGCTTCATGTAACTGCGGACCACAGTCGCACCGGCAGGAACCAAAAACATCGCCG